>JASJPN010000136.1:0-1922 GCA_031426635.1 Polaromonas sp.
ATCGCAAAATAAGTCAGCACGCCGTCCGCGCCCGCGCGCTTGAAGGCCAGCAGGCTCTCCATCATCACCGCATCGTGGTCCAGCCAGCCGTTTTGCGCGGCGGCCTTGAGCATGGCGTACTCGCCGCTGACCTGGTAGGCAAAGGTGGGTACCTTGAACTCGTCCTTGACCCGGCGCACGATATCCAGATACGGCATGCCGGGCTTGACCATCACCATGTCGGCCCCTTCGGCAATGTCCAGTGCCACTTCGCGCAGCGCCTCGTCGCTGTTGCCGGGATCCATTTGGTAGACCTTTTTGTTGGCGGTGCCGAGGTTGGCCGCGGAGCCGACCGCATCGCGAAACGGGCCGTAAAACGCCGACGCGTACTTCGCGCTGTAAGCCATGATGCGGGTGTGAATGAAGCCGTTGGCCTCTAGCGCCCGACGAATCGCACCAATGCGGCCATCCATCATGTCACTGGGCGCGACCATATCCACACCGGCTTGCGCCTGAGTAAGCGCTTGCTTGCATAGCACTTCCACGGTGGCATCATTCATGATGTAGTTGTTCTCGGCCGGATCAGGATCAAGCAAGCCGTCCTGGCCGTGGCTGGTGAAGGGGTCGAGTGCCACATCGGTCATGACACCCAGTTCGGGGAACTGTTTCTTCAACTCACGCACTACCCGTGGCACCAGGCCGTCGGGGTTGAAAGCTTCCTTGCCGTCTGGCGTCTTCAAGCTGGCGTCAATCACCGGGAAGAGCGCCATCACCGGAATACCCAAGTGGACGCACTCCTGCGCCACCGGCAACAGCAAATCCAGGCTGAGTCGCTCGACACCGGGCATGGACGCGACGACTTCACGGCGATTTTTGCCATCGAGCACAAACACCGGATAGATCAAATCGTTCGGCGTGAGTGCGTTTTCGCGCACCAGGTTGCGGGTAAAGGCATCGCGGCGCAGGCGTCTGGGGCGATTCATCGGAAAGGGACTAGGTTGCATCATGGTGAAAATTATGCCTTTATGTCGTCGGTTTAAGCCAATGATACCTTCACCCCTGCCATAAAAAAAGCCTGGCTAGTCGCCTGCCGCGACCCACTGGCATGTCACCACCGCCGGGCGTATCATCGGCGTCAAACGTGGCACGGGTGGCACCGGCGGCATGCGTTATTTGCGCAACAGACTCGACGTGGTGCGGTTTCCTGAGATGTGGAAGCTGCGCACAGATTTATAAGGAGTGTCATCATGGGTCGTTTTCAAAACATCACCTCAGCCGACGGTTTTGTCTTTCCGGCTTACGTTGCACAGCCTGCCGGCGCACCCCAGGGGGCCGTCGTGGTGCTACAGGAGATTTTTGGCGTCAACAGTCACATCCAGGCGGTGACTGACGGCTACGCTGCACAAGGCTACCTGGCGGTCGCGCCCTCCACTTTTCACCGCGTAGAACCGGGCGTGAATTTGGGCTACACGCCCGAAGACATCAACACAGGGGTGGCCTTGAAAGCATCCGCCGAAGCGATCGCGCCACAGGTGATGCAGGACGTACAGGCGGCGATTGACTTTGCAGCCAAGCAATTGCCTGTCCTGGGGCAAATCAAGGGCGGCAAAGTGGGCGTGGTCGGCTACTGCTGGGGCGGCTTGCTGACGTGGCGCGCCGCTTGCACCCTCTCTGGCATCAGCGCTGCCGTGCCCTACTACGGCGGCGGCATGACGGTGGGCCATGAGCCTGCGCGCCAGCCGCACTGCCCGGTGTTGGCGCATTTTGGCGACCAGGACCACGCCATCCCGCTCGAGACGGTGAAGGCTTTTGCCGCCGCACAGCCGAAGGTTCGTGTGCAGATTTATTCAGCCAACCATGGCTTCAATTGTGACCACCGGGGCTCGTACAACGCCGCCGCGGCCCACCTGGCGCGGGAGCGCACACTGGCATTTTTTGCGCAG
>JASJPN010000136.1:2022-4197 GCA_031426635.1 Polaromonas sp.
CAGCCCAGTAAAATGGCGGGGTTTACCCTGAAACAGAATTTTTGGGATGTCCACGGATTTCCCTTCATTTTGCCTCTCCCCCTACCTTCTTTAGACACTCGGAGCACTTTTTCTCATGGCTGATCACAACCTCATGGCCAATGCCATTCGCGCACTCGCAATGGATGCCGTCCAACTTGCCAACTCGGGTCACCCTGGCGCGCCTATGGGCATGGCCGACATGGCGGTAGCGCTGTGGTCAGACCACCTCAAACACAACCCCAGCAACCCGCATTGGGCCAACCGCGACCGTTTTGTGCTGTCCAACGGCCACGCCTCGATGCTCAATTACGCCGTGCTGCACCTGACCGGCTACAAATTGCCGATGGCCGAGTTGAAGAACTTTCGCCAGCTGCACAGCAAAACCGCCGGTCACCCTGAAGTCGGCGTGACGCCCGGCATCGAGACCACCACCGGCCCGCTCGGCCAAGGCATCACCAACGCCGTCGGCATGGCGCTGGCCGAGAAGCTGCTGGCCAAAGAGTTCAACCGCAAGCAAGGTGACACGACTCTCAACATCGTCGACCACCACACCTACGTCTTCATGGGCGATGGCTGCATGATGGAAGGCATCAGCCACGAAGCCGCCGCCTTGGCCGGCGCCTGGAAGCTGAACAAGCTGATTGCACTGTACGACGACAACGGCATCTCGATTGATGGCCAGGTCGCCCCCTGGTTCATCGACAACACCGCGCTGCGCTTTGCCGCCTGCGGCTGGAACGTGATTGGCCCGATTGACGGCCACAACGCCGCCGTGGTGAGCCAGGCCATCACGGATGCCAAGACCCGTGCAGACAAACCCACCCTGATCATCTGCAAAACCCATATCGGCCAAGGCAGCCCGAACCGTGTGGACACCGCCAAAGCGCACGGCGAGGCCTTGGGCGTGGAAGAAATCGCACTGACCCGCGCCGCGCTCGGCTGGACGCACGCCCCGTTTGTCATCCCCAAAGAAATCTATGCCGCCTGGGATGCCAAAGCCGCTGGCAGCGCGACCGAGCAAGCCTGGAACGAGCAGTTCGCCGCCTACAAAGCCGCCTTCCCCGACCTCGCCAAAGAATTTGTACGTCGCATGAAGGGCGATTTGCCGAAAAACTTCAACCAGACCGCGTTTGACACCGTCGTCGCAGCCCACACCAAGGCCGAGACCGTGGCCTCGCGCAAAGCGTCGCAACTGGCGCTGGAGTCCTTCACTGCGGCCCTGCCCGAAATGCTCGGCGGCTCGGCGGATTTGACGGGCTCCAATCTGACCAACACCACCTGCACACCCAACTTGCGCTTTGACCTGGCTGGCGACGTGGTGCAAAACGAAGCCGCGAACGGGCAAATGGTTGGCGGCCGCCACATCAACTACGGCGTGCGCGAGTTTGGCATGGCCGCCATCATGAACGGCGTGGCGCTGCACGGCGGCTTCATCCCTTACGGCGGTACGTTTTTGACCTTCAGCGACTACTCCCGCAACGCCATCCGCATGGCCGCGCTGATGAAGCTGCGCGTGGTGCATGTGTTCACCCACGACAGCATTGGCCTGGGCGAAGACGGCCCCACGCACCAGTCGATTGAGCACGCCGCCAGCCTGCGTTTGATCCCTAACCTGGATGTCTGGCGTCCGGGCGACACGGCTGAGACCGCCGTGGCCTGGATCGTGGCCCTGCAAAACAAGACCAAGCCCACCGCCCTGCTGCTGAGCCGTCAAAACATCAGCTACGCGCCTAAAACCAATCTGGAAGACATCAGCAAAGGTGCTTACGTGCTGGCCGAGCCGTCTGAGGTGGGTATGAACAAAAAAGCGCAGGCCGTCATCATCGCCACCGGCTCCGAGGTGCAACTCGCCCTCAAGGCGCAGGAACTACTCGCTACCAAAAAGATCGCTGTTCGGGTCGTCTCGATGCCGAGCAACACCACTTTTGACCGCCAAACGGCCGAATACAAATCCAGCGTGTTGCCAGCAGGCCTGCCGCGCATCGCGGTCGAAATGGGCGTGACCGACGGCTGGTGGAAATACGGCTGCGCAGCGGTGGTGGGTATCGACACCTACGGCGAGTCCGCCCCCGCGCCGGTGCTGTTCAAGCACTTTGGCTTCACGGCCGAGAATGTGGCTGAGACGGTGCAAAAAGTGCTGGCGAAGAAGTAACT
>JASJPN010000136.1:4297-5861 GCA_031426635.1 Polaromonas sp.
TTAACAATCAGGAGAAAAAGCAAATGACTATCAAAATCGGCATCAACGGCTTTGGCCGTATCGGACGCAATGTGTTTCGCTCAGCGATTCAAAGCTTTAGCGACATTGAAGTCGTGGGCATCAACGACTTGCTGGAGCCTGAATACCTGGCTTACATGCTGCAATACGACTCGGTGCATGGCCGTTTCAAAGGCGACGTGTCGGTTGAAGGCAATACCCTGATCGTCAACGGCAAGAAAATCCGCCTGACGCAAGAGCGCGACCCTGCCGCCTTGAAGTGGAACGAAGTCGGCGCCGAAGTCATTATCGAATCCACCGGCCTGTTCCTGGACAAAGCCTCCGGTGAAAAACACCTCGCTGCTGGCGCCAAGAAAGTCATCTTCTCTGCACCTAGCAAAGACGACACCCCGATGTTCGTCTTCGGCGTCAATGACAAAACCTACGCCGGCCAGGCCATCATCTCCAACGCGTCCTGCACCACCAACTGTCTGGCTCCCGTGGCCAAGGTGCTGAATGACAAATGGGGCATCAAGCGCGGTTTGATGACGACGGTCCATGCGGCAACCGCCACCCAAAAAACCGTGGACGGCCCGAGCAACAAAGACTGGCGCGGTGGCCGTGGCATTTTGGAAAACATCATTCCAAGCTCCACCGGCGCGGCCAAAGCGGTCGGTGTGGTCATTCCTGCGCTGAACAAAAAGCTCACCGGCATGTCTTTCCGCGTGCCAACGTCTGACGTATCAGTGGTTGACTTGACCTGCGAGCTGAACAAGGAAGCCACGCTCAAAGAAATCTGCGCCGAGATGAAGCTGCAAAGCGAAGGCGCTCTCAAAGGCGTGCTGGGCTACACCGAAGACAAAGTCGTCGCCACAGATTTCCGTGGTGATACCCGCACCTCGATTTTTGATGCCGACGCCAGCATTGCACTCGATGGCACCTTCGTCAAAATCGTGGCCTGGTACGACAACGAATGGGGCTACTCCAACAAGTGCCTGGAAATGGTTCGCGTCGTTTCCAAGTAAGCTCTTGTTACTTGAACAAAAAAACGCGCCTTCGGTCGCGTTTTTTTTTGTAATCAGAGCGGCTTGACCACCAAGCCAATCACCAGCCCTGCGTCCGTCACCGTGATGCTGCCCGGCTGCATCCCCAGGCCATCGGCCATGGCCAGGTCCTGCGGGCGCAATTGGTGCAGCACCACCTCCTGCCAAGACTGCTCGGCCAAGGCTGGCCCATACAGGTTGAGCCACTCAGACGCCGCCGGCAGCAGCCCCGCGAAGTGCAAGCGCCTGAACCGCAACTGGGTGGCCCGAATCGTGCGGTCGCTGGCTTCGTATCGCAACGCAAAGTCCACCTCGAACGTGCCCGTCTGGCTGCGCCGCAGAGCCGGGCCAGTAGCTTCGACCACCATCCCGGCGCTCAGGCGGTTTTGCTCAGGCAGCAAGCGAAGAGCAGGTGCTTGCATCGCCAGATCCATCAGGCCAGCCACCGGATAACGCCGGGGAAATCGCTGCGCCACCACCTGCTGCAATTGCTCGGCAGTCACGGTGTAGCGCGGCTGGGCCTG
>JASJPN010000137.1:0-1038 GCA_031426635.1 Polaromonas sp.
CGCTGTTGAGCGCATTGAGCAAGCGATGGAGGTGGTGCGCTCTTTGGTTTGATTTCCGTGGATTTTTGCATGGGCAGTGTGCTCCTCATCGCTAGAGTTTTGGATATTCCCTGCTTAAGAATGCCTTAAGTTGCCGTCCATAAACTTTCCTCAGCTGGCAATTTATTCAGCCTGGCTCAAAGATTGTTTAATTTACCAAAGGGGAAAACCATGAAACTAAATTTAGTCACACGTTTTGTACTAACCGGACTTTTGATGGCAGGCTTGCAGGCTTGTGGCTCAGGCGGCACGGATGGCGTTGTGGGGGCTGATAGCGTGAACTATATCGACAGCAACAAAAATGGCGTGAAAGATTCCGGTGAGGTCTTTGATGCCAACCACAATGGAGTTGACGACGATGTGGAAGGTTTGGCGGGGGACAAAGACCGCAATGGAGTTATAGAGGGCGATGAAGTCAAAGACGTCTATGACGCCAATCACAACGAAATTGACGATGCTGCCGAGGGATTGGCTGGTGACAAAAATCACAATGGGCGTTTAGATGGTAATGAACTTCAAGACGGCAATGAAGGTGTCGATCTTAAGTAAGACCAATCGAAGTGAACTATCGTCATTTATCGCGCATGCTGTGTTGGGGTGCCGCAATGTTCAGTTCAATAGCGTATGCAGTCACGCCAACTGAGCAACTCACCGTTTACACCGCTCAAGCAGGCGCGCCTGCCCAGCCGGCGCGCGGACAACAACTCTTCACGACCAGGCACGGCAAAGATTGGAGTTGTGCTTCATGCCATACCGCAACGCCCACAGTCGATGGCAAGCACGCCAGCACGGGTAAGGCGATCGGGCCGCTGGCGCCAGCCTTTAATCCGGAACGCTTGACCGATACCGCCAAGACTGAAAAATGGTTTCGCCGAAATTGCAACGATGTGATGGGCCGCGAATGTACGGCTGGCGAGAAAGCGGATGTGTTGTCCTGGCTGCTGACACTCAAACGTTGAGCCCGAATTAACTTCTCTGAAAGGACCTGATGTCACGTTT
>JASJPN010000137.1:1048-1790 GCA_031426635.1 Polaromonas sp.
TCACGTTTAAATCTCATCCGAATCACGCTTGCATGGCTGGTAGCGGCTTGTTCAGCCGCAGCGAATGCCGACTCTGCGGGCGCACGCGTTACGCCCTTGCCCAAATACCAGCAGGAATGCGCGGCCTGCCATATGGCCTATCCTGCGGGTATGTTGCCGCGCGCCTCATGGAAGCGCCTGATGGGTTCACTCCATAAGCACTACGGCACCGATGCCTCGCTGGACGAGGCCAGTGTGCGTGAGATATCGGGCTGGCTTAACACCCATGCAGGCACCTACAAACGCCTGAGCGAGGAGCCGCCGCAGGAGCGCATCACGAAATCAGCCTGGTTCTTGCGCAAGCACAACGACCGTGAAGTGTCTCCAGCGATCTGGAAGCGGGTCTCGGTTGGCAGCGCCTCCAATTGCGCGGCCTGCCACACCCATGCGGCACAGGGCAGCTTTAGCGAGCGTGAGATTAAGATTCCAAAGTAAGCAAATATGAACGAAGAAAAATCAAAAATACGGGTGTGGGATGCTCCCGTACGCGTGTTTCACTGGCTGCTGGTGCTAAGTTTTGCCGGGGCTTACCTCACGGCTGAAAGTGAACGCTGGCGTCTGGTGCATGTGAGCTTGGGTTACACCCTGGGTGGGTTGGTGGCTTTTCGCATCCTCTGGGGGGTGATCGGGACGCGCTATGCGCGCTTTGCCAGCTTTGTGCGCGGCCCCGCTGCCGTGATGCGTTATGTGCGCACCATGATGG
>JASJPN010000137.1:1800-2120 GCA_031426635.1 Polaromonas sp.
TTGTGCTGCTGCTCTTGCTGAGCATCGCCATCGTCGGCACGGGCTGGGCCATCTACAACGATGTGGGCGGCAATTTAGTGGGAGAGTTGCACGAGGGCGCGTCGAATGTCATGCTGATCGTGGTGGGCGTGCATGTGGCCGGCGTCGCAGTCGCCAGTTGGCTGCATCGCGAAAATCTGGTTCGCGCTATGGTGACTGGCAAAAAAGAGGGCACATGCAATGAAGGTATTCCCCGGACTTGGCGTCCGCTGGCGATCATCATGTTGCTGGCGGTCTGGGGTTGTTGGTGGTTGCAGTGGCAGGGTGCGCCGCCAGCAGTC
>JASJPN010000137.1:2130-3032 GCA_031426635.1 Polaromonas sp.
CGTCAGCACAGATAGCGCAAAATACGGGTCTCGTGACCGTGGCAATGACTGAAACTTTGTGTCTGTGTTATCTAAAGTGATGGACAGCTGAAGCAGCCTGGAGTATGTTTAATGCGCATTTTGCTGGCTGAAGACGATGCCATGTTGGGTGATGGCCTGCGAGCTGGTCTGCGTCAGCTCGGTTTCCAGGTGGACTGGGTGCGTGACGGCGTGGCAGCAGAGCGCGAATTGGTGTCTGGGGACTATGCAGTGGCCGTGCTGGATTTGGGCTTGCCGCTCAAGGACGGACTGGACGTTTTGCAGTCTGTACGTCGGCGAAAAATCACGACACCGGTACTGGTGCTCACCGCCCGCGACACCGTGCAAGAGCGCATTCGCGGCCTGGACTTGGGGGCGGACGACTATGTGATCAAGCCAGTGGACTTGCATGAACTGGGCGCGCGTCTGCGCTCTCTGGTGCGACGCTCGCATGGTCAGATGCAGGATGTCTTGCGCTGTGGTGGCGTACAACTTGACCAAGCTGCCCGGCAGGTTAGCTTGCATGGCGAAGCCGTACCGTTGTCCACGCGTGAATTTGATTTGTTGTACGCCCTGATGCTCAATGCGGGCCGCGTCATGTCGCGCGAGCAACTGGAGCAGCAGCTTTACAGTTGGGGCTATGAAGTTGAAAGCAATGCGATCGAGGTGCACATTCATCACCTGCGCCGCAAGTTGCAGGCCGATGTGATCCAAACGGTGCGCGGCGTGGGCTACACCGTACTGCGTTCCCAAGACCCCGCATGAAATTCGTGCATCGCCTGAAATCTTTGCAGGCGCGCTTGCTGGTGCTACTTCTTGGCCTGGTGACCGTGGTTTGGCTGGGGGCAGCCATCATGACATGGGTGGATGCGCGTCATGAACTC
>JASJPN010000138.1:0-5695 GCA_031426635.1 Polaromonas sp.
AGTGCGCTGGCACGCGGCATCTTGCAGGCTTGGCGCGAAGCCAAATTCAAAGCCGGCCTCTCCGCGCTGATGGTTTTTTATGCGCCTGATTTATCCAGTCATGGCAAAAAGTTAACGCAACAGGCTAAAGTTTCATCTGACGATATCACCAAACCTCCCTACTGGATCCGTGAAGGCAAATTTTGGAAAATCTTTTTTTTGAAGGCTCAATTTAATGTTCCAGCTACCACTCACTCGTCGCTTGTTTACTCGCCGCCTGCTGGGTGCAGTTATATCCACCTTTGTTCTGCTGGCAACGCCCTACGCACTGGCAGACACGGCGCCCAGGGTTCAGTTCAACACCTCGGCCGGTGCTTTTGTAGTTGAGCTGTACCCAGACAAAGCACCCAAAACAGTCGCTAACTTTTTGCAATACGTCAAAGACAAACATTACGATGGCACCATTTTTCACCGCGTGATTGACAATTTCATGGTGCAAGGCGGCGGGTTCGACGTGGCTTATGCCGAGAAAAAAACACGTCCGCCCGTCGAGCATGAAGGTCAAGCAGCCTTAGCCAAAGGTGGCTTGAAAAATATAGTGGGCACACTTGCCATGGCGCGTACCAACGACCCGCAGTCTGCCACGGCGCAGTTTTTCATCAACGTCAAAGACAACGCTTTTTTGGATCCCACCGTCATTCCGCCGGGTGATCCTGTGTCCTCATTTGAATACCAGGGCCGAGTCTACAAAAACGTACCCCGTAGCCAACTCACCGGCTCGCCTATGCTGTTTGGTTACACCGTTTTTGGCAAAGTCGTCGAAGGCCTGGACGTGGTGACTAAAATCAAAGCCACACCCACCGGCGCTGGGGGTCCTTTCCCGACCGATGTGCCCAAAACCCCTGTCGTTGTTCATTCTGCAGTTATCGTCAAGTGACGTGACTTTAGGAAGCATCCAGTCCTTCAACCCACTTACTCAATTATTAAGGTCATTCCCATGAGCAACCCCCAAGTAGAACTCCACATCTCCGGCTACGGCGTCATCACCCTTGAGCTTGACCAAGACAAAGCACCCAAATCGGTCGCGAATTTCTTGAACTACGTGAACCAAGGTCACTACAACAACACCATTTTTCACCGCGTGATTCCCGGTTTCATGGTTCAAGGCGGTGGTTTTGAACCTGGCATGACCCAAAAATCTTGCGGCGCACCGATTGAAAACGAAGCCAACAATGGCCTCAAAAATGTCAACTACACCGTCGCCATGGCGCGCACCGGTGACCCACACTCTGCCACCGCCCAGTTTTTCATCAACGTGGCTGACAACAGCTTTTTGAACCACACCGCACCTTCAAGCTCTGGCTGGGGCTATGCCGTGTTTGGCAAAGTCGTGGGCGGTGCCGACGTGGTGGACAAAATCAAAGCCGTCAAAACTGGCAAAAAAGGCTTTCATGACGACGTGCCCAAAGAAGACGTCGTGATCGCCAAAGCAGTCGCGATCTAAGTCAATGAACCCCGCCGTGCCCGAATTTGCAGAGCTGGTGGCTCCGCAGCATTGGGGCACGGTCGATTTTATTTCTGACTTGCACCTGTGCGAGTCACAACCTGCCACTTTTGCAGCCTGGCAGCACTACATGCAAAGCACAGCAGCTGATGCGGTCTTCATCTTGGGTGATTTGTTTGAAGTCTGGGTAGGCGACGACATGGTTCGGCCTGACTTGTCGCCGCAATCGACTCACTTGAATTTCGAAGAGAAATGCGCGCTCGTCCTGCAAGCCGCTGGCCGCCGCCTGGATGTGTTGTTCATGCACGGCAACCGTGACTTCCTTGTAGGCTCGCAGATGATGGCAAGTTGCAACGCCCGTTTGTTGAACGACCCCACCATCCTCACTTTCAACCAGCAACGTTATCTGCTCAGCCACGGCGACATGCTGTGCCTGGCTGACACACGCTATTTGGCTTTTCGCGACATGGTGCGCCAGCCGCAGTGGCAACGGGAACAACTGGCCAAACCGCTGGCTGAGCGCCAAGCCATTGGCCGCCAGATGCGTCAGCAGAGCCAGCAAAATCAACGCGATGACCTGGCCTATGCCGATGTTGACGACGACGCTGCCGCGCACTGGTTGCGCTCTGCCCAAGCTTCTACCTTGATTCACGGCCACACACACCAACCCGCCACCCACGATTTGGGCTCGAACTTAAGCCGTACCGTGCTAACCGATTGGGACTTGACGGCTACGCCTGCGCGTAGTGAAGTGCTGCGCTTGACTGCTGGCTCTTTGCAACGCATCCAGCTGCGCTAAACGAGGCAGCCAAACACGCTGCGCGCAGTTATGCGATAATCGAAAAGTTGTGTACTTCCAGTTGTACACAACGCCAGCGCCCTGCTGGGGTTTGATTACCCTGCTGAACCTGATACAACTTTGTTTTATTCTGCGTTTTTGCACCTAGGTATTTTTACCAACTTTGCTTTTTATCTGCCTTTGACTGGTGCAACTACTCGAAACATAAGTAGTGGCGACGGGCTGATTCCCAAGCGCTCTGGATGAGCGCCAATACAATTTATCTACACATGAAATTTGAAGAACTGAACTTGGCTCCTGCCATTTTGAAAGCCGTCCTCGAACAAGGCTACGACACCCCCACCCCTATTCAAGCCCAAGCCATTCCCTCCGTGCTTGAAGGGCGCGACCTCTTGGGCGGCGCACAAACCGGCACCGGTAAAACCGCAGCCTTCACGCTGCCGATGTTGCACCGCCTGAGCGTGGGCGAGCGCGCAAAAAGCAAATTTGGCGGCATTGGCATTCGCGTTTTGGTACTCACACCAACGCGTGAACTGGCCGCGCAAGTCGAAGAATCCGTCCGCACTTACGGAAAATACCTGGAACTCACCTCCACCGTCATTTTTGGTGGTGTCGGTATGAACCCGCAAATCAGCAAGCTCAAAAAAGGCGTGGACATTTTGGTCGCCACCCCTGGTCGTTTGCTTGACCTGCAACAGCAAGGCATGCTCGACCTCGGTCAAGTGCAAATGCTGATTTTGGACGAAGCTGACCGCATGTTAGACATGGGTTTTATCCACGATGTGAAAAAAATCTTGGCCTTGGTGCCTAAAGACAAGCAAAGCTTGCTGTTCTCAGCGACTTTCAGCGACGAAATTCGCGACTTGGCCGCCAATTTGCTGAACGACCCGCTGCACATCCAGGTCACACCGCGCAATACCACCGTGCAGCGCATCACGCAAGTGATTCACCCTGTCGGTCGTACCAAAAAGAAAGCCCTGCTGGCGCACATCATCACTGAGAACAAGTGGAGCCAGGTCCTGGTTTTCACCCGTACCAAGTTTGGTGCCAACAGCGTGGCTGAGTTTTTGACTAAAAACGGCATCGAAGCCATGGCACTGCACGGCAACAAGAGCCAAAGTGCCCGTACCCAAGCCCTTGCCGGCTTCAAGAGCGGTGATGTTCGCGCCTTGGTTGCTACTGATATTGCAGCGCGCGGCATTGACATTGACGACCTGCCGCACGTGGTCAACTACGAAATCCCGAACGTCAGCGAAGACTACGTCCACCGCATTGGCCGCACTGGCCGCGCAGGCGCAGACGGCCAGGCTGTCAACTTTGTCTGCCTGGACGAAGAAGGCTTCATGAAGGACATTGAAGCCTTCACCAAACAAAACATCAACGTGGAGTTTGTCGAAGGCTTTGGCCCGGAACCCGGTGAAAAAGCCGAACCTCTGGCTATGGGTCGCCAAACCATCTGGGGCGGCTTAGGCAAACCCCCGGGCCGCGACGTGATGGCGGCAGCCGCAAAAGCTGCCCGCACAGACATGTTGGCTCGCGTGCGTGAGAACCGCGCTGGTAGCGGTGCTGGTGGTGGTGCTCCTGGCGGCCGTGGCGGCAACGCTGGCGGTGGTCGTGGCGGCAATAGTGGCGGTGGCGGCGCTGGTCGTGGCGGTCGTCCAAGCCAGCCCGGTCAAAGCTTCTCTGGCGACGCCAATGGTCGTCTACCCGCCCAGCGCCCAGCGCAGGGTCGTGGTCGTCCCTTTGGCGGCGGCGGCGGTGGCGGTGGCTTTGGTGGTGGAAACAACATCAACCATGGTGGCAACACTGGCAATGGCGGTGGTAATAGTGGTAACGGCGGCGGTTTCGGTGACGACACCCAACCGCGCAATGTTCGCCACGATGCGGGTCGCAATGTCACTGGCTACAGCGCCAACAACCAAGGCAGCCCCGGTCAACGTGGCAACAGCGGCGGCCAGCCCGACCCACTGCGTACCAGCGTAGACAGCATGGCAGGCAGTGGCCGCCGTGGTGGTGGTGGTGGCGGATTTGGCGGCGGTGGAAACCGTGGCCGTTCTGGCGGTGGTACGCCACGGTCTTTTGGACGCTAAAATCAGCCTCGCTATCGCGTAGCCCATAGCTTGCAATCCAGCGGTTCCCATGAAAATGGGCAACCGCTTTTTTTATGCCTTGGTTTGGATTGCGTAGATGGAACGGTTGATGATTACCTTTGTCGACATCACCGAAATTGTGCGCACGCGCGAAGCGCTACCTATCGGTAGCCAACTGTAGGAGGATTCCTACACCTTGTCAGACGGATCTGACACCTCGAAGCAGCCTGCACCGACAGTGTATTGTCGTACTGACCGACATACTGCGATCATGTTCAAGGCCATATCACTCCAAAACAAAAACCACCTATCCTGCAGCGCCGTCATATCTTAGACTATCCTCACTTGGAAAAAGTCACAGGGGAACAAAATGATGACCTACACCGACATCTCTGTCATTCAAGCTGACTCGTCAATCGACACGCCGCCAACCTGCACGGCTCGACTTGGACGTAGCACACTTTGGTCAACACTTGCAGACGTGTGCAAGTTACTACACTTGGATATTGACACCCAAAATGAAGCACTAGACGCGCCGTTTCAGCACCACTGCCTGAAACCCGGTCAGCAGGCCTACCATATGGGCCAGGCCTTTGAGGCCTTGTACGTCGTCAATGCGGGATTTTTAAAGACCGTGCTGTTCGACTCTGAGGGCAATGAACGTGTAATCGCCTTTCCCGTGAAGGGGGATCTACTGGGCAGCGATGGAATCTGTCAAGATCACCATACCTCCGAAGTCGTTGCGCTGTCTGCTTGCGAGTTGATTGTGATTCCGTTTCGCAAGTTGCTCGCGCTAGGTCACTCCTGCAAAGAGCTTGAACACATCATTTACCGCGTAGTCAGCCGCCAGATTGTGCAAGAACAAGTCCATTTGGTCACACTGGGTACCTTACGCTCAGATGCACGCGTTGCGCGCTTTCTAGGCATGCAGGCAGAGCATCATGCAGCTTTGAAATTGTCACCGCAACTCTTCCACTTGCGGATGACGCGCCGCGAGATTGGCAGCTACCTTGGCCTGACCCTGGAGACCGTGAGCCGATCCCTATCAGCTTTGGATGCTTCGGGCATTATCTCGGTCAATCAACGCGCTATCAAAATTCTGAAACCAGAAGCTTTGCGTTCGTTGTTTCACTTGAAACGAGCTGAAAACGACCTGTAACAGCACTGTGCATATCGATGCTAGCTTTACCAGCAAGCAACGCGTGGCTCTTGCCATGTCCATCAAGCAAAAAGCCTCGTAACTCAATGAGTTACGAGGCTTTTAAACTTTGGCGGAGCGGACGGGACTCGAACCCGCGACCCCCGGCGTGACAGGCCGGTATT
>JASJPN010000139.1:0-2161 GCA_031426635.1 Polaromonas sp.
CTGGCATTTTTTCTCATTCGCGATGGCGACCGTCTGGCTCACGTCATGCGACGCGCGATCCCGCTGGCACCCGCACACAAGCAAGAGTTGTCCGACAAGTTTGCTACCGTTATCCGTGCGACGATCAAGGGCGATCTGCTGGTGGCGGCCATCCAGGGTACGCTGGGCGGTATCGCGTTCTGGTTCCTCGGGATCGGCGGGGCCTTGCTGTGGGGGGTGGTGATGGCCTTCTTCTCGTTACTACCGGCGGTTGGCGCTGGACTGGTGTGGCTGCCGGTAGCGATTTACTTCTTCATAACAGGCGCCATTTGGCAGAGCATCGCGCTGACAGCTTATGGCGTGCTCGTGATCGGGTTGGTGGACAATGTGCTGAGGCCCGTGTTGGTGGGCAAGGACACGCGCATGCCCGACTACCTTGTGATGATCTCAACACTCGGAGGTCTGGCTGTGCTTGGGATTAACGGTTTCGTTATTGGCCCCGCAATTGCCGCGATGTTCATTGCGGTTTGGCACATTTATGTGAAGACGCGGATTGGTTGACGTTTGTCGTGATGCTTGTCGTCGCGTCAGGCGGCCATCGACTGCAACTGGCCGCGATCTTTCCTGGCCGCGGCGTAACGTTCACAAGTGCGCTGTTCGAGCCGCTGACGGTCAAGTACGACGATGTGGCCCCGGCTGTAGCGGATGACGCCAGCTTGTTGCAGCTTGAGCGCGGCGGCGGTGACGCCTTCACGGCGTACGCCCAGCAAATTGGCCATCAGTTCCTGGGTCATGACTAACACGTCAGACGACAATCGGTCCAAGCCCAGCAGCAGGCGGCGGCACATGAGTTGGTCGATCGAGTGGTAACGATTGCACGCGGCCGTTTGCGCCACTTGCGCGATCATGGTTTGGGTATAGCGCAATAGCATGTGCAGCACCGGGCCAGCACGGTCAACTTCATCTTTAACCAATTGCGCGCGCAACCGGTAACCCTGCCCCGCACTTTGCACCACCGCTTGGCTCGGCGTGGCGTTGCCGCCCATAAAGAGCGGGATACCCACCACCCCATCGTTACCTACTACCGCAATCTCGGACGATGCGCCATTTTCCGTCATGTACAGTAGTGACACGATAGCTGTGGTCGGAAAGTAGACGTAAGCAGGAATTCTGCCCGATTCGCTCAAGACCTGACCCAGAGGCAGCTCCACCATTTCCAGAAACGGCTGCAAACGACGCCATTCAGTATCAGGCAGCGCGGCGAGCAACTGGTTCTGGCGTGGGTCGGAGGTCAGAGGGTGGGGTGTGTTCATGGGGATCTCGTAGCGTTGTTCGAGTCCCCATCATCTAGCTATGCGGTCGTTTTAGGTATAGGCGGCGAACGGTTCAGGATGTCGGTACGTTCCTACAGTGTTGCATTTGGAAACCACTTCTCAACATGGCGATCCGGCGCTGGGTCCATTGGCGCTATTCCGTCAACTTCGCAGGAAGCAACCGATCGTATTCTTTTTTGACCACGGCATAACACTCACAAGTACGTTTTTCCAGACCCTGACGGTCCAGCACCGAGATGTGGCCGCGCGCGTAGCGGATCAGTCCAGCCTCTTGCAATTTGTGTGCGGCCTCGGTTACGCCTTCTCGGCGCACGCCAAGCCTGTTGGCGATCAACTCCTGTGTCGTCACGAGTTCGCTGCCCTGCAGACGGTCCAAGCTCAGTAAAAGCCAGCGACACAATTGTTGGTCCAGCGAATGGTGCCGGTTGCACACGGCTGTTTGCGTCATTTGTGTGATAAGTGCCTGGGTATAGCGCAGCAACAAGCGCATGACCGGACCGGCTCGGTGGAACTCATCTTTCATTGCCTGCGCTTCCAGCCGAAAGCCATGGCCGGCGCTTTGCACCACAGCACGACTGGGCGTGGACTCGCCCCCCATGAACAGCGAGATGCCAATGATGCCCTCGTTGCCGACAACAGCAATCTCCGCCGAGGCATTGTTTTCCATCACATACAACAGCGAGACGATCGCGGTGGTTGGAAAATACACATGACTTAGCGTGTTGTCTGACTCGTACAGTACCTGCCCCGGTTGCAGCTCTACCGCTTCAAGTTGCGGCAACCAGCGCAGCCATTCGACCTCTGGCAGGGCTGCGAGCAAGTGATTCTTTTTTGGATCTAGATAAGTG
>JASJPN010000139.1:2261-14410 GCA_031426635.1 Polaromonas sp.
ACGATACATAAATTTGCGATCAGTGTAGTGGCCGGAGGCATCCTTCTCAGTCTAGGTGGCTGTGCCGGAATGTCGACGCAAGATAAAAACACGGCTATCGGTGCGGGTATTGGTGCCGTTGGGGGTGCTGTTCTTACAAATGGTAGTGCCATCGGAACGATCGGTGGTGCGGCTGTCGGCGGCGTTATTGGCAACCAGGTTCGACCTTGACAACGCATTAAAACGGTAGTAACTTCTTCTTGGGGCGTTCGCAAGGTCAAGCGGAGGTGCTACGCACACGGGTCTTTGAAAGGTTAAGGTTGCCATGCAGGTCAATAAGCTTACCAATTTGCCAGAAGTTGAGCGCGTTCAGTCCGGTACTGTCGCTGGGCTGGCCGAGTCTCGCCCAGACACTACGCAACCCATCTACTTGCCGATGGGTCCGTTTTCAGAGTTTCGTGGACTGACCCACAAGCATCACCTTGCCATGGAGCATGAACTGGCCAAGGATACGACAGAGCCGTCGTTTCCGGTAGATGAATACACGCTGGGAGATGTCGAGTAGTTCTTGCAGGCGAATGCAAGCATGATGCCAGTACTGCCTGGCAGTGAGATCGAATCACATGCCGGTTTTACTGCAAAATTCGCTTGTAGCTGGCGAATCATATGTCTAAACAGCTATTTATTTCGTAGCTATTTGCGGTTCTGGTGCGCTCACGCTCGAAACCCGCGTCATGGGATGACGCAAGCGCAGCAGGGTACGAGTCAAGACCTGTTCCAAATCGTCCACAAAGGTGTAGACCGCCGGCACCACCAAGAGACTCTGCGGTAGCTTGGGGTTGCAGCGCTTGTTGCCGATGTTCCCGAGACGGGCAGGGGGGCTGTACCACTGGCTGGCGGCCAGCGCATAGCTCAACAGCCGCTCGGTGTAGGTGTCATCAATGGCGGCGTCATCGGCCTGTTCCAGTTTCAAATGCTGGCCCTGCGCCCGCACCAGCCCCGCGTGCGCAGGGCGCGGCTTTGGCTTCTAAAAGTGTCAATTCAACGCACTTGAAAATTTACTGATATATGAGGGGTGAATAGACCTCTAGCCGGCGTATTATATGCTTTTGTAGCTATAAAATAAATAGCGTTTTTCAGGCGGAAACGTGATAGCCCTCTTCCACAATCGCCTTGGCCAGCGCATCGCGGGGCTGCTGCGACTGCACGTCGACCTTGTTTTGGCTGCGGTCAATGCTGACCTGTGCCAACGGATCGAGTTGTTTGATGGCCTGAGTAACGGCTTTTTCGCAATGGCCGCAGGTCATGCCGGTGACGTTGAAGGTTTGGTTCATGAGGTGCTCCTGGGTTGAAATCAGCCTATTATGTAACCATGAACACCCTCACGACACAAGACCTTGATATTGGCATTGGTGGCATGACCTGCGCCTCATGCGTAGGCCGCGTTGAAAAAGCGTTGAAAAAAGTACCCGGCGTCACGGGTGTTGCCGTCAATTTAGCCACGGAATCGGCGCGCGTGGCATTTGCGCCTTCGGCGCAAATGGAGGCCAGACTGCGCCGCGCGGTGCGTGATGCAGGTTACGAGCCCGTGGCGGCGAATGCTGCGATTGATGCACAGGACGCATCGCCTTGGACGGGGTTCATGCCGGTAGCTATCGGTTTGGCTCTGTCGGCACCGCTGGCCTGGCCCATGATTGGCGATTTGTTTGGCAAGCACTGGATGCTCCCCGCCTGGATGCAGTTTGCGTTGGCAACGCCAGTGCAATTCATCCTGGGTGCGCGTTTTTACAAAGCGGGCTGGCATGCCCTCCAGGCACTCACTGGCAACATGGATTTGCTGGTGGCCATAGGCACCACAGCGGGTTGGGCGTTGTCGGTGTGGTTGTGGCTGACCGCAGAGTCAGGCAGCATGGCCCATCTGTATTTTGAAGGCTCAGCCATCGTGATCACGCTGGTGTTGTTAGGCAAATGGCTGGAAGCGCGCGCCAAACGGCAAGCCACCTCGGCGATTCGCGCGCTGCACGCCTTGCGGCCAGAGGTCGCTCACTTGATGGGGGTGGACGGCGAGGTGGATGTGCCCGTGGCCGAGGTGCTGGTCGGGGACCGGCTGGTGGTGCGTCCGGGCGAGCGTTTGCCGGTGGATGGTCTGCTGCTGGAAGGGCACACCCAAGTGGATGAGTCCATGCTGACCGGCGAACCCTTGCCCGTTGCCAAAGACCGCGATGCCACGCTAACGGGTGGCTCGATCAACGGTGATGGCCGCATCGTGATGCACGTCAAGGCGGTCGGCAGTGAGACCGTGCTGTCCAGCATCATCCGGCTGGTGGAAGACGCGCAGGCGGCCAAGGCACCGATTCAGCGCCTGGTGGACCAAGTCAGCGCGGTGTTTGTGCCCGTGGTGTTGGTGATTGCGCTGGGCACCCTGTTGGGCTGGTGGTTGACGGGCCAACCATTTGAAGTGGCCGTCATTCGCGCCGTGGCGGTACTGGTGATTGCCTGCCCTTGTGCGCTCGGCTTGGCCACGCCGGCCGCCATCATGGCGGGCACCGGTGTGGCGGCGACATTTGGTATTTTGATCCAGGATGCTCAAGCGCTTGAGTTGGCGCACAAAGTGGACACCATCGCCTTTGACAAAACCGGCACACTAACCGTGGGGCAACCGCGCCTGACGGCGTTTGCCCTGGCTGACGGCCCCGAGGGCGCTGTAGCGCAAGCGCAAAACGCCGCAGACGAGGCGCGGTTACTTGCGGCAGCGGCCAGTCTGCAAAGCGGCAGCGAGCATCCGCTCGGGCGGGCGGTGGTGGTGGCGGCGAAGGAACGTGGCCTGGTCATTGAAGCACCAGACAATGTGCGGGCCGTGCCTGGTCGTGGCAGCGAGGGCGAGGTCGGCACGGACAGTTATTTGATAGGCAGCCTGCGCTGGATGCAAGAGCTGAAGGTGAATCTGGGGACCTTGGCGACCAAGGCCGACGAATTGCAGCAGCAAGGTGCCACCGTCTCGGCGATGGCCAAACGCACCACGCAGGGCCTGACTTTGCAGGCCTTGATGGCTTTTGGCGACGAACCCAAGCCGGGCGCCAGGGAAGCGCTGGCCGCGTTGCGTGCGCGTGGCATCAAGACGGTGATGATTTCGGGTGACAACCGTGGTGCGGCTGAGGTCATGGCCCGGCGGTTGGGATTGAGGCCGGAGGCGGGCGAGGTGATGGCCGAAGTGTTGCCCGGTGACAAGGCCGCTCAAGTAGCCAAGCTCAAGGAGGGTGGACACATTGTGGCGATGGTGGGTGACGGCGTGAACGATGCTCCCGCGCTGGCCGCCGCCGATGTCGGCCTGGCGATGGGCAATGGCACGGATGTTGCCATGCACGCGGCGGGCATCACCCTGATGCGCGGCGACCCGGCGCTGGTGGCGGCGGCACTGGATATTTCAAACCGCACCGTTGCCAAAATCAGGCAAAACCTGTTTTGGGCCTTTGTCTATAACGTGGCCGGTATTCCGCTGGCAGCGCTGGGCTTTTTGAACCCGGTCGTCGCTGGCGCCGCCATGGCCATGAGCTCGGTCAGTGTCGTGAGTAACGCGCTGCTGCTAAAACGCTGGAAACCCAAGTCGTTTTGAATGGTTTGACGGCTGTGTGAGGCAGGTATCATCAGGCGATGGAACTGCACACTTGGACCGCCTTTTTATTTGCTTCAATTTTGATTGCGGTGTCGCCCGGCTCCGGTGCCGTGCTGTCCATGAGTCATGGTTTGACTTACGGCGTCAGGCGTTCGCGTGCCACTATCGTGGGTTTAGAGATGGGTTTGGTGGTGATCTTGCTGATTGCTGGCGCAGGTGTGGGGTCCTTGTTGGTAGCCTCGGAAGTGGCTTTCAACGTGGTCAAAATTTCAGGTGCGGCCTATCTCATTTACGTTGGATGGGCGCAATGGACGGCCAAAACTCAGATTCAGTCTGGTTCCAACTCGGCAACAGACACCCCAAAACAAAAAGTTGCAGCGGGCCCGTTGACCTGGCGCAAACGCTGCATCACGGGATTTTTGACCAACGTCACCAACCCCAAGGGCATCGTTTTCATGGTGGCCGTGTTGCCCCAGTTTATCAGCCCCAACCGGCCCTTGTGGGTGCAGCTTTTGATCATGACGGTGACCGTGGTCACCGTCGATACAGTGGTGATGTCGGGCTATGCGTATGCCGCCAGCAGCCTGCAACACCTGTTTCGTGATACCAGGGCTTTGAGGATTCAAAACCGCGTCTTTGGCGGCATTTTGATGGCCGTGGGTGCGGGGCTATTTTTTGTGAAACGGAATCAACAAATTTAGCTTAGCCTGGCGTATTTTTCAGTATCAGAGCCGCTTCATACAAGGCGTTGCGCGGCGCGCCAGTGATGTCAGAGGTGAGTTTGACGGCCGTTTTCAGTGGCAGTTCAGCCAGCAGCAGCTTCAAAATGCGCGGCGCATCGTCTTGTGGGTTGTCCTGCGCCATGGGGTGCAAGACCAGCGAAAACTCACCCCGTGTGCGGTTGCTGTCTGCTTGCAGCCAGTCACCGAAACGAGCCGCGGACACCGTGGCGATTTCTTCAAACTGTTTGGTTAGTTCGCGCCCGATGGTGACTTGGCGCTCGCCCAACACAGCCAGCGCCTTCGCCACGGCTTCAATGCGGTGCGGCGCTTCCAGCAGCACAATGGCACCGGTTAACGATTGCAGTTTCAACACCGCCGTATCCCGCTCCATCGTTTTGGTCGGTAAAAAGCCAATGAATTGAAACCCCGTGTCCTGCGTGATGCCTGCCACGCTCAACACGGTGGTCACGCTGCTTGCACCGGGCAGTGGCACCACACGCAGGCCGGCAGCGCGCACCAGCGCGACCAGCCGTGCGCCGGGGTCGCTGACGGCGGGCGTGCCCGCATCGCTGACAAAAGCCACACGTTCACCGCGCTGTAGCCGCGTAATCACTTGTTCTGCGGCCTGCGCTTCGTTGTGCTCATGCACGGCCAGCAAGGGTTTGTCGGCGCCAGTGGCAATGCCATAGGTGCGTAGTAACGGTTGGGTGTGGCGTGTGTCTTCACACGCAATCGCATCTACCATGGCGAGTACCTGCAACGCACGTAGGCTGATGTCGGCCAAATTGCCAATCGGCGTGGCGACCACATACAGTGTGGCGGTGGGGTAGTGCTGCGCACCCGCGGCATCGCGCGCAGCGGCCAAAGCTGAGCCCCAGTGGGTGGTTAGCGAGACGCTGGAAGAAGATTCGTTAGATGCATTCAAGGTATATTCCAAAATAATGAAGTCAACTTTGTTCAAGCAACCTGCTCAATTGACCAAAAAACCAGCCAAAGCGCTCGAAGGTACGTCTCTACCCACCACCAAATCCAAAGGTGATGCGGCTGAAGATCTCGCTTTGGCGTATTTACAAGTTGCTGGATTAAAGTTGCTCGAACGCAATTATCGGACGCCCGGACGTGGCGGTGGAGAAATTGACCTGATCATGCGGGACAACGAGGGCACATTGGTGTTTGTCGAGGTGCGCCAGCGCTCGGGCGCTTTGCACGGCGGTGCCGCTGCCAGCATTGGCGCAGGCAAACGCAAGCGGATTGTATTTGCAGCGCGTTTTTACTTGATGCGCTTGGCAAGGCCCCCGGCCTGCCGTTTTGATGTGGTGTTGGTTGAGGCACAGATCACCTGGCTGAAGGCGGCCTTTGATGCAACCTGATACATTTTGGCCAGGTGAACACGGGTTATCATCGAACGCATGCTAGAACAACGCATTGAACAGAATTTTATTGACAGCGCCGATCTGAAATACCAGTCGGCGCAAGCTTTAAGCAAACCGATTGCAGCCGCCGTCCAGGCCTTGTTGGCTTGTGTCACCAGTGGCGGCAAGGTGTTGGTGTGCGGCAATGGGGGGTCCGCTGCCGATGCGCAACACTTCGCGGCTGAATTTGTCGGACGTTATGAACGCGAGCGACCTGAATTAGCTGCGTTGGCGTTAACCACCGATAGCTCCATCCTCACGGCGCTTGCCAATGATTATGATTTCAGCGTGATTTTTTCCAAGCAAGTGCGTGCACTCGGGCAAACGGGTGATGTGTTGATAGCGCTTACCACCAGCGGCAGTTCAGTCAATATTTTGAAAGCCGTTGAAGCCGCACATGAACGCGAAATGACGGTCGTGGCCCTGACTGGCAAGGGCGGAGGTAAGATGAACAGTGCTTTACGCGATACCGATGTGCATATTTGTGTGCCCCACGAGCGTACAGCACGGATTCAAGAGGTTCACCTGTTGGCCCTGCACTGCCTGTGCGATGGCGTCGATAACCAATTACTTGGCGATAAGGAGTCCGCATGATCAAGCTCAACTATTTGCAACCAGCATCACGAACGATCACAAAGATCCTCGTCCTGAGCGCCTTGCTCAGTAGCCTCAGTGCGTGTACCGCTTTGGTGGTGGGTGGTACGGTGGCCGCTGTCGCGATCGTTGCTACCGATCGCCGTACCTCAGGGGCGCAATTGGATGACGAAGCGATTGAAATTCGCGCATCAGCACGGCTGCGTGAAAAAATCGGTGATCGTGGGCATATCAATGTCACCAGTTATAACAAGCGTGTCCTGCTGACGGGTGAAGTTTCCAGCGAACAGGTCAAACAGCTCGCCGAGCAGTTGGTATTTGAAGTAGAGAACGTGAAATTGGTGATCAATGAGTTGGCGGCCATGGACGGGTCATCGTTGCAGCAACGCTCAAGCGATGCGATCATCACAGGGCGTGTCAAAGCGTCCATGGTGGACACCAGCGACTTGCGCGCCTCTAACCTTTTCAAAGTCGTGACCGAGCGTGGCGTGGTCTACCTCATGGGCCGCGTGACTCAGCGCGAGGCTGATCGAGGCACCGACATTGCACGCGGTGTGAGCGGTGTCGTCAAAGTGGTGCGTAGTTTTGAAATAATCACCGAAGAAGAAGCCAGGCGTCAGTAAAGCCCAACCTGCTGCCTTGGCGGTGGGCGGCGTTTAGCGCAAGCGTTTGATCAGGCTGGAGGTGTCCCAGCGTTGCCCGCCCATGGCTTGAACATCGGCATAAAACTGATCTACCAAGGCCGTCACCGGCAAACGTGCGCCATTGTTGTGAGCCTCTGCCAGCACCAGGCCGAGGTCTTTGCGCATGTGATCGACAGCAAAGCCAAAGTTAAATTGATCGGCGAGCATGGTTTGGCCTCGGTTGTCAAGCTGCCAGCTTTGCGCAGCCCCTTTGCCAATGACATCGAGTACCAAAGGCATGTCCAGGCCAGCTTGTTGGCCAAAAGCCAGCGCCTCGCTCAAACCTTGTAGCAAGCCCGCGATGCAAATTTGATTGACCATCTTGGTGAGTTGCCCGGCGCCGCTCTCGCCCATGCGGGTAACCGCCTTTGAAAAAGCCATGGCAACAGGTTGAATGGCATCAAAAGCGGCTTGCTCACCACCGCACATCACGGTGAGAGCTCCGTTTTTGGCACCCGCTTCACCGCCAGAAACCGGCGCGTCGAGGAAATGCAGCTGTAGTGATGCTGCCTGGGCAAACAGTTCGCGTGCCACATCGGCAGACGTTGTGCTGTGATCAACAAACACCGTGCCCGGCCGCATGCCCGCAAAAGCACCATCATCTGCTCGTTGCCCCGGGCCTTGTCCATGACCACCCAGCGTGATACTTCTCAGGGAGTCGTCATTGCCCACGCAGCTAAAAACGATGTCTGCATGGGCCACGGCCAGGTGCGGCGTGGCTGCATAAGCCGCTGTCAGTCCAGCAGGCAAGCTGCCGGACACGTCAGCAACCCAAGCCTGTGCTTTTGCCGTGTTGCGGTTGTACACCGTGACTTGGTGTCCCGCCAAGGCCAGGTGTTTGGCCATTGGCGCGCCCATCACGCCCAGCCCTAAAAAAGCCACCTGACGTGAGGTCGTAGCCGGATATGTTTTTACGGGTGTGGTCATAAAAATCCAAAATTTAAATCATTGCACAAACGGGGCGCTGTCCTTGCACCGTGGTTGTTCAGACCACCGTGAAGTGTTCAGTGCCTTCAGCCAAATTTTTGTTTTTGCCACGCGTACTGGAGAGCTTGATTTGCAAGCGCAGATCATTCACCGAGTCAGCATTGCGCAGGGCATCTTCGTAAGAGATGGTGTGGGCTTCATAAGCGTCAAACAAAGCCTGGTCAAAAGTTTGCATGCCCAGGTTGCGGCTCTTCTTCATGATTTCTTTGATTTCAGAGACCTCGCCCTTGAAGATCAGGTCAGACACCAGGGGCGTGTTGAGCATGATCTCGATCGCCGCAGTGCGGCCCTTGCCGTCTTCCTTGGGAATCAAACGCTGCGACACAAATGCGCGCAAATTGAGTGACAAGTCCATCAGCAGCTGCATACGCCGCTCTTCCGGGAAGAAATTGATAATGCGGTCAAGCGCTTGGTTGGCACTGTTGGCGTGGAGTGTGGCCAAACACAAATGGCCGGTTTCTGCAAAAGCAATGGCGTGCTCCATGGTCTCGCGGTCCCTGATTTCACCCATCAAAATTACATCCGGTGCCTGTCGCAAGGTATTTTTAAGGGCCGCCCCCCAGCTCTCCGTATCCGTGCCCACCTCACGTTGCGTGATGACGCAGTTCTTGTGCGGATGCACAAACTCAATCGGGTCTTCAATGCTGATAATGTGACCAAAACTGTTTTCGTTGCGCCAGTCAATCATGGCCGCCATGGTGGTCGACTTGCCAGAACCGGTAGCGCCGACCAAAATGCACAAGCCGCGTTTGGCCAAAACGACCTCTTTCAATACCTGTGGCACGCCCAGTCCGTCGATGGTGGGTATGGTCGCAGGAATCACCCGCATCACCATCCCGACATGGCCTTGCTGCACAAATGCACTGACGCGAAAGCGACCGATGCCGGTGGGCGAAATCGCAAAATTACACTCCTTGGTGCGTTCGAATTCGGCAATTTGCTTATCGTTCATGATGGCACGTGTCAGCGCCAAAGTGTGTTTGGCCGTCAAGGCTTGCGTCGAAATTTTTGTGACCTGACCATCGACCTTGATCGCAGGTGGAAAATCTGCCGTGATAAAAAGGTCACTGCTATTGCGTGAAATCATCAAACGCAGCAGATCATTGATGAATTTACTGGCTTGTTCGCGTTCCATCTTGGCTCCTCATGATTGATTTTTCGTTTTTTTGTTCCATGTCTAGCCTGGAAAGTTTTCTGGGATCTTGGCCTTGCCGCGCGCTTCAGCGTTGGAAATCAAATTACGCTTGACCATCTCGGTCAAGTTTTGGTCCAGTGTTTGCATACCCACGCTGTTGCCGGTCTGAATCGACGAGTACATTTGCGCCACTTTACCTTCCCGGATCAAATTGCGAATCGCGCTGGTGCCAATCATGATCTCATGCGCGGCGACACGGCTTGAGCCATCTTTGGTTTTGCACAGAGTTTGTGCAATCACCGCTTGCAGCGACTCGGACAGCATGGCGCGCACCATTTCTTTTTCTTCGGCGGGGAAGACGTCAATGATCCGGTCAATCGTTTTGGCCGCACTCGAAGTATGCAAAGTGCCCAAAACCAAATGCCCCGTTTCTGCGGCTGTCATGGCCAGGCGGATGGTTTCCAGGTCGCGCATCTCGCCCACCAAAATGGCGTCAGGATCTTCACGCAGTGCAGATTTCAAGGCCGCCGCAAAACTCTGGGTGTGGGGCCCAACTTCGCGTTGGTTGACCAAGCACTTCTTCGACTCGTGAACAAACTCAATCGGGTCTTCTACCGTCAAAATATGACCGTATTCTGTTTCGTTGAGGTGATTCACCATGGCGGCCAAGGTGGTGGACTTTCCGGAGCCGGTGGGCCCTGTGACGAGTACCAAACCGCGTGGCTTCAAGGCCAGGTCGCCAAAAATCTTGGGTGCGTTGAGTTGTTCGAGCGTCAAAATGGTGGAGGGGATGGTCCGAAATACCGCGCCGGCGCCGCGGTTGTGGTTGAACGCGTTGACCCGAAAACGCGCCAAACCCTCAATTTCAAACGAGAAGTCGATTTCTAAAAACTCCTCATAGCGTTTGCGCTGGCCGTCATTCATGATGTCATAGATCATGGCGTAGACCTCTTTATGCTCAAGCGCATCTACATTGAGGCGGCGCACATCACCGTGTACCCGAATCATGGGCGGCAGACCTGCAGACAGGTGCAAATCCGAGGCCTTGTTTTTTACGCTAAATGCCAGTAATTGTGTGATGTCCATGCCAAGTCCGTTGGGTAAGTCGTCAAAAAAGCGCCCAAACTTGTCAATTCCTTGTCAATATATAGGCGCTAAACCATTTATAGTTAATTATGACCATCATTGCGAGCAATATTGAGGCGGTTCAACAACGTATTTACCATGCGTGCCAAATGGCCGGTCGCCGCCTTGAGACGGTCACGCTTTTAGCGGTGACCAAAACCGTCTCGCCTGAGGCCGTCCGACAAGCGATTGCTGCAGGATTGCGTGATTTTGGCGAAAACTACATTGCTGAAGCGGTAGAAAAAATAGCGGTGTTGAAGGTTGAAACAGAACAATTCGGCCTGCAATGGCACTGCATCGGCCCCGTGCAGAGCAATAAAACGCGGCTGGTGGCTGCGCATTTTGACTGGGTTCACACCCTGGACCGTCTCAAAACGGCGCAGCGTTTGAACGATCAACGCCCCAGTGACGCCAAGCCGCTACAGGTGTGCATTCAGGTCAACATTGACGGGGGCTCAGCCAAGTCGGGTGTGGCGCTGCATGAGGTGCAGGCCTTGGCACAAGAGATCGCTAAATTACCACGACTGCGGCTGCGTGGCATCATGACCATACCCGAGCCTGCTACTGATTTAACAGCTGCTCGGGCAAAGCATGCGCCGGCTAGAGCCCTCTTTGACGAATTGAACAGGCGGGGTTTCGATCTGGATACCCTGTCGATTGGCATGAGTGCCGATCTGGAGGCCGCTATTTTGGAAGGCAGTACCCTGGTGCGGGTCGGAACGGCGATATTTGGCCAGCGTGCCTGAAGCATCCATTCAGCGCGGATGGGGTGGATCTGACCGGATCGCTTTGCTGCTTATTTTTTGTCCTTTTCCATCTGCGCGGCCAGGCCCTCCATTTGTTTGGCAAGGGCGTCCATCTTCTGCGCATCAATTTTGATTTCGCCTTCCGGGGTTTTGATGGATATGGCGGCGGTGTCAGGCGCACTCGCCGTGCCCGGTGTGGTGGTGATCGTCGCGTTGCCAGCAGGCGTGCTGATGGTGACATCACCACCGCTCAGGCCACCCAGGCGTCCCATGCCGCTCACCGAAGGGGTAAAGGCTCGGCTAATCACGCCGAGCAAGACCCCTGCAATGATGCTGGCGATCACCACCACAACCATGTAAACAATGGTTTTTTCTTTCGGGTTTTTCATCAGCACCGGCAAGCCCAGGTACATGACGTACAAAGAATAAAGAGCGACGAGCAGGCCAATCATGCTTAGCGCAGGCAAGATGTTGAAGATGCCTGCCAGCATCATCGGCGTACCGCCAAAAACCGCTATTTTGAGGCCTTGAACCAAGTTACTTTGACCGCCAAAGGTGGGCGCCAGGGCGCTGATCAACCAGCCCATGCCAAAGGTCATGACCAGGCTCAAAAGGTAGGTGGTCATCATCATGGCCAACCCGTTGCCAATCGGCAGGCGGAAATTGAAGCCAAAACCACCCATGCCAATGACGGACATGCCGATAAAACTGGACACGGCAGGAATCGCCGCCAAGATCAGCACATAAGGCACAAATAGCGATTTGGGGTCGTGTTTTTCAGCATCAATCACCGGCCACGTGGCGGCTGGGCTGAGCGTGATGGCTTTGGCGCGTTCGATGATATTCATAGGAAGCCCTCTGTAAATTGATGTTACAAAAACATTATAGGGAGCGATGCCGGATTGCACAATCTGCCGCTGTCGTGCGGTAAGGGCCCCGCATCTCGCTATGATGGCTCTATGTTTAGTTATCGCCACGCCTTTCATGCCGGCAACCATGCGGACGTGCTCAAGCACGCTACCTTGCTTGCCATCCTCAACCACATGCTCGAAAAAGAAGCAGCCCTGACCGTGATCGACACCCACGCCGGTGCGGGTCTGTATCGCCTGGACGGTGATTACGCCCAAACCAGTGGCGAGTCCGTCGATGGCAT
>JASJPN010000140.1:0-3495 GCA_031426635.1 Polaromonas sp.
GGGGCCGCAGCCCCATTGATCAAAATGCTTCACTAAAGTCTCGGAACCGCAGTTTCAATATTTAGAAAACTTCACTTTACCTACCAAGTCCTTGTCGCAACAAGCAGCATCTGGCAGGCAAAGCTTATTACATCATAATACAAATGTGACTTGTGTGCAATCCGGCCGCACCCGGGTCCCCGCCTGAGGTGACGGCCGATGCGAACTGCCAGGTGTCTTCCTCAGCAAGCGTTTCGGATGGAACGCATACTGATGGATAAGGTGGTGCTGCGTGCATGGCCACGCATGATGGTTGACGTGTTTCTCTGGGTCGCCTGGACAGGTTGGGGTACTGGTTAAATATGCCTCTAGCCGGCGTGTCTATTGCATAGTTAGCTATCAAAATAGTAGCAAACAGGTGTTCTCCGTCGCCCGCACCGACATGGCTGCCGCTACACCAGCCAGAGAAACATCGCGACAAACAGGTAGATGCTGCCCACCAGCAACAACCAGCCCACCCGTTGCGCATGGCGCTCGACGAAGAGGTCCACCTGGTCATGGGACACATCCAGCACCTTGGTGGCGCGGCGCAAAGACACCCACTGGTTTGATTCTTTTTCCAAACCGCGCAACAGGCTGGGGCGCAGCCAGATAAACAAGCCAGCGAGCAGCGCCACAGCGCCGCCGATCCGTGCGAAAAGCACCAGGGCCTGCAGCAACCCGTCCAGCAGCAGCTGGTTTGGCACCAAACTGGAGAAGCTGTGCAGGGCGATGGTCTTGTCGAATCGCCAGCCAAAATACACCAGGATGTAGCCGGCGCCGAGGGTCACCAACAGGCCCAGCGGACGATGATGTCGGTAGCACCAGCGCTCAATGCGGATGCTGTGATCCATCCACCGGCTGAGATGGCGCATGGAAATCCAGCGGTTGGCCACGCGGTTGACACGCGCCATGAGCTGCGGCTTGAAGATGAGCAGCAGGGCAACCGCCACGCCCATGAGCGCGCCAAGCAACAGGAAGATGGCCAGAGCGCGCCATAAAATAATATCAATGTGGTTGAATTGCTGCATGACGGTCTGTTTCCCTTTTCCTTCATCTTAATAGATTGACAGTGGCTCCAGTCGAGGTTGGCGCAAGCCGTTTTTTTTTGTTCAGACTGGCGCCCCTTTTGCTTTCTCTTTGCCGCCCCCTGGGTTATTCATGAGCTTATTCATGAGTTTATGCATGAGTTTATGCATGAGTTTATGCATGATAATGGCGTTCTGATACAACGCCAGCCCTGCATTCCGTGGATACTACGTAAGTACTATGTAGATAGTTATTAAAAACATAGCAAATTGTATAAACATTCATGCTGATTGATGATCCAAAACGCAATTCCAATGGCCCAAAGCGCCGAAGCCTGGGTCAGTCGGGCTTCACGCTGATCGAGCTGATCATGGTCATCGTCCTGCTGGGTGTGTTGGCCGTGTTCGCCGCGCCGCGCATGTTCAACAGTGATGACTTCAACGCCCGGGGCTTTCATGACGAAACGCTGGCGTTTTTGCGTTATGCGCAGAAGACGGCGATTGCCCAGCGGCGCACCGTTTGCGTGGCGTTTACGGCCAACTCGGCAACCTTGAACATCGCTTCCGCCGCCGCCACCACGACCTGCAACACGGCCTTGCGCGGGCCAAAAGGTGACAGCCCGGGAACCATCACCGCCAAGACCGGTGTAGCCTACAGCGCTGCGCCGACGGATTTCAATTTCGATGGGCTGGGGCAGCCTGTGAACGCGTCGGGTGCGTCGGTGGCCACCCAAACCATGCAGGTGAGCAACGCGGCGAAGTCCATCACGGTAGAAACTGCCACAGGGTATGTGCATGAATAGGCTGCGCCAACGCGGCTTCACGCTGATTGAGCTCATCATCTTCATCGTGATAGTGAGCGCCGGGCTGGCGGGCATTCTGTTGGTCACGGATACCGTGGTCAAGTCCAGCGCCGACCCGATGGTGCGCAAGCAGGCCATGGCGCTGGCCGATTCGATTCTGGAAGAAATCTTGCTTAAAAACTACGAGGATCCAGACCCTTCAGTCACCACCGGTGAAACCACGCGCAGCACCATGGACGACGTGGGCGACTACAACGGCAAGAGCAATGCGCTGTTCACCGACCTGCCGGCGGCATTGGCGTCCTATGTGATCGGTATCGCGGTGGTGAACGATGCAACGACGTTGGGCATGGCTGCCAAAAAAGTGACAGTGACCATCACCCATGGCTCGGAGGCCATCACCATGACCGGTTACCGGAGCAACTACTAGCCATGCGCCAAAAAACACATCAGCAAGGATTTACTCTGGTCGAATTGATCATGGTGATCGTCATCATGGGCGTGATCGGTGGGATCGTTGCGGTCTTCATGAAAAGCCCGATTGACGCCTACTTTGCCAGCGCCCGGCGTGCGGCACTGACCGACGTCGCCGACACCGCGGTGCGGCGCCTGGCGCGTGATATTCGCAAGGCCTTGCCCAACAGCATTCTGAATCCGAACAATCAATGCCTGGAATTCATTCCCACCAAAACGGGGGGGCGCTATCGGGCCGATGTCGATGCGTCCGGCAATGGCGACATGCTGAATTTCACGGCGGCTGATGACAGCTTCGACATGCTGGGTGCCAACAGCCCGCTGGCCGACCAGGCCATTGCGGCCGGTGATCTGGTCGCTGTCTATAACCTGGGGATTCCGGGGTCCAGCGCTTACAACGCAGACAATACCTCTGCGGTAGCCAGTGTGGGGGCGGGCAGCCTTGCCAACGAAACCAAAATCACCATCACACCCAAGCAGTTCCCGCTGGCATCCGGTAGCAACCGTTTTCATGTGATTCCTAATGGTGAGAACGTGGTTGCCTATGTTTGCAGCGGTGGCAACCTGCGCCGCACGGTCAGAGCGTTCGCTGGCGCATCCTGCCCAGCGACCGGCACCATCCTGGCCAGCCAGGTGGGTTCGTGCAACTTTGTTTACAACGGCTCCGATTTGCAGCGCAACGCATTGGCTCAGTTGAGTATCACCTTTACCGACAGTGGTGAGACCGTCAGTCTGTACCACGAAGTCCACGTCAACAACACGCCATGAAACACCAGCAACGTACTCAACGGGGTTTTGCCGCCATTGCCGCTGTCTTTTTGGTGGTGGTGCTGGCTGCGCTGGGCGCTTTTATGGTGACCTTTTCGAACACGCAGCAGTTGACCTCGGCGCAGGACGTGCAGGGCTCGCGCGCCTACTGGGCGGCGCGGGCCGGGCTGGAGTGGGGCATTGCCAGCACAACGACAACCTGCCCGGCTTCGCCCACGACCTTGACCGTCGATACGTTCACGGTGGTCATCACCTGTGCTCTCCAGGCTCACGCAGAGGTCGGGGCCACGGTCAATGTTTTCCGCTTCACGTCGGTGGCCTCCTCCGCAGGTGCGGTCGGGGGTGTGGGCTTCATCGAGCGCAGCCTGTCGGTGTCGATGGAAAAATGAAACGGACTCACAGTA
>JASJPN010000141.1:0-2043 GCA_031426635.1 Polaromonas sp.
ACGCCCAACACACCGCCCAGGGTCGTTGTGCCAGTTACAGTTAGGTCAACAAGCGTAGAAAGCTGAGCGTGGACACTATTCCCCAAGAACAATGTAGCCAAACTCGCGGCCAAAACTTTCATCCGAAATTTATTTTTTTTCATCATCACGTCTTTTCTTTAAAATTGAATCCCGCTGCCGGGGCTTTACAAAACAACTTCTTTTTTGATTGACACGCAGCCGCTGCCGGCCGGCATCAAAAAAACCTTGGTGGCCACGCCGCCGTCCAGCACGGTGATGTCCTTGCGCAGTAGCCCCACCTTCTTCAGTGTGGCAAACTGCCTGGCGACCACAGCCTCACAGTTTTGCGACCAGTACACAACGGCGTCGTAAGCCGCGCCACAGCCGTTGGCCTGGTTGGGGGCAAAGGTGGCGGAAACATAGGCGACCCCGGCCTGGCTGGGCACTTCCATGGCGATCGGAATCAAACGCTGGTCGGGTTGGGCCGGGGGCATCATCAAGAGCGCACCGGCCTGCGGCGAATAACCGAGAAAATGACTGACCTGGTTGATGCGCGCTGCGCAGTTGAGCACCCCCTGCTGCACAGCGGCCTGGGTGAGGACATTGGCGCCGCTGTTGCCATTGTTCATGGTGCCACTGGTGGGTGCTGTAGCCGGCTTGGCCGCATCTTGTGCGTGCAAAGGTGTGGATAAGAACATTGCCGCGACCAACGCGGCAAGGGTGTGCAGCGGATGGTGCCAATGAGCGAGCCGAGAGCCTGGAAATGGCATATTGTGTGTCTTTGTCAAATTCGCTGCAACGGTTGCTGCAACACCAACGATAAATATAAATAAGACATGCACGGGCGCGGTAGCATGGCCAGCACAAAAACTATTACTCAAGGAACTTTTTGCACCTTTGTTGTGATTGGACAATCTGGAGTGCAAAATCGCTACCATGTCGCTCCCCTACCCCAACGCCAGCCCAGCGCCTTCGACCGATATTTTGTTGATTGACGACTCGCTGACCGATTTGCGTCTGCTCATGGACATGCTGTTGGCGCGCAGGATGCGAGTGAGTGTGGCGTTTGACGGGCAGTCGGGTTACCAGCAGGCAGTGCTGCAACAGCCTCAACTGATTTTGCTGGATGTGCAAATGCCGGTGCTGGACGGCTTTGCCAGCTGCCGCCTGCTCAGGGCCAACCCCAAAACACACTCCATCCCGGTTATTTTTCTCACTGCGGCCAACGATGTGGCGCAGCGGCTGCAAGGCTTTGCCTTGGGTGGCGTGGACTACATCGGCAAGCCGTTCAGCGAGCCCGAGGTGCTGGCGCGCATTGGTGTGCATCGGCAGTTCGCGCCCAAGGTGGCCACGCTGCCATCCGATGCACCAGAACTTGTGACAGATACCGGCGCGGGATTTGATGCCGTGCTGGTCCATGCGGCGCAGAAAGCTTTGCGCCGGGCGCTGGCAAGCCCGCCCTCGCTGGACCAACTGGCCGCCTTGCTGGGCACCAACCGGCGCCGACTGAATCAGGCGTTTGGCGCTTGTTGCGCCATGCCGGTATTTGGCTGGCTGCGCGAAGAGCGCTTGCGCCAGGCGCATTACCTGGTGACCAGCATCGACACGCCCATGGCGGTGATTGGCGACCACCTGGGTTATGCCACTCCGGCGCATTTTTCCAAGGCGTTTCGCGAGCGCTTTGGCTGCCCGCCCCACAGCTTGCGCAGAGAATTGCAGGTGGCACGGCAACAAGAGGCCGGCGGTGATTCAGATTCTTCCCCATCCGAAAATGCCGTGACGTGAAGGCAAGCCCGTGAAAACCCGGTTGATCCGTGTTGCTTGCCTGCTGCTGTGCCTGCTGGGCGTTGGCATGCCAGCGGCAGGGCTAAATGTGGAAGCCGACTCCTCAACGAATGCAAACACGGCTGTGGCGTGGTGTGCAACAAAGCGCGACGTTGGGCTGGCGCAGGTGTTGGTCGGGGCCTGTGCGCCAGAGCCAGTCAAGCGCTCGGATTTGGCGCGGGGCTATGACCACCGGGCCTTTTGGCTGCGACTGACCTT
>JASJPN010000142.1:0-3928 GCA_031426635.1 Polaromonas sp.
GATGAATGGGGCTTTTGTCGGTTCTTGCATGGCTATATGTTGCCATGAAGTGAGCGGGGCGGGTGGCTTTGGGATGACAATTTTTTACTGAGAGGCATAAAGCAATTGTTTAGCCATCTGAATGGCGGCAATCAAGCTGGCTGCATCTGCCAAGCCCTTGCCTGCAATGTCAAAGGCGGTGCCGTGATCCGGGCTGGTACGCACCAAAGGCAGACCCAGCGTCACGTTGACGCCCTTGTCCACCCCCAAGTACTTCACCGGTATCAGCCCCTGGTCGTGGTACATCGCCACCACGGCATCGAATTCACCGCGCTGCCCGTCTTTGGCGCGGGCCCGCATGAAGATCGTGTCAGGTGCCAGCGGACCGATAACATCAATGCCCTCCGCGCGGGCGGCTGCCACGGCAGGGCCAATGAGGTCGATTTCTTCGCGGCCAAACAAGCCCCCTTCCCCCGCGTGCGGGTTGAGTCCGGCCACGCCTATTCGCATGCCTGCACGCGAGGGATGACTTGGCGCATTACCCGCAAGCGTCTCTAAAAATGCATGCGTGATGCGAATGGTTTGCAACACCGACTCGAAGCTCACCGCCTCTATCGCGTCGCGCAGAGACAGATGAATACTGACCAACACCGTGCGCAACTCATCATTGGCCAGCATCATGCGAACGGGCAACTCGTTGACTGATTTACCCAAAAAAGACGCCGCCTCAGCCTGTAGCAGCTCGGTGTGCCCTGGATGCGGCACGCCGGCGGCGGCCAATGCCTCTTTGTGCAGCGGTGCGGTCACGATGGCAGTAATTTGACCGTTCAACGCAGCACGCGCCGCCCAAACCACACAATCAGCTGCAGCCTGGCCAGCTATTTGGCTGACTTTTCCCACCTCCACGGGGGTAGGCGCACACACCTGCAACACTGGAATACAGCGTGGCGGCATGGTCAAAGCCTCATCGGGTGTCTCTAGCTGCGCCACAGGCAGTGAATCAGTCAAATTGACGCCCAAAAAGGCAGCAGCACGACGCAGCGCGGCGACATCGCCTGCCACAAAGCAGCCCGCCGTGACATCGGGCGCATCTCGAAAGGCTTTGGCAATGATTTCGGGGCCAATCCCGGCAGGGTCGCCCATGGTGATGGCGATTGGTAAACACGTTGCTTTTGCATGGCAATTTTCCGACGGGCCGCCCCTAGGAAAATGAGATACCCCGGGGGGCCGCGAAATACACGAAGTGACGAGCGTGGAGGTCATATTTTCATGCGGGGTTATCAATTTCGATGTATTCATGTGCCACACCCAACTGCGCCGCCAGATGTGCCGCCACGGCCGGTGCGCCATAGCGCTCAGTGGCGTGGTGGCCGCAGGCAAAGTAGGCCACGCCACACTCACGCGCCAAATGCGCTTGCGGCTCAGAGATTTCACCGGTGATGAAGGCATCCGCGCCAGCGGCGATGGCAGCTTCAAAGTAGCTTTGTGCACCGCCACTGCACCATGCTATGTTTTTAATAGCTACATTATCAGGAATGACGCTGGATACCGATCTATTTAAGTATAATTCAAGATGATTTTTCAAGAATTGGCCATTCGCAAAGTCGGTTGACCCCACACTTGCCAAATTCACCAACCAACCCAGCGCTTGCTCGCCAAAGTGCACCATGGCGGCGTGCTCGCCCATCGCTTTCGGTATGAAGCCCAGTTCGACGCCCAATTGCGCGTTGTTTCCCAGCGTGGGATGCGCATCGAGTGGCAAATGGTAGGCCAGCAGGTTGATGTCATGCGCCAGCAGCAAAGCCAACCGCTGCTTCATCCAGCCCGTCACCGTGGCGCTTTGACCGCGCCAAAACAGACCGTGGTGGACAAAAATAGCGTCTGCCTTGGCGTCAATGGCCGCTTCAATGAGGGCGCGGCTGGCGGTTACACCGGAGACAATTTTGTGAATGATCGGCTTGCCTTCAACCTGCAATCCATTCGGACCATAGTCGGTAAAGCGCTCTGGCGTGAGCAAAGCATCGCAGGCAGCCAGCAAGGTGTTTCTGTCAGTATGGGGCGGGGTCACATGGGGCATGGGGCCATTTGGAAGTTGTATGGGGACTGGAATTTGCCTGATTGTGCCCCCACTTGGTTCAATTCATCACATTTTCAGTGGACAATGAACACATGAAACGATTTTGGCTAATTTTCTCCCAATCTGTAACCATCTTGCTGGCCGCTTATTTTGTTGTGGCAACGCTCAAACCTGACTGGCTGGGTGCGACACGCAGCAAAGTGGCGGGCATTTCCGTGATGGAAGCGCCCGCCAGCTCCCCTGGCATCGGCGCTGGTGCGGTTCCCAATGGCAGCTTCAGAGCCGCCGCACAAAAGGCCTCGGCCGCGGTGGTCAGCATCAACGTGAGCAAAGCGGCCGTCAACAACCCACAAAGTGAAGACCCCTGGTTCAAATTTTTCTTTGGCGACCGCGGCAATGAACCCCAAGCGGGTTTGGGTAGCGGCGTGATTGTCAGCCCAGAAGGCTATATTTTGACCAACAACCACGTGGTCGAGGGTGCCGATGAGATTGAAGTCATCCTCAACGACAGCCGCCGCGCCAAAGCCAAGGTCATCGGTACGGACCCCGACTCGGACCTCGCCATCTTGAAAATCAGCCTTGACCGGTTACCCGTCATCGTGCTGGGCAGTTCGGACACCCTGCAAGTGGGTGACCAGGTCCTGGCCATCGGCAACCCATTTGGCGTGGGCCAGACCGTCACCAGCGGCATTGTCAGCGCTTTGGGCCGCAACCAGTTGGGTATCAACACGTTTGAGAACTTCATCCAAACCGATGCCGCCATCAACCCCGGTAACTCGGGCGGCGCCCTGGTGGATGTGAATGGCAACCTGCAAGGCATCAACACGGCGATTTATTCGCGCTCAGGCGGCAGTTTGGGCATTGGCTTTGCCATTCCCGTGTCCACTGCCAAGCAAGTGTTGGAGAGTATCGTCAAGGACGGCCAAGTCACGCGCGGCTGGATTGGTGTCGAGCCACAAGATTTGTCGCCTGAGCTGGCTGAAACCTTTGGCATCAAAGCGCCCACGGCAAGTGGCGAGTCCACCCAGGGCGTGATCATCACCGGTGTGCTGCAAAACGCGCCGGCTGCCAAAGCGGGCATCGTGCCCGGCGACATCATTGTGAGCATTGCGGGCAAGCCGGTGCACAACGTGTCTGAGCTACTGTCCAGCGTGGCCATGCTCAAACCCGGAAGCAATGAAAAATTTGGCATTATCCGGAAAGAAAACATGTTAGAAATTGTAGTTTCCGCCGGAACACGTCCACGACCCCAGGTACAGGCGCGTTAATCAACTTCAACCTCAGGAGTTTTAATATGCAAATGCCTACAAGTAAAAATCTGTTCGTGACGTTAGCTGCTGCATCCATGCTGGCAACGCTGGGTTTGACCGCACATGCTGCTGGCCCGGACTGGAGCCTGATTATTTCTGGCCCATCGATTGTTATTCCGCCTGCGCCCCCGCCTGCTCAAGCAGCCCCCGTACAAAATGGCTTTCGCCCTGATAATAGTTACGTTGAGCGTGACCGCCCAGACCACGACAGCTACCTTCAAGAACGCTACCGTGATTACTACCATGAGCGCGAAAACTACTACTCGGAGCGCGAGCGCGCCTTTCTAACCCGTGAACGTGCCTTTTTAGAGCGCGAAAAACAACGTCAGCTCGTGGTTGAAAACAACCAACGCGCATTGACTGTTATCAACGACCGTCAAGAACAACAACTCGACCGCATCGTTGAGGGCGTCAACGCCAACCGCATCAGCAAAGATGAATTCTCTGGGTTGATGGCACAACAAAAAGACATTCGTAACCAGGAACGTTCATTTTTAGTCGATGGTTTTTTGTCGCGTGACGAATACCAGCAATTGAACGTGGCTCTCGATAACGCCGACCA
>JASJPN010000143.1:0-3903 GCA_031426635.1 Polaromonas sp.
TTCAGCCAGATGGCCAAATGCATCATGTCCTCGTCGCTCGTGCCGGGGTGCGCGGCGATGAAGTAGGGGATGAGGTACTGCTTTTTACCGGCTTCCAGGCTGTACTTTTCAAACAAGGTTTTGAACTTGTCGTACGAGCCGATGCCGGGCTTCATCATCTTGGTCAGCGGCCCTTGCTCGGTGTGCTCGGGTGCAATTTTCAGGTAACCACCGACGTGGTGGGTCACCAGCTCTTTGACGTATTCGGGGCTTTGTACCGCCAGGTCGTAGCGCAGGCCGGAACTGATCAAGATCTTTTTCACGCCTTTGAGGGCTCTGGCGCGGCGGTACATGTTGATCAGCGGGGCGTGGCTGGTGTTCAGATTCGAACAAATGCCGGGGTAGACGCAGCTGGGTTTGCGGCAAGCGGCTTCAATCTGGGGTGATTTGCAGCCGATGCGGTACATGTTGGCGGTCGGGCCGCCCAGGTCGGAAATCGTGCCGGTAAAGCCTTTGACCGAGTCGCGAATGGCTTCCACCTCTTTGATGACCGAGTCTTCGCTGCGGCTTTGGATGATGCGGCCTTCGTGCTCGGTGATCGAGCAAAACGTGCAGCCACCGAAGCAGCCGCGCATGATGTTGACGGAAAAGCGAATCATCTCCCACGCCGGAATTTTGGTCGAGTGGTCATGGCTGCCGTTGGCATCCGCGTAGCTGGGATGCGGACTGCGCGCGTAGGCCAAGTCAAACACGTGATCCATCTCGGCGGTGGTGAGCGGGATCGGCGGTGGGTTGATCCACACGTCTTTGGCCGTCGTACCTTCGCCATGGGCTTGCACCAAAGCGCGTGCGTTGCCGGGGTTGGTCTCCAGGTGCAGCACGCGGTTGGCGTGGGCGTAGAGTACGGCATCAGATTTGACTTTTTCGTAAGAGGGCAGGCGGATGACGGTTTTGTCACGCGCGGTCTTCACCATGTTGTTCTTATGGGTCAGAGAAGGATTGGGGACAAACTTGAGCGGTTTGATGCTGCCGTCGAGTAACCCAATCTTTGTGTCAGATGCTGCCGGGTCTTGCACGCAAGTGCCGCCTTGTTCACGCGCCACGTCTGCGCTCATCATGTAGGGGTTCACCAGCTGGTCAACGCGACCAACTTCGTCCACGCTGGTGGAGTCGATCTCAAACCAGCCCTCAACGTTGCTGCGCTGCACAAAAGCCGTGCCGCGCACGTCGGTGATTGATGCAATCGGCTCATTGGCCGCCAGGCGGTGGGCAATTTCGACAATCGCGCGTTCAGCGTTACCGTACAGCAGCAAGTCAGACTTGGCATCCACCACCACCGAGCGGCGGACCTTGTCCGACCAATAATCGTAATGCGCAATGCGGCGCAGCGAGCCTTCGATGCCGCCCAAAATAATCGGCACATCGTTCCAGGCCTCGCGGCAGCGCTGGCTGTAGACAATCGCGGCGCGGTCGGGGCGCTTGCCGCCCACATCGCCGGGGGTGTAAGCGTCGTCGCTGCGGATTTTGCGATCCGCCGTGTAGCGGTTGATCATCGAATCCATGTTGCCCGCCGTCACGCCGAAGAACAAATTGGGCTTGCCCAGCGCCTTGAACGGTTCGGCGCTTTGCCAATCGGGCTGGGCGATGATGCCAACCCGAAAGCCCTGTGCTTCCAGCATGCGGCCAATCACCGCCATGCCAAAGCTGGGGTGGTCAACGTAAGCGTCGCCGGTGACCAACACAATATCGCAACTGTCCCAGCCCAACACGGTCATCTCGGCGCGGCTCATCGGCAAAAATTTGGCCATGCCAAAGCGAGCCGCCCAGTATTTTTTGTAACTGGTCAGCGGTTTGGCCGCGCGTGCGAAGAAGGAGACATCCAGGGGGGCATTCATAGGGGGAAAGCTTGAGTAAAACTTGGGGTAACCGTGTAGTGTAAGGTTTTAAGCTGGTTTGTGCTACCTGGATGACCATGCACCTGCGGGTGAAAGGTTAAGATTCACCCATGCGCCCCGACTCTCCAGCCCCTCACTTGCCCTTGCCCAAGCCCGGTTCCCGTCCCACCTCGTTATCCGACCTGTTTTGGTCCTTCACCTGGCTCGCTTTGCAGGGCTTTGGCGGTGTTTTAGCTGTCGTACAGCGCGAATTGGTGGACAAAAAGCGCTGGCTCACGCTGGACGAGTTTGTCGAAGACTGGGCGGTGGCGCAGATATTGCCTGGCCCCAACGTGGTGAACTTGTCACTGATGATTGGCGACCGCTACTTTGGCCTGCGCGGGGCACTGGTGGCGCTGGCGGGGATGCTGGTTTTTCCGCTGTTGGTGGTTTTGGTCGTTGCTGCCTTGTTTTCTAGCGTGGCTGACCTGCCCACGGCGCAAGGTGCGCTCAGAGGGATGGGTGCGGTGGCGGCAGGGTTGATTGCTGCGGTGGGTCTTAAATTGGTCAAAACTTTAGGCTCAAATGTGATGGGGGTCGGCGTATGCATTGCCTTGTCTGCTATGACATTTGTAGCAATTGCGTTGCTGCGTATCCCGCTGGTTTGGGTTTTGTTGGGCTTGGGCATGCTGGCTACGTTGTGGGCATACCGTCAGTTAGGCCAATTGGGACGGGTTCAGTTGCCGAGCGCTGGCTCAGTTTCCAGCACCCCGAACAAGGAGGAGTCATCATGAGCTTGACACTCACGGTAGCCGACTGGTTCGCGTTATTTGGCCACTTTGCCGCCTTGTCCCTGTTGTCCATCGGTGGTGCCATCACCACCGCGCCGGACATGCACCGTTACTTGGTGAATGATCAACATTGGCTGACAGACTCGCAATTCACCTCCAGCATCGCCTTGGCGCAAGCCGCGCCGGGGCCCAATGTGCTGTTTGTGGCGTTGATGGGGTGGAATGTGGGCTTGAACGCTGGCGGTGGGTTGGCAGCAGGCTGGATGGGATGGGTGTACGCATTTTTAGGCATGGGCCTGGCCATGCTGGGCATCATGCTTCCCAGCACGACACTGGCCTTTGTCGCCGCCCGCTGGGGTCACCGCAACCGCGAGCTACGCATCGTCCGCGCCTTCAAACAAGGCCTGGTGCCTATCATCATCGCTTTGTTGATAGCCACTGGCTGGCTCTTGATCGCCGGTCACAACCAGCCTGGCAAAGACTGGCCGCTCTGGTTATTAGCCACTGTATCGACATGGGTGGTGTGGAAAACCAGGACGCATTTGCTGTGGCTCTTGGGGGCTGGCGCGGTGCTGGGGGCATTGGGGTTGGTTTGATCCATCATCGTCCCCCAAAGCTGGCATCGGTTTGGGGGGCAATCTGCGCGGGCAAGCGTTGGCTCGCGGTCTGTAGTCGCTCACGCTCGTCGACGTCATACGAAGCGAAAACTTGTCGAGGCGACCGGGTTTCCGGCAGCACATAGACGACACCGTTCGTCCCCGTAAAAGCCGGACTCACCACGCCATGAAAGAATTCAACCGGGACATTGATGCAGCCATAGGAAATACGGTTGTCGAGTGGCGATGGCGTCGCCAAACGCTGCCCGCGGTGTTCCTTGAGATTACTCGTGATCACAGGATGCAAAGAGATCGCGGCATCGTAGTCGACCCAGAGAATGTCCTTTCCCTGGAGATTGCGGTCCAGCGCAACCACAAAGCGGCCCGCCGGCGTCGTACGCTCATCGGGGCGAATGCTCGACAATGCTCGGTCGCCGATGCCGGGGACGGAATCGTCGCCTAGCGCCAGGCCGAGCAGTGCTGGGGCCGTGCCGCGGAGCCGACCGTCCGCATGGAATACAAACACTTTGGCATCCTTCTTATCGACAATCGCGAACGGCATGCCGAGATTGTCGCCCGAATCGATAACCCAGTCCGCCACGTGCAGAGCGTCTGGGGACGCGCTCTCCCGCTCGAAGTTCGCCCGTTTAACTGGATGTGCCA
>JASJPN010000144.1:0-2631 GCA_031426635.1 Polaromonas sp.
GAATGCAAACACGGCTGTGGCGTGGTGTGCAACAGAGCGCGACGTTGGGCTGGCGCAGGTGTTGGTCGGGGCCTGTACGCCAGAGCCAGTCAAGATCTCGGATTTGGCGCGGGGCTATGACCACCGGGCCTTTTGGCTGCGACTGACCTTGACGAACGGCGGCACGCAGCCGCTGGAGCGCTGGCTGTCTGTGGGGCATCCACGGATGGAAGAGATGAGCCTGTTTGTGCCGGTTGCGGGAGGCGACTGGCAGCGCAGCGATGTTGGCATTCGCACGCCCCTGGCGCAACGGCAAGAAATCGGGCGTGCTTATGGCATGTTCCCGCTGCTGCTGCCTGCGGGGTCGCAGCAGACGGTGTGGCTGCGGGTGGCGTCGCGCACGATCATTGACCTGTCAACCACACTGTGGGTACCCGCCGCGTACCAGGAGGCGGCCAAACTCAGACAGTTCAGCCTGATGCTGACGCTGGGTGGCTTGCTGATGACGCTGCTGCTCTCGGCGCTGATGTTTATCTTGACCCGGGAGCAACTCTATTTGTTGTTTGCCCTGGCCATGGTCGGCGTGGCTTTGATCGTGGGGTTTCAATCCAGTGCGCTACAGCGCTACGTCTGGCCCGTGGACACACCCATGGCGGTAGAGGTGCTAGCCCTGGGTGTGCTGCTGCTGATTGCGGCGTATACGGCGTGTCTTCACACCTTGCTGCCGGGACTGCGGCGGTACCGCTGGCCCTACCGGATGTTTGCGGCCATGGTACTACTGACGCTGGCTGGGCTGCTGTGGTCGATCGGGGTGGATTACACGGCTGGAGCCCGTTTCTGGCTGGCCACACTTGCTGGCCAGATGATGCTTTCCCTGTGGCTGGCGTTTCTGGCTTGGCGCGATGGCTCGCGCGCAGTGGGCATCTGGTTATTAAGCTTTCTTTTTCCGACGATACTGGAGTTGCTGAACTTTGGTGCTTCGCTCAGGTTGCTGCCGTTTTTCCAGGCCGAAATTGTGTTTGGGCCATGGGCTTTTCTGATAATGACGCCGCTGATTTTTGTAAGTTTTGTTCAGCGCTCGCGCGAGGTTTATGTCAAACTTTCGCGGGTGGAGGGAGAGAACTTGGCCAAAATCGCTTTTCTGGCACAAATGAGCCACGAACTGCGCACGCCCATGAATATAGTTTTGGGCAACGCACAACTGTTGGCGCGCCCTGGCGCTCAGGCGCTGTGGACGCACGGCCTCGACAACATCATGCAAAGTGGGCGTCACTTGCTGGCCATGGTTGACGAAATTTTGGACTATGCGCGGGGTGAGGCGGGTAAATTAATGATCGAGCCAGCGCCGGTAAACTGGTCAGCGTTTTTGCACACCATGGCAAAAAACGCTCGCGTGCTTGCCCTGGTGAACCGCAATAAATTTGTCTTGCAGGTCAGTGGCGAACCGCTATCTGGTGTCCTGCTGGATGAGGCTCGCGTGCGCCAGGTGCTGGACAACCTGCTTGCAAATGCGGCACGCCACACCCGAGATGGAGAAATTCGGCTTGAGTGCGTGGTAGGGCGGCCGAACTACGCAGGCATGTTGAGTCTTCACTTTGCGGTGATAGACACGGGTGAGGGCATTGATCTAGCCGACCAGGAACGGGTATTTTTGCCGTTTGTGCGGGGCCATTCGGCTTTCGCGCCCAACAGCGAGAGCGGGGGCATGGGGCTGGCGATTTCAAAGCAACTGGTCGAGGCCATGGGCGGGCAATTGACGCTGCAAAGCGTGCCGGGCGCTGGCGCGTGCTTGCGTGTTTGGCTGCCTGCGGCGCTGGCGACAACGCCGGTGCCTGCACCGCAGGAGCTGACTTTTGTCGGCTACAGTGGGCCGCAGCAGGTCATTTTGGTGGTGGATGATGACGCCAGCAGTCGCAAATTGTTGCTGAGCCTGTTGCAGGACTGCGGTTTTTCTGTGCTCCAGGCTGCCAACGGCCAAGCGGCTGCCGAGTTACTGGCTTCGCTGGACACTTCGCCGCAAAGAGTGGATTTGGTGTTGACGGATCAATTCATGACCGATGGCGATGGCTGGATGGTTTTGCAAATGGTATCAAGCCGCTGGCCCGAGGTGCCGGTGGTGTTGATGTCGGCTGCACCACCCGAACGGCCAGCGTCATTTCCCAAGCAACTGGACTTTGCAGCGCACTTTTTAAAGCCACTGGATCACGCTGAGCTGCTGCAATGCATCGGCGAGTTGCTGGGCTTGCAATGGACGCTGGCCGAGCCACACATCGCCGGGTTACAAGCGCCTGGACAGGCTCATAGCCCGGCGGTGGACGATTGGGCTCTGGACGAGGTAGATGCACTGGTCTTGCGGCCAATGGTTCAAGCCGGTCGGATCACGGATATCATGAATTGGGCAAACGCCCTGCAAGCGCGCGTGCCCGGCAGTGCCGGGTTCGCGACACAAGTGCATGAAGCTGCACGGACGCTCGACGTGGCGACCTTACACACTCTTGCTGGGGTGCAAACAAACAAAAAATCCCCGTAACCTGTTGAGCTACGGGGATTTTTTAATTGCTTTTCAGCAATACTGGCGGAAACGGAGAGATTCGAACTCTCGATGAGGCTCTACACCCCATACTCCCTTAGCAGGGGAGCACCTTCGGCCAC
>JASJPN010000145.1:0-4935 GCA_031426635.1 Polaromonas sp.
GGACAGATCGGCCAACTTCTCAACGCGTGTGCGGGGCGACAAACGGCCAGTTTCCAATCCTCCGGCATCACGACCACTCCCCCCGGCCTGGCTGCGCAGTCGCGCCCGACCACTGGATTTGTCGAGGTACAGGGTTTGTCCCGGATAAATCAAATGCGGGTTGTTGATCTGCGACATGTTCATGCCCCACAGCTCGGGCCAGCGCCACGGGCTATTGAGGAACAGTTTGGAGATCGCCCACAGGGTGTCGCCCCGTTTCACGGTATGGCTGTCGGGTGCATTGGGCGCCAACTCGCTCAAAGGCACACCGTCGTTGGCCACTTGTTTGGCCGTTTCGTTTTGTGCAGGGGTCACAGTCAGTTGCGGGTCTGCGGCCAGGCTAGATGTCGCAGATAGGGCTGTGAGGGCGGTCGCGACGACCGTGCAGAGCAAGGTGCATGCTGTGTTGCAAGCCGGTGCGCGAAAAGAGGCACGAAGAAGGAGGTTTTTATTCATCAGTTTTGTGTGTGTGGGCATGGTTCTTCTGAATCGTAAGCCTTGCAGGCTGGGCGGAACGTAATCTTGCATACTTCCCGAAACTGGCACCATGCATTTTCAGCGAAGTCACCTCACTTTTCTATCAAATCTCATCAATAACCCGAGAATAAGGCATGAATAGTAAAATAATTGTTGTCTTTCCCCCGCTTTATTAAAGTTTATCCCCCAGTCTGACGCCGCCAGCCATGTTATTACCCATACTTTCGTTCCCCGATCCGCGCCTGCATACCGTCGCGACACCAGTCGCGCAGGTTGACGAGCGCATCCAGGCTTTGATTGCCGACATGCTGCATACCATGTACGACGCCAAAGGCATTGGTTTGGCAGCGACGCAGGTGGACGTGCATGAGCGTTTGGTGGTGATTGACGTGTCTGACACGCGTGACCAGCCTTTGGTACTCATTAATCCTGAAATAACCTGGTACAGCCCGGAAAAACATGTCGGCGAAGAAGGCTGCTTGTCGGTGCCGGAAATTTATGACGTGGTGGAGCGCTCAGTGTCCATCAAGGTGACGGCTTTGGATGCTCAAGGCCAACTGCAAAGCATTGAAGCCGACGACATGCTGGCTGTGTGCATTCAGCACGAACTGGATCACTTGCAGGGCAAGGTGTTTGTGGAGTACTTGTCCAAGCTCAAGTTCAACCGGATTAAAACCAAAATGCTCAAAATAAAACGTGAAGAGCAGCGCGAAGAGTCACGCTCCTCACGCCCTGTATTTTGAAGGCATGAAACTCATCTTTGCCGGAACGCCGGAGTTCGCTCGCGTGGCGATGCAGCAACTCATGGCAGCAGGCCACGAGATCACGCTGGTGCTCACCCAACCCGATCGCCCCGCCGGGCGCGGCCTGAAACTGCACGCCTGCGCGGTAAAACAGTTTGCGCTGGAGCACCACATCCCCGTTGCGCAGCCGCGCAGCCTGCGGTTGGATGGCAAATTTCCTGACGATGCGGTAGCAGCTCGCGCAGCGATTGAGCAAGCCGTGGCTGATGGCGTAGAAGCCATGGTCGTTGCCGCTTACGGTTTGATCCTGCCGCAGTGGGTGCTCGATACCCCCAAGCTGGGTTGCTTCAATATTCACGCCTCGCTGCTGCCACGTTGGCGCGGCGCGGCACCCATCCACCGTGCCATCGAGGCGGGTGATGCTACAGCGGGCATCACCATCATGCAAATGGACGCGGGCCTGGATACCGGCGACATGCTGCTGGTTGATTCATGTCCGATTCTGGAAGACGACACCACCGGTTCCTTGCATGACAAACTGGCCGAGATGGGTGGCCGTTTGATCGTGCAAGCCTTGGAACAAGGGCCCCGTCTTGTGGCTACCAAGCAGCCTGGGGTGGGGCCTGCTTCTGGCATCAGTTATGCCCACAAAATCGAAAAACACGAGGCCGCGATTGACTGGACGCTGGACGCAGCGCAAATTGTGCGGCGCATTCGGGCCTTCAACCCCTTCCCCGGCGCGGTGACGCTGCTGGGTGGCGAGCCTATCAAGGTCTGGGCAGCGCATGTGGGGACTGCGGCGGTGCCAGATGCCGGAAATCTTCCGAAAAATGGTCAAATTGTGGCTATAACCGGCGATTATATTGCCGTTGCAGCTATGAAATCAATAGCAATAGAGTCATCAAATACGACATCAACAGCGACCCAAAGCACCGCCGTCTGCATCACCGAGCTACAGCGACCAGGCGGGAAACGCTTGAAAGTGGCGGATTTTGTACGGGGATTTGAGTTGAAAGTTGGCATGCTGCTGGGGACTGCATGACAAGTTTGCGTCGGCTCGTGAGGCATCCGCAATTTTTGCTCGGTGTGCGTGAAATGGCCGCCGTGTCACCGGGTTTGGCTGCATGGGGACTCATGACGGGCGTGGCGATGGTTAAGTCTGGCATGAGTGTGGTTGAAGCCGTCGCCATGACCTTGCTGGTCTTTGCCGGCAGCTCGCAGCTCGCAGCGATGCCGCTGATAGCTGCCGGCGCACCCATGCTGGTCATTTTGGCCACCAGTTTTTGTGTGAATCTGCGTTTTGTCGTGTTCAGCGCCCACCTGCGGCCCTATGTCATGCACTTGAAGTTGTGGCAGCGTTTGGTGACAGGCTATTTGACGGCGGATTTGAGCTATGTGCTGTTTACCAGGCGCTATCCACAGCCCGTACAAGATGCGCAAGATGTACAAAATGTACAAGACGCACACGCTACCCAAGCTGTGGCAGGGACTGAAAAGCGGTTGGCGCAAATGGCCTACTTGTCCGGTGGCATGGTGTTCAATTGGGTCAGTTGGCAAGGCGCCAGCTTGCTGGGCATTGCGCTGGCGCATACCATTCCGACCTCTTGGGGCTTGGGGTTTGCGGGGATTTTGGCCTTATTGGGGGTGGCGAGTTCACTGGCCTCCAGCGGCTTGCGTATGGTCTCTGCGGGCGTGGCAGGCGCCGCCGCCGTGGCAGCGTTTGCACTGCCTTTTCGCCTCAACATCGTGGTAGCCATTGCCGCGTCAGTCGCGCTTTGTCTGCTGTTGGAAACCGTCCTCAAAGCACAGCAAAGCATGAACAAGGCGTGAATACAATATGAACGATACTGATTTTTGGACCTTGGGCGTGATCGTCGGCATGGCGGTGATTACCGTCGTGACCCGATCATTCTTTTTTATATCCAGCAGTGACTGGTCATTACCGCGCTGGGCACAGCGTGGTTTGCAGTACGCCCCCATTGCCGCACTTTCCGCCGTGATTGTTCCTGAAATTGTGATGACGCAAGGTGCCTTGATCACAACCTGGCAGGATGCGCGGCTGTTCGCTGCCGCCGCCGGATTGGCGTATTTTTTCTGGTCCAAGGGCGCGGGGCAAGCCGTGTTGGGAACGATTGTGGTGGGTATGGCGGTGTATTTGCCGCTGCACATTGCGCTGGGTTGGTAATTTAGCCGTCACAAATTTCTGCGAAAATAACAGCTAACTTACAAAAAGGGATTTCTTACATGTCACGCCGCGCCACCAAAATCGTCGCCACTCTTGGCCCTGCATCCAGTGACCCCGCGTTGCTTGAACAAATGATCCGCGCAGGTGTCAACGTCGTGCGACTGAACTTTAGCCACGGCAAGGCGCAAGACCACATTGACCGCGCCATGATGGTGCGCGAGGCTGCGCAGCGCGCTGGCACGGTGGTCGCCATCATGGCCGACTTGCAAGGCCCCAAAATTCGCGTCGGTCGCTTTGCTGACGGCAAAGTGATGCTAGAGCCCGGTGCCAAGTTTGTTTTAGATGCGACCCGTACCGAGCTGGGTACGGTGGACGCTGTGGGTCTGGATTACAAAGATTTACCCAACGAAGTCAAAGCGGGCGACGTGCTCTTGCTCAACGATGGCTTGATTGTGCTCACCGTCGATGCCGTCAAAGGCCAGGCCGTCCACACCACCGTCAAGCTGGGCGGCGAGCTGTCCAACAACAAGGGCATCAACAAGCAGGGCGGCGGCTTGACTGCGCCCGCGTTGACCGCCAAAGACATGGACGACATCAAAACCGCCATGAGCTTCCAGGCCGATTACATTGCGGTGAGCTTTCCTAAATCGGGCGCGGACATGGAGTTGGCACGCCAGCTAGCCAATGCGGCGGGCGCTGACTTTGGCCACAAACCGCATTTGATTGCCAAAATCGAGCGTGCCGAGGCGATTCCCAAGCTGGAAGAGATCGTGCTCGCCAGCGACGGCATCATGGTGGCACGCGGCGATCTGGCGGTCGAGGTGGGCAACGCTGCGGTGCCTGCGCTGCAAAAACGCATGATCAAACTGGCGCGCAAACACGACAAAACGGCCATTACCGCGACCCAAATGATGGAAAGCATGATTACCAACCCGGTGCCGACCCGCGCCGAGGTCAGTGACGTCGCCAATGCGGTGCTCGACGGCACCGACGCGGTGATGCTGTCGGCCGAGACCGCTGCTGGCAAATACCCGTTAGAGACGGTGATTGAAATGGCCAACATTTGCCTGGCGGCAGAAAGTGCTGAAGACGTTAAGCTCGATGCTGATTTCACCGACATGGCTTTTGAACGCATTGACAAAGCCATCGCGATGGGCGCGTTGTTCACCGCGCACCATTTGGAAGCCAAAGCCATTGTGGCGATGACGGAAAGCGGCAGCACCGCGCTGTGGATGAGCCGCCACCGCATTCATCTTCCTATTTACGCGGTGACCGACAAAGTGGCCACGCAGCGCAAGCTCGCGCTCTACCGCAACGTGCAGCCACTCCTGATGGAGATGGTGAGCGACCGTGACACCGCGCTGGCGCAAACCGAGAAAGAACTCAAGGCACGTGGCATCATTCAAACCGGTGATGTTTACGCCATCACGGGCGGCGAACCGATGGGCACACCGGGCGGCACCAATATGTTGAAGATTTGCCGGGTAAGTT
>JASJPN010000146.1:0-4741 GCA_031426635.1 Polaromonas sp.
ACGAGCAATTCCACATGCGCCTCCTGGCCATCGCCAACAACCGCTGGCGCGACCAGATGGTGGCCGATCTGCGCAAAGTGATGAAGCTCAACCGCCACAACTCCCTGCTGAAAGAAGGCCGCATCACAGAGTCCCTGGCCGAGCACCGCGCGATCATGACCGCACTGACAGCACGCGACGTGGCCGCCACGGTGGCGGCGATGCAGGCGCATTTCAGAAATGGGCTGGAAGCGGCGGCTTGATTTTGCTATTTATTTGATAGCATGAAGCTGGCTTTTTACTTGGGTCATGGGTTGTGGGTTATGGGTTCAGTGCTGACTGTCTATCAGCATCCTTGACCATCCATCAAGCAAGGTCGAAGCGGTCCAGGTTCATCACCTTGTTCCACGCCGCCACAAAGTCCCGCACAAACGCCGATTGCGCGTCGCTGGTGGCGTAGACTTCGGCGATGGCTCGCAGCTGGGAGTTGGAGCCGAAGACGAGGTCTACGACAGTTCCCGTCCACTTGACTGCGCCCGTAGACCGATCGCGCCCTTCCAGCACACCTTCGGTGGCAGATTTTTGCCATGTGGTGCCCATGTCCAGCAGGTTCACAAAGAAGTCGTTGCTCAGCGTCTCTGGGCGTTGGGTGAACACGCCGTGCTTGGCTTGACCCGCGTTCGCATTCAGCGCACGCAAGCCGCCTATGAGTACCGTCATTTCAGGTGCGCTCAGGCTCAGCAGCTGCGCCTTGTCCAGCAACAGCTCGGCGGCGACCGCTTCGCACCCTTGGCGGGTGTAGTTGCGAAAGCCATCGGCCACTGGCTCCAGCACGGCAAACGATTCCACGTCGGTCTGCGCTTGCGAGGCATCCATACGACCCGGCGTGAAAGGCACGCTCACTGTCTGGCCTGCTTTCTTGGCAGCAGCCTCGACGCCAGCATTGCCCGCCAGTACGATCAAATCCGCCAGCGAGATTTTCTTACCAGCCGTCTGCGCGCTGTTGAAATCGTGCTGGATGACTTCGAGCTTTTGCAGAACTTTGGCCAACTCGGCGGGTTGGTTGGCTTCCCAGTCTTTTTGCGGCGCCAAACGGATACGCGCACCGTTAGCACCACCGCGCTTGTCGCTGCCGCGGAAGGTGGAGGCAGATGCCCATGCCGTGCCCACCAGTTGCGAGGTCGACAGGCCGGACGCCAGCACCTTGGCCTTGAGCGCCGCAATGTCCTGCGCATCCACCAAGGGATGGTTCACGGCAGGAATCGGGTCTTGCCAAATCAACGCCTCCTGCGGCACCAGCGGGCCCAGGTAGCGGGCGCGTGGGCCCATGTCGCGGTGCGTCAGCTTGAACCAGGCGCGGGCGAAGGCGTCGGCAAATTCCTTGGGGTTCTGGTGGAAGTGACGGGAGATCTTCTCGTAGACCGGGTCCATGCGCAGCGACATGTCGGCGGTGGTCATCATCGGGGCATGCTTCCTGGCCGGGTCGTGTGCATCCGGGATCATATGTTCCGGCTTGACATTTTTGGCCCGCCACTGGTGCGCACCTGCGGGGCTCTTGGTCAGCTCCCACTCGTAGCCGAACAGCATGTCGAAGTAACCATTGTCCCAAGTCGTAGGGTTGGGTTTCCAGGCACCTTCAATGCCGCTGGTCGTCGTGTGAACGCCCTTGCCAGAGCCAAAACTGTTCTTCCAACCCAGGCCTTGCTCTTCAATGCCTGCGCCTTCTGGCTCGACGCCCACCTGTTTCGGGTCGCCCGCGCCGTGGGCTTTGCCGAAGGTGTGGCCACCGGCCACCAGAGCCACGGTTTCTTCGTCGTTCATGGCCATGCGTGCAAAAGTTTCGCGCACATCACGGCCTGAGGCCACGGGGTCGGGGTTGCCATTGGGGCCTTCGGGGTTCACATAGATCAAGCCCATCTGCACGGCGGCCAGTGGGTTGGCCAGGTTGCGGTCGCCACTGTAGCGCTGGTCGCCCAGCCAGGTGCTTTCCGGGCCCCAGTAGGTGTCTTCTTCGGGTGCCCAGATATCGGGACGACCTCCGCCAAAGCCGAAAGTCTTGAAGCCCATGCTGTCCATGGCAACGGTGCCTGCCAGCACCAGCAGATCAGCCCACGAGAGCTTGCGCCCATACTTCTGCCTGATTGGCCACAGCAGGCGGCGCGCCTTGTCCAGGTTGCCGTTATCCGGCCAGCTGTTCAGCGGCGCAAAGCGCTGGTTGCCTGTGCCGGCGCCACCACGGCCGTCATGCGTGCGGTACGTGCCGGCGGCATGCCAGGTCATGCGTACAAACAGCGGTCCATAGTGACCCCAGTCCGCGGGCCACCAGTCCTGCGAGTCCGTCATCAGGGCCTTGAGGTCATTGACGACAGCACCCAGATCCAGCGTCTTGAATTCTTCCGCGTAGTTGAACGACGCATCCATCGGGTTCGACACCGCCGAGTGCTGGTGCAGGATGCCAAGCTTCAGCTGGTTTGGCCACCAGTTGGCATTGGTGGGGGCTTTGGCTACCGCGTGCGCCGTGGTGTGACCCGAGAACGGGCATTGGCCTGCCATGTCTGCGTTGTGATCAGAATTACTGCTACTTGACTGCGTCATAAAAGTCTCCTGTTGACTATAAAAATTCGTAGGAAGCTTGATATTACGGACGCATGCATCATTTGGAAAGAGAATCTTATTTATGCGCTCGATAGCCACAAACAATCGGATTACTTGCAGCAGTCATTTTGATTGAGCCGTGTTTGATTTGATCCGCCCCCACCCAAGTCATTCGATTTGAACCATTTGAGATACAAATCGCTACATTTTTAATAGCTATATAGGCAATAAATACGCCGACTATAGCCAAAAATGTCAATATGCGGGCGACGATGTAATTGACCGTCCACAAGACCGGGACGACCCACAGCAAGATCAGGGCCTGGCTGGTTTGCTTGGGGGTGATGGTATGGTGTTGTGAAGCGTCAGGTATGTGCAGGCTCTGGAGGAGTTTCAAGAGCCGGATCCATAGCCTGATGGGCCAATTGCATCACTGCCGCAGGCGCAAGATCGCGCAGCTTGTGGTCGCTCCACACCTGCCGCCAGCGCCGCGAACCGGCCAAACCGTGCCGCAAACCCAGCATGTGACGCGCAATCGGCGCCCAATGCGTGCCATGCGCGGCTTGTTCGCGTTCCATGTAGGCGACCATGTGGGCCTCAATCGACTCGCGGGTCGCCGTTTGCGCTGTTGCGCCAAAAAACGTCTCGTCCCACGACGCCAACAACCACGGATTGTGATAAGCCTCACGCCCCACCATCACGCCATCCAACTGAGTTAATTGCTCAGTAATTTGCACATTGGTCGTGATGCCGCCATTGATGACGATGTTGAGATGCGGGAAATCCGCCTTGAGCTGATGCACTATCTCATACCTGAGGGGCGGAATGTCACGATTTTCTTTGGGCGACAGGCCTTTGAGCCACGCATTGCGGGCGTGGACGATGAAGATGTGGCAGCCCGCCTCGGCCACCGCGCCAACAAAATCGCGCACAAAGGCATAGCTTTCGGGCGTATTTTCGGTTTTGTCGATGCCAATGCGGTGTTTGACGGTGATGGGCGTTTTTTGCACGTCATGCACGGCGTCGACCATGGCTTTGACGCAATCGGCTACCAAATATGGCTCGGCCATCAGGCAAGCGCCGAAAGCGCCTTTTTGCACCCGCTCCGAGGGGCAGCCGCAATTGATGTTGACCTCGTCGTAACCCCATTCCTCAGCCACGCGTGCTGCAATAGCCAACTTCTCCGGCTCACTGCCGCCCAACTGCAGGGCGACAGGGTGCTCTTCAGCGTTAAAGCGCAAATGGCGCGGCACATCGCCATGCACAATCGCGCCGGCATGGATCATCTCGGTGTAGAGCAGCGTGTTTTTTGAAAGCAAACGGTGGAAATACCGGCAATGCCGATCCGTCCAGTCCATCATGGGGGCTACAGATAATTTCCGGCTCTCTGCAAAGCCATAATTTTCAATCATTTCAATATACTTAGAGTGAAGTTTGCCACCATTGGATGGCCCTACACCCTCCCTGGGAAATCTGCCGGTAGGCCAGTGGCGCTACCCGGCACCGCACGAACGGTTCTCGTCTATTTTTTCGCCGCTGCCAATTCTTTTTCCAGCGAGTCAATGCGCGCCATCATGGCACCCATGCGCCCGTTCAGCGCACCCACATTGAAGACGGTCACATTGTTGGCCGGCGCATCAAGCTGATTACCGTAGGCCAGCCAGGACGAGTCGTACACCCGCACATTCTTGAAACCCAGCTGCTCCAGTACACCTGCCGTTTCCGAGGCGCGTGCGCCGGATTGGCAGTACACCACCGTCTCCTTCTCCGGGTCCAGTTTGGCGTACAGCGCCTTCAGATCGGAGCTGGATTTGAGCATCATGCCACGCGAATCGCCGACCTGCTTCTTTGCAAGTTTTTGCAGCGTTTCAGGGTCTGTCCAATTTTGCTCATAAGGGATGTTCATAGCGCCCGGAATATGGCCGCCGCGCAGGGCACGGATGTCCTCACCCGCGAACTCCTTCGGTGTACGCACATCAACCACCTGCACATTGCTCTGGTTCAAACGGCGGATCATTTCAGACGTCGGCACCGCCAGTGCCAGGTTGGGTGAAAGCTTGAGCTTGACCGGAGTCACCTGGACCGGCGCACTGGAGACCGGCAAGCCCGCCGCCTGCCAGCCCTCAATGCCATCGTGAAATACACTGACCTTGCTGCCGCCAAAATA
>JASJPN010000147.1:0-9206 GCA_031426635.1 Polaromonas sp.
GGGGAAGTGTCTTGGGGGGCTGTGGTGCTCATGCGATTGATTTTAGACGGGTAATCAGGTACTGGGCGCGGTCTTGGTGGGCTTCGAAGCGTGGGATCGGTTTGCCGGTAAACAGGAAGTCCATCATTTCGCGCGGGGTGATGTCCTGAGTTCGTAGAATGTGCGGATGAACAAGATCAATTCGAAATTAAGTGCGGTTGTCGTAGCCGCTTTAGTCTTGGCCGCAGGTGGCGTTTGGTGGTACACCCAAAAGCAATCTGGCGACGCGGTGCAATACCGCACCAGCAAGATGGAGCGCGGCAGCTTGCAAGCGAGTGTTTCGGCCAGTGGCGCGGTTAACCCGGTCACGCAGGTGTCGGTGGGCACGCAGGTGTCGGGGCAGATCAAGGAGTTGTATGTCGACTTCAACTCCGAGGTCAAAGCCGGCCAGTTGATTGCGCTGATTGACCCTGAAACCTTTGAATACCGGGTGCGCTCGGCGCAGGCCGATGTCGACTCGGCCCGCGCGCTGGTGCTGACGGCGCAGGCCAACGTGGCCTCCAGCCGGGCCCAGGTGTCGCGCGCCAAGCTCGATTTGGGCGAGGCGCAGCGTGATTTGGAGCGGCAGCAAATGCTGGCAGACAAGCAGTTTGTGACGCAAAGCGTCGCAGACAAAGCGCGTGCCTTGGTCGGCACGAGCAGTGAAGCCGTCAAGGTGGCCGAGGCGCAACTGGCTGTCACCAACGCTCAAGTCAAAAGCGCCGAGGCCAACGTGGCGCAGCGCGAGTCGTCACTGGCGCAAGCGCGCATTGACCTGGCGCGGACCAAAATCACCTCGCCGGTCAACGGCATCGTCATCAAACGATCGATTGAAAAAGGTCAAACCGTGGCCGCCAGCCTGCAAGCGCCTGAGCTGTTTGTCATCGCCCAAAACCTGCAAGACATGCAGGTCGACGCCAGCATTGACGAAAGTGACATAGGCCGCATTCGCACCGGGCAAAAAGCCACCTTCACGGTCGATGCCTTTGCCGGTCAAACCTTTGAAGGCGAGGTGCGCCAAGTGCGCAAAGCTGCGCAAAACGTGGCCAATGTGGTGACGTATGTGGCTGTGATTGGTTTCTCAAACAGCGGCGGGCGCTTGCTGCCTGGCATGACGGCCAATGTGCGTGTCGTCACCGAGGCACGTGAGAACGTGCTCAAGGTGCCCAACGCCGCACTGCGCATGAAAATTGCGGGGGTAGAGCCGGTCATAAATACGCCGGCCATGGCTCAAAAGCGGGATGAAAAAGAAGGTGCGAAGTCCGCAGCTGCCAGCCGCCAAAGCACCCGTGGGCGACTCTATTTGCAGGGCACTGATGGCAAGCCCAAAGTTTACAACGTGCGTTTGGGTATATCGGACGGTACCAGTACCGAGTTGCTTGCCCCGCCAAACGCCGCTCATTCGCCCGATGCCAGCGAGCTGGTTGAAGGTGCTGCGGTGATTATTGGCACGGTCAGTCCGGGCAATTCAACGCCGTCGGCAGGTGGCCAGCGACCTGCGGGTGCGACCGGTCCGCGCATGGCGTTTTGATTTGTCATCCAGCATCGGCCCCCCTATGTCAACCTCAGAAACCAGCCATTCATTGCTCATCGAGGCGCGCGAGCTAACCAAAACCTACACCATGGGCGACCAAACCGTGCATGCGTTGCGCGGGGTGTCGCTGGACATTGCCAAGGGTGACTTTGTCGCCATCATGGGTGCATCGGGCTCAGGCAAATCCACGCTGATGAATATATTGGGCTGCCTCGACTTGCCCACCAGCGGCCAATACCGCTTGGCTGGCGAGGCCGTGCAGGGCATGGCGCAAGACCAGTTGGCCTCGATTCGCAACCGGCGCATTGGCTTTGTGTTCCAGCAGTTCAACCTGCTGCCCCGCACCAGCGCGCTGGAAAACGTCGAGCTGCCCCTGGTCTATGCGGGTGTCAAAGCGGTAGAGCGCCGCCAACGCGCCATGTACGCGCTACAGCAAGTGGGCCTGGGTGAGCGTTTTGAGCACACCCCCGCCGAGCTGTCGGGGGGGCAGCAGCAGCGGGTTGCGATTGCGCGGGCGTTGGTCAACCAGCCGCAACTCATCTTGGCTGACGAGCCCACCGGGGCGCTGGATTCGCAAACATCGGAGGACATCATGAACCTGCTGACCGATTTGAACAAGCAGGGCATGACCATCGTCATCGTCACCCACGAGGCGGATATTGCCGACTGGGCGCGGCGAAAAATCGTTTTCAAAGACGGGTACATCATTGAAGATGTCAGCAAAGAAGTTGGTAAAAAATTAGCCCCCTCGGGGGGTGCCGCACACGAAGTGGCAAGCGTGGGCGTAAATTCCATATGAACTTCTTCGCCGCTCTTCGCAGTGCTTTACGCGCCTTGGCTGCCAATACCCTGCGCAGCATCCTGACCATGCTGGGCATCATCATCGGTGTGGCAGCGGTCATCACCATGATTGCGGTAGGCCAGGGTGCGACCGACCGCGTGCAAGAACAAATGAAGGGTTTGGGCTCCAACATCATGCTGGTCATGCCGGGCGGCTTGACGCAGGGCGGCGTGCGCCTGGGTGCGCAAACCGGCCAGGGCCTGTCGGAAGACGATGCCGTGGCCATCGCCCGCGACGTGCCCGAGGTGCAGGTGGCCGCGCCTTCCATGCGCACCGGCGCGCAGGTGATTGCGGGCAACACCAACTGGAGTACCAGCATCATGGGCGGCACCAACGACTACCTTGAAGCGCGCGAATGGCCGCTGCAAAGTGGCCGCACTTTTGAAGCCGCTGAAATCCAGGGCTCCGCCAAAGTCGCCATGATTGGTCAAACCGTGGCCGCGCAACTCTTTGGCGAGTCCGACCCGCTGGATCAAGTTATCCGCGTCAAAAAAGTGCCCGTCACCATCATCGGGGTGCTGGGCAAAAAAGGTCAGAACTCCCTGGGCCAGGACCAGGACGACATCGTTATCGTGCCCATTTCCACCTACCGCAACCGCATTCAGGGCGGTAACGCTGGCAAACTCAAGCGCATTGGCGTTATCAGCGTCAAAGTCAAAGAGGGCCAAAGCATGAAGGCCGCTGAAGAAAACATCAAAGACCTGCTGCGCCAGCGCATGAAGGTACAACCCGGTGGCGACGAGCCCTTCACCATCCGCAACCTGACCGAGATTTTGCAAGCGCAGGAAGCGTCGAGCCAAGTCATGACGCTGTTGCTCGCGGCGGTGGCCGGCATCAGCCTGATCATTGGCGGCATCGGCATCATGAACATCATGCTGGTCAGCGTGACCGAGCGCACCCGCGAGATCGGCCTGCGCATGGCGGTGGGCGCACGCAGTCAAGACATCCTGACCCAGTTTTTGATCGAAGCTGTCACGCTGAGTCTGATTGGCGGGGCCATCGGCGTGCTGTTGGGCGCCGTTGCGACGTGGGCCGTCGGCCAGTTCGCTGGCTGGCAAGTCAGCATGACGCTGGCATCCATCGCCTTGGCGGCAGGCTTTTCGGCATTTGTGGGGATATTTTTTGGGTTTTATCCAGCCAGAAGGGCGTCTCAGTTGCTGCCGATTCAGGCGCTGCGGTATGAGTGAAGTGTCAACAGCAAGCGCAGTCATGCGGTCTTGGTGTCCGCTGAAGATTGGCAGGACATTCAGGAAACGCTGACCGCAAGCGTTTTTTGCTTGATTTTTATCAGATGCTGCCTAAACTAGGGTTAGGATGTGGTTGGTGTTTTAACAAAATGGAGGTTCACCATGACTGGTACGACTTGGGCTAACAAAAATAAATTGATGGGCGACTTGCACACGGCGATTAACGATGCCGAAGAGTTGCTGCGCATGACGGCTGATGAAGCGGGCGAGAGTGCCGCTGGTCTGCGTAGCCGCATCAAAGACCGCATGAATCAGGCCAAAGATGACCTGGTGCGACTGCAGGAAGTGGCCATGGCCAAGGCCCAGGAGGCAGGCGATGCGGCCGATGAGTTTGTCCACGAGAACCCATGGAAATCCATCGGCATCGCCGCTGGCATCGGGCTGGTGGTGGGGATGCTGGTTAGCCGCCGCTAAATCCATACACACATCAGAACGGCACATGCGTGATCCTATCCGTGAGAGTGGACTCTTCGTTTCTTTGAGCCGCCTGCTGGCTACCGCGTTACAGATGGCGCAGGTGCGATTAGAGCTGCTGGGCACCGAAGTTGAGATGGAAAAGCGCCGTCTGTTTGACGGCCTGCTCTGGGGCGGTGTGGCACTGGTGCTTCTGTCTCTGGGGTTGGTGCTGCTGTGCGGCTTTGTGGTACTGCTGTTTTGGGAAGGCTATCGCCTGGCCGCCGTGGGCGGGATGACGCTGCTGTTCTTGACGGGTGGTGGGCTGATGCTGCGTCATGCGCGCCATCGGCTGAGTCACCGCGGCAGTTCAAAGGGCATGTTTGATGCCAGTCTGGCTGAGTTGCAGCGCGATCAAGCGGAACTCAATGGGGCAGATCTACATGAAGCACGTTGACCCTGTCGTGCGTCAGCGGCGCTTGCTGGCGCGCAGCGCGGAGTTGCGCTTGTCCCTGGCGGCGCAAGCGCAGGTTTTGCGAAAGCCACTGGCTATGGCCGACAAAGCCCGTGCCGGTGTGCAGTGGCTATATCGCAACCCGATCTGGCCGCTGGGTACGGGGTTGCTATTGGCTATCAGTGGGCCCCAACGCGCCGTGGTGTTGGGTGGGAAGGTGTTGCTGGCCTGGAAGACTTTCAAACGCCTGAGAGGCTTGCTCGCAACGCGCTCTTAGTGCTGTATCCAGAGCTTTAGCTCCTTGGCGCCTTAAAATAGGCGAACGCTTTCATCATCCATGATTCACACCCAGCAGCTCACGTATTCTTACCCCACGGGTGCGCCTTTGGCTTTCCCCGATGTGCAATTGCGCCAAGGCGGCGTGCTGATCTTGCGGGGCAACTCAGGCTCGGGTAAATCAACCTGGCTGGCTTTGCTGGCGGGTTTGCTGACGCCGCAGGGCGGAGCCTTGACGGTGGCGGGGCAGCCACTGAACGGCTTGTCCCACGCGACGCGGGATGCCTGGCGGGCGCAAAATTTAGGGTTTTTGCCGCAAAAGTTGCATTTGAGCGAGGCGTTGAGCGTGGCGGGTAACTTGTCGCTGGCGTATTTTGCAGCGGGCTTGCCGGACGACGCGGCGGCGAAAGCGCGTATTTTGGCGACGCTGGACACACTGGGTGTGCGTGATCTCGCGCGGCGCAAACCGTCGCAACTCTCCGGCGGGCAGGCGCAGCGGGTGGCTTTGGCGCGCGCGGTGCTGCTGAGTCCGAAGATTATTTTGGCCGACGAGCCGACGGCCAGCCTGGATGACGAGGCCGCGCAAACCGCTTTGCAACTGCTACAGGCCAGCGCCCAGCGCTCGGGTGCGACGCTGGTGATTGCGACCCATGACCGGCGCGTGGCCGAGGTGTTGCCAAACGCTGAAACTTTGAAATTCACCAACAAAATAGGCAGTCAGCCGGCGTATTTATTGCCTTGTTAGCTATGAAATTAATAGCACTTTCGTTCAGGTATTTGTGGTCACGGCCACTGGCGGCAGTGCTTAATTTGCTGCTGTTGGCGCTCGGCTTGGCATCCATCACCCTGGTGTTGCTGACCAGCGCGCAGATTGACCGCGCTTTTGAGCGTGATTTAGCTGGCATTGATGTGGTGGTGGGGGCCAAAGGCAGCCCGATGCAGCTGATTTTGGCGGGTGTGTTCCATATCGACACTCCCACGGGCAACATCGATCTGGCAGATGTGAAAGAGTTGCAGAAGAACCCGCAAGTCGCCAAATTGATTCCGCTGAGTCTGGGTGACAGTTTTCGCGGCTTTCGCATGGTGGGAACCACGGCAGACTATGTGACGCATTACGATGCCAAATTTGCCCAAGGCGCGCTGTGGCAGCAGCCGATGGAGGCGGTGATTGGTGCAGACGTGGCTGCGACCACCGGGATGAAGCCTGGGAACAGCTTTGTGGGCTCGCACGGATTGGCGGCTGGTGGGCACGCGCATGATGACAACCAATTTCAGGTCACGGGCGTTCTGGCAAACTGTGGGTGCGTGCTAGACCGGTTGATTTTGACGGCCACAGAGTCGGTTTGGCAACTGCATGACATCGCCAAAGAAGACAAGCATGAAGTCACGATGGCTTTGATCACCTACAGCAGCCCGTTGGCGGCGGTGACTTTTCCGCGCTTTGTCAACACCGCAACCAAGATGCAGGCCGCCGCGCCAGCGATTGAAATCACCCGCCTGCTGCGCATGGTGGGTGTGGGCACCGAGGTGCTGCGCGGTTTTGGCGCGGTACTGCTCTTGACGGCTGGTTTGAGCGTATTTATCGCCTTGTGGAATGCCGTGCGCGAACGGCGAGCTGATTTGGCCATGCTGCGGATGCTGGGTGCCAGCCCCGCCAAGGTTGCGGGCTTGCTGGTGTGCGAGGCGCTGTGGCTGGCGCTGCTGGCATCCTTGCTCGGGGTGATGGGCGGCCACCTCCTGACAGAGCTGGTCGGTGCCATGTTGCAGGCCGAAAAGTCGCTGCCAGTGACGGGATGGTTCTGGCTTGCACAGGAGTGGGCAATTCCTGGCGTCGCTGCGCTGGTGGCGGTGGTGGCGGCTTTGCTGCCAGCGATGGCGGCGTATCGTGTGGATGTGCACACCTTGCTCAAGACTTGATGGGTCTATGGATCAGGTATCGGGTCTTGAGGTTTGAATTTTTTTGGAGAATGGTGAAACATGAGCACTAAACTCATTGCGTTGATTTTGACTGCTTTGCTGGCCACAGCGGGCACCTGGGCTCATGCCCAGCCCGGTTCACCCGTCGGTGCCGTGCCTGCGGGCGCGGGGGCGGGCGTGCATAGTCCCAACAGTCCGTTCGCAGCGCTATCTGCCAGAGCAGACGTGCTGCCCTGGCCTTTGCTGACCGATGTCAAAACCAAAATGGTCAAAGGCAGCATCGTGCCGCAATTCAATGCCAGGCAACTGGCCTTGCACCAGCGCAGCCAGCGCATTCAAGGGTTCATGATGCCGCTGGACCCAGGTGAAAAGCAAACCCACTTTTTACTCAGTGCCGTACCCTTGAACTGCGGTTTTTGCACCCCCGGTGGGCCCGAAAGCATGGTCGAGGTCAAAACCAAAACCCCCGTCAAATACAGCATGGAGGGGGTCGTGGTGGAAGGGCGCTTTGAGGTGCTGGACAATGACCCGTTTGGTATTTATTACCGCATTGCGGATGCCAGTGTGGTGAAGTGATGGTGAGATAAAGTCAGTTGATACAACCAGGCATGCATTCAGCGCGCACGGGCAAGCCAACGCAGGGGGCACAGGGTGTGATCAACGCCGTGCGCTGGTTCGCGTTGCTGGCCAGCCTGTTGCTGGCCCAGGCCCTGGGCTTCATGCACGGCGTAGAGCACGCGCCACGTGCGAGCCGTCAGCTGGTTCCACAGGTATATCAGCTTTACAGCGCAACGCCAGATCACCGCAGCGGTTGGGTGGCCGACCTGTTCGCTGGCCACCATGACGAGTCCACATGTCAGGTTTTTGACCAACTCGGTCACGGCGATGCCTTGCTGGTCGACCCTGCCATGCCTACGCCTGCTGCGTTTGGCTGTTTCTTTCTCGATGCCTACCGAGGTGCAACGCCTCTCCCCCGGCGCTCGCTGATTCAAGCGCGCGGGCCGCCTGCAGCTTCTTCGGTTTAAACAATTTTTTGCGCCTCGCTCAAACAGGATCAATGAAGCCTGATGAGTTGCTATGGCTTGTTCGCTCCCCATTCACGTATTTCCATCATGAAAAAATCATTCTCTCGCAGCGCTGTGCGCGTTGCTGTGCTGTCGCTCACCGTGTCAGGCGCGCAGGCGTTTGCACAAACCCAGTCTTCACTGAAAGAGGTCATCGTCACGGGCAACCTCTTGGGTGCTACAGACCTCATAGCACCTAGCGCGCAGTTGTCGGGTCCTGAGCTGACGCTGCGTGCGAAAACGACGTTGGGCGAAACGCTCGATGGCTTGCCCGGCGTGAGCAGCACGTACTTTGGCCCCAATTCCAGTCGCCCGATGATTCGCGGTTTGGATGGCGACCGCATCCGTGTACTGCAAAACAGTGGCGCCACAATCGATGCATCCGCGCTCAGCTTTGACCATGCCGTGCCAGCCGACCCGATCACCATTGAACGCGTTGAAGTGTTGCGCGGCGCAGGTGCGCTGCTGTACGGCGGCAGTGCGGTGGGTGGTGTGGTCAATGTGATTGACAACCGCATCCCCACCGAGTCACAGTTTGATGAAAAAGGTGGCGTTTCTGGCAAAGCCGATGTTGGCTTCGCCACCGGCAACCGTGAAAAATCTGCCGGCGTATTGTTAGAGACAGGCACCCATCGCTACGCCTTGCACGCCGATGTATTCAGCCGCAAAGCAGGTGATGTGGCGGTTCCGGTGGCTTTGGCGTGCAGCAACCCTGCCAGGCCTGGATTGGCCAAGGAAATTTGCAATTCAGCGAACGACGTCAAAGGCGGCGCAGTTGGTGGCTCGGTATTTTTTGACCAAGGCTACCTGGGCGCGTCCGTCAGCAGCTACAAGAGCGACTACGGCACGGCAGCCGAAGACTCCGTGACCATTGGCATGAAGTCCAACCGCTACGCGTTGGAGGGCGAGCTGCGCCATCTGAAAGGCTTCATCAGCAGCGTCAAAGGCCAACTTAGCCAAGGCGAGTATCAGCACACCGAGTTTGACGGTGGCGAGGCTGGGACGGTGTTTAAGAACAAAGGCACCGACCTGCGTTTGGTTGCCAAGCACGCCAAATGGGGTAATTCTGAGCTTGGGTTGGAGGGCGTCATAGGCCTGCAAGCCGAATCCAATCGCTTCTCGGCAGACGGTGTAGAAGCCTTTGCGCCGTACAGCAAAACCTCGCAAACCGCTTTGTTTGTGGTCGAAGAAATGACCACGTCATGGGGCAAGCTCAGCCTGGGCGCGCGTACGGAGAAAGTCAAAGTCACTTCGGAAGGCAACGCGGGCGCAGCCAATCCAGACAACTTTTCACCAGGCAGCCGCAGCTTCACCCCCAGCAGCTTGGCACTGGGCGCATTGGTCAAACTCACACCCGCGTGGCAGCTCACGTCCAACCTGTCACACACCCAGCGCGCACCCAAAGATTACGAGCTGTATGCCAACGGCCCGCACATCGCCACAGCAGCATGGGAAACGGGCA
>JASJPN010000148.1:0-4565 GCA_031426635.1 Polaromonas sp.
TCCGTCATATTTCACGCAGCGTGGCGCAAAGCTACCTGGAATCCAGAGAGCGACTCGGCTACCCGATGGCCCCGCGTGACTGGGTGGAACAAGTGGCACCTTTGACAAAGAAGGCGGCATGAACATGACAACCCAGAATTTACTCGTCGAACTGTTCGTTGAAGAACTGCCTCCCAAGGCCCTGAAAAAACTCGGCGAAGCGTTTGCCAGCACCCTGGCGGCCTCTTTGCAAACCCACGGTTTGGCTAGGGCAGATGCTGTTGTGACCAACTTCGCAACACCGCGACGTTTAGCGGCACACATTACGGCTGTCGCGAGCGAATCAAATGCGAAGGAGTCGTTGGTAAAACTAATGCCAAAGAAGGTGGGGCTAACAGCGGATGGTCAACGGACAGACGCTTTAAACAAACGCCTTGTTAAAGAGGGTTATGTAGTTGATGACCACACAATGAAGCTGGTTGAAATAGAAGAAAAGGGAGTCGTCCAACTCGCTCTTCGCAAAACTGATTCGCCTATGCCGTTAAGCGTTGGCCTTCAATTGGCGTTAGGAATTGCGATTGCCAAGCTCCCCATTCCCAAGGTGATGAGCTACCAGCTGGCGCAAAACTGCGACATGCCGGGCTGGAGCAGTGTCAGCTTTGTTCGACCTGCTCATAAATTAATAGCATTACACGGATCAAATACGCTGGCTATCACCGTTTTAGGCCTTGAATCAGGGCGGGAAACGCTGGGCCACCGGTTTGAGGCGGCAGTGTCACCGGTGGTGATTGCGGATGCTGACAGCTATGCCACAACGATGCTGAAAGACGGCGCCGTGATTGCCAGCTTTGCCGAGCGCCGTGCCGAGATTGAGCGCCAATTGGTAGCTGCTGCAGCCAAGGCGGGAGCCGCTGACGGCACCACCTACACCCCGATTGACGACGCCGCGTTGCTCGATGAAGTCACCGCCCTGGTCGAGCGCCCGAATGTGCTGACCTGCAGTTTCGAGGCGGAATTTCTGGCCGTGCCGCAGGAATGCCTGATTTTGACCATGAAGGCGAATCAAAAGTACTTCCCGCTGCTCGATGCCGCTGGCAAACTGAGCAACAAGTTCCTGGTCGTTAGCAACATCAGCCCGGCAGACGCCAGTGCGGTCATTGGTGGCAACGAGCGCGTGGTGCGGCCGCGCCTGGCCGATGCCAAGTTCTTCTTCGACCAGGACCGTAAAAAGACGCTTGAATCGCGCGTGGCGGGCTTGGACAAGGTGGTGTATCACAACAAGCTGGGCTCGCAGGGTGAGCGCATACTTCGTGTGCGTGCCATTGCCAAAGCCATTGGACAGCAATTGGGCGGCGACAGGTTGGCCGTGCTGGCTGACCAGGCGGCGAAGCTGGCCAAGTCAGATTTGGTCACCGACATGGTGGGGGAATTCCCCGAGTTGCAGGGCACCATGGGCCGCTATTACGCCTTGAACGACGGCTTGAGTGCGGAGGTCGCCGAGGCGATTGAAGACCATTACAAGCCGCGCTTTGCGGGGGATACCTTGCCGCGTAACCAGGTGGGTGTGGTGGTGGCGTTGGCAGACAAGCTGGAAACCCTGGTGGGCATGTTTGGCATTGGCAACTTGCCGACGGGGGATAAAGATCCGTTTGCGTTGCGTCGGCATGCCTTGGGTGTGATTCGAATGGTTGTGGACAAATCGTTGCAGGTGGGCATACGGCAACTCATTCAGTTTGCGCATACAGCATTTAGCGACGCGATGCTTGAGTCTCTGGAAGCAATTTCACCAAAGCTGGAGCTGTTTTTCCAAGAGCGCGTGGTTGGACTGCTTGAAGGTGAGGGTTATCCACTGAATCACGTGATTGCTGTTTTGTTGCTTCCTGGTATGCAGAGTTGGAGTGATGTTCGCGTGCGTCTTGATGCCGTCCGCGCCTTCGCCGCCCTGCCCGAAGCTGCCGCTCTCGCCGCCGCCAACAAACGCATCAGCAACATCCTCAAAAAGGCCGACGAGGTGGACGCCCATGTCAGCCCTGTGCTGCTCAAAGAACCTGCCGAAATCGCCTTGTTTGCCGCGATGAACGAGGTGGCCCCCAAGGCGAAAGCGCAGTTTGAAGCGGGCGACTACACCGCCTCACTGCAAACGCTGGCGGCTCTGCGTGCGCCCGTCGATGCATTTTTTGACGGCGTGATGGTCAACGCCGAGGAGATGGACCTGCGTCTGAACCGCCAGGGCTTGCTGAAAAGTTTGCATGAAGCGATGAACCGCGTGGCCGATCTATCTAAATTGGCAGCGTAACAGACTATGAAACTCATCATCCTGGACCGCGACGGCACGATCAACGTAGAGAGTGACGACTTCATCAAGACGCCGGACGAGTGGCTGCCGTTACCCGGTGCGCTGGAGGCGATTGCCAAGCTCAATCACGCCGGCTGGCGCACCATCATCGCCAGTAACCAGTCTGGCTTGGGGCGCGGTCTGTTTGACGTGGCTGCACTCAATGCCATTCACGCCAAAATGCACAAGTTGCTCGGTGCGGTGGGTGGCCGGATGGATGCGGTGTTTTACTGCCCGCACACGCCAGCGGACAATTGCAGCTGCCGCAAACCGCTGCCCGGCCTGTTTAACCAAATCATTGAGCGCACCGGCGTCGAGGCGCACAGCATCCTGAGTCCGGGCGACAGCTTGCGCGACATGCAAGCCGCTGCCGCAGCGGGTTGCGAGCCGCATTTGGTGTTGACCGGCAAGGCCTCCGCGCTGCGCGGCCTACCCCTGCCAGACAGCTACCCCGCCAACACCACGGTGCATCCAGACCTGAGTGCTTTTGCTGATTTCGTCATTGCACGCGAGAAAGAGCAAGAAAAAGCACTGGTCATCGCGCAGGAAGTGGTGAAAAGCATGGCCCGAGACAAGAAAGCATCATGAACCGAGCGATTAACTTTTTCCGCGCCGTCATTCACACCCTGTGGTTGCTGATCACGGTGGTTCCGTGGGCGCTGGTGGTGGTGGTTTTCTCCATTGTTGGCTCCAGCACGGCCATTTATTGGCTGTGTGCAGGCTGGCTGCGCCTGGCCGTCAACAGCGGCACGGTCATTTTGGGCATCCACAACCGCGTCACCGGCATGGAAAACCTGCCAAAGGGCAGCACCGATGCGGCTGTTTTACTGGTCAAGCACCAGTCGCTGTGGGAAACCTTTTCGATGGCGGCGCTGATGCCGCATCCGCTGGCTTATGTGTTCAAAAAAGAGCTGCTGTACGTGCCGTTTTTCGGCTGGGCGATGGCGGCTATGGACATGATTCACATCGATCGCAGCCAGCGCACGCAGGCCTTCAACAAAGTGGTCGCACAAGGCAAGCGCCTGTTGGCACAAGGCACGTGGGTCATCATGTTCCCCGAAGGCACGCGTATTCCGCGCGGTCAAAAAGGCGTGTACAAAAGCGGTGGTGCCCGCTTGGCGATTGAAACCGGCGCGCCGGTCATTCCGGTGGCGGTCAGTTCGGCCAAATGCTGGCCGCGCAAGGCGTTCATCAAAACACCGGGGGTGGTGGACATCTCGATTGGCAAACCGATTTCCAGTGTCGGACGCGAACCCGCCGAGCTGATGCGCGAAGTGGAAGCATGGATTGAGGCCGAGATGCGCCGTTTGGACCCCGAAGCCTATCGCTGATGGTTGTCTTCTCACGTCATCCGATGGCGAGTCAACAAACGCGCTTGCAGGGCCATCTGGTGGGTTACGAGTTGCAGCGCAGCCGGCGTCGCAGCATCACGTTCTCGGTCAGCCCGGCGGGCCTGTCGGTGCGCGCACCCTCGGGGATGGCACTGGCGACGATTGAGGACGCCGTGCAAGAAAAATCCCGCTGGATTGTGGCCAAAATTGGCGGCATGCTGGAGCGACAGAAACAGATTGCAGCACAGCGGGTCGTGTGGCAAGACGGTGCGGAACTGGCGTATTTGGGACAGACGCTGCAAGTGCGACTGACCACGAATCCAGCTACTTCACTACCAGCTCGCCACGCAGCCAAAGGCATTGCCAGCTTGACGCCAACGGATGCGCCCGTACAGCCGACAGCAGAGCAAGCACGACAGACGGCGCAGTGGACGCTGCTCCTGGCATTACCGCCTACAGCCAGCGCGGCGCACATCCGCGATGCCACCCAGGCTTGGCTGATGCGCCAGGCGACGCAGCTGTACACCGAACGGATGGATCATTTTGCGGCTCAACTCGGCGTGACCTGGCGAAAAATGGGGCTCAGCGGTGCGGCCACGCGCTGGGGCAGCGCCAAGGCGGATGGCTCGATTCGCCTGCACTGGCGGCTGATTCAATTGACGCCTCACGTGATTGACTATGTCGTCGCACACGAACTCAGCCACCTGCGCGAGCTCAACCACAGCCCGCGATTTTGGGCCACCGTTGCCAGCGTGTTGCCGGATTATGAGGTGCCACGGCGCCAACTCAAAGCGGCCGTCTTGCCGCTTTGGGAGTGACCACTGACGTCAACTGACGCAAGCGGGCTGAGGCGGTCAAACTTCCGCCAAAGCGGCGGCAATCGCCTGGCCGACATCCTTCGTGCTGGCGGTGCCACCCAG
>JASJPN010000149.1:0-13902 GCA_031426635.1 Polaromonas sp.
CGGGTCATTTCTGGCTTTTGCTGTCATTTGTTTTCCTGAGTGACTTGTAGCCAGGCACCAAGCAACACGTCTTGCGCCAAGGGCGGCTGCACACTTAGGCGCACGTGGCCCGGTAAGCCGAACGAGGTGGTATCACGCAATTTGATGCCTTCCAACCGTAGCGCGGTCAACGCCTGATGTAGAGATAAACCTTTCGGTAGCTGTGGCACTGCGCAAAAAAAGTTGGTACTGCTGGGCTGGCATGTCCAGCCAAGTGATTCAAGCAACCCGATTTGACGGTTTTTCCAGACTTGCAGCGTTTGCAGGCTATCCTTTACCCAAGTTTGAACATCCGCGCTGACCCAGCTACCGAGCAGGGCCACACCATGCGCGCCGAGTGGCCATGAGGCGCACAGCAGCGCCAATTGATTGACATCTTCTCGCGCATTCAAGGGCGCAATCGCGTAAGCCGCCCGCACCCCGGTCAAACCCAGTGCTTTATTGGGCGACCAGAGTTGCCAGAGGTGATCATGCGCCGCTGACCGGGGCAGCGCTGCCGACCAGCCGCCGCTTTCTCCGGCTAATTGCAGCGGCGCGTAAGCTGAATCCAGCACGTGAATGGCATCGGATGACACATCCGTCGGGCTGCCGTCTACCTGCCCCAACGGGCTGGAGGGCTGGCAGTGCCAGATCAAGCCGGCCTGGCTCATTTGCAGCGTTTGCGACGTTGGCGTCAAACCCCAGACTTGGGCGGCGTGCGCATAGTCGCCAAAACTGTGTTGGGGCACACCAACAAAGCAAACACCGCGCAATTTCGCCAGCGCCGAGATGCGAAAAATAAACTCGCTCGCGCTACCCGCGATGGCGATGCGCCACGGCTCAACAGTGTGAAAAGCGGCTATTTTTGAGCGCAGTGCCGTGTAGCCAGGGTCTGGGTAGTGCGAGGCATCAGCCTGTGCCACCGCCGCTTGCGCCATAGGGCATGGGCCGCAGGCGTTGCTGTTGGTGGAAAAGTCAAACGTGGGGGGTCCTAGAACATCGGTGCCGCCGTGAACGCGGCAACTTTGCGCTGCCTGGATACTGTTTGTCATCACAGCGCCCCCCTGATTGCTATTAAATAGATAGCTAAACAAGCAATTAATACGCTGGATAATACTGCTTTTGAGGTTAACGCAATAGCTTTTGAGGTATCTGCGGACTGCGCACGATCACCGGATGGGTTCAGCACATAGACACCGGGTTTGGAGAGCTGGAGGTTCAATATCAAAGCCATCGCCGCCATCGGCCAGCCACTGTTGGGCGAAGGTGTTTTATGGGCTTCCTGGCGCAGCGATGACCAAAAGGAAAAGCTTTTATGGCTAGCGGCCAACCAAAACAACGCCGCCGTGATCCGCGCAGGCAGCCAGGACAGCGCATCGTCCGCCCGCGCCGCCCACTTGCCCGCCCATTCCCAGTTTTGCCCTTGGCCGTTCACCATGCGGATGCCTTTGTAACCCCACATCGCATCGGCGGTATTGGCAAACCGGTACACGGCAGCGCCGGGCAGGCCGAGTAGCACAAACCAAAAAATCGGGGCGATGACCGAGTCGTTGAGGTTTTCAGCCAGGGACTCAATGGCGCTTTCACGGACTTGGCTCTCAGTCAAAGTTGAGGTGTCGCGGCTGACCAGCATGGAGAGGCGCGTGCGGCCTGCATCAAGCGACTGTTGCAACGCCACTTCAACGGCACCGACTTCAGCACAAAGCATCTTCATCGCAAACATGGGTTTGAGCAAAAGCGCCAGACAGAGCGAGGCCAAAAAAAAATGCTGGATGGTTTGATGGCCTATTAAACCGATGATCTGATTTTGCAAAAACATGGCAAAGCCCAAAACGACACCTGCGCCAGCCAGCCAGGCGAGTGCGCCTAAAGCCAACTGCGCCCAGTTTGGAAGCAAGTTGGCGCGCATTTGCTCATTCCCTGTCGCCAGCGATTGGGGCGCAATTTTTCGTCCAAGTACGCCCAGATACCACCCCATCCACACCACCGGATGCAGCCGCGCAGGCGGCTCGCCCCACCAGTGGTCGATGACCAGTGCGAACAGCAAGGCACAAGCTGCCGTCGTAGCGACGAGCCAGACCAGGTCAGTGCTGTCCCAAATCCACATCGCCAACGTCAGTCTTCAATCCCGCGCTGGGCAGGCTGTCCCCAACGGTCTTCAAACACCATGTCGGCGAGCGCCGCACGGCGTGCCCATTTTTCGGTTTGCAGCATGGGCTCGTCATAAAAGGCCTTGACCGGGCCCAGACACAGAACAGCGATGGGCTTGCTGCCTTCGGGCATCTGCAGCAATTTCGCCAACTGCTCCGGGCTGAAAATAGACACCCAACCCATGCCCAGGCCTTCAGCCCGCGCGGCCAGCCAGAGGTTTTGAATCGCGCAGGCTGCCGAAGCCAGGTCCATCTCTGGCAAGGTGCGGCGGCCAAACACATGTTGCTCGCGCCCCGGCGGCAAGGCCACCACCAGCACCTCGGCGGCGTCCAGCACGCCCTGCACCTTGAGCTTCATGAACTCATCCTCGCGCTCACCCAAAGCACGCGCCGTCAACACGCGCTCCTGCTCGACCAGTGCATGCAGCGCTTCGCGCAGCGGCTGGCTGCGCACGCGGATAAAGCGCCAGGGCTGCATGAAACCGACACTGGGCGCGTGGTGTGCCGCAGCCAGCAGGCGCTGCAGCACGTCATCAGCCACGCTGCCCCCGCAAAAGTGACGCATGTCCCGCCGCTCGTAAATGGCGCGGTACACCGCCTGCTGCTCGGGCGGGCTGAAAGCGTGGGGTTCTGCAGAGGCGGTCATCACATGGTTTCCAGTTCAGTCCTCGATCCCGCGCTGCGCCGGAATCCCCGCTTTGAAAGCGTGCTTGATCATCGTCATCTCGGTCACGGTGTCGGCCAGCTCGATGAGCTCAGGCGGGCAGCGGCGACCGGTGAGCACCACGTGAACATGGCTGGGGCGTTCACGCAGGGTTTTCAAGACATCCTCCAGTGGCATCCAGCCGTAAATCAGCGGGTAAGTGATCTCGTCTAACACCACCATGAAGTTGTCGCCACTCAGGATGGCGGCTTTGGCTTTTTCCCAGCCATTACGCGCAAGCTGAGCCGAGTTCTCCAGATCCTGGCTTTTCCAGCTAAAGCCGTCCCCCAAACCCTCAATCGGCAAGCCCAGTTGCTCAAACATGCGGTGCTCGCCAAAGCGGGCGCTGGGCACTTTCATGAATTGGTAAATTTTGACGGCCAAGCCGTGCACATGCGTTCGGCCAAAGGCGCGCAAAGCCAAACCGAAGGCTGCCGTGCTTTTGCCTTTGCCGTCGCCGGTGTTGACGATGATGAGGCCGCGACGTTCGCCCTCCGGTTTTTCGTAAGGTTTGTCGGTCGGCGGGATTTCAATTTGCATGTTGTTGACTCAGATTTATTTTGTTTTGTTTCAGCTCAATAATGGCTATATCTTGGGTAGCGCGACACGCATACCTTCATACGACTTGACACTGATTCGATGCTCAAACACCTGCTCCAGCGCCTGATGCGTAGCGGCATCCATGCAGGTGCCAAAATGTGTCACCCGGCCAGCGGCCATGACCAGCATGTCGTCAGCCTGCAGGGCCATGGTGGTCTCGTGCAGCACGCTGACCACGGTTTTTCCCTGCTCAACAAGCTGCCTAACCAATGCCAACCAGTCAGACTGGTGCGGCGGGTCCAGGTTAGCCAGCGGCTCATCCATCAGCAGCACATCGGCTTGCACCGCCAGGGCGCGCGCCAACAACACACGTTGCCGCTCGCCACCCGAGAGCTGGCCCAGCGCCCTGTCCCGCCAGTCCCACGCTTGGGTGCTGCGCAGGGCCTGCTCGACGGCAGCATGATCTTGCTCACTGGGCGCGGCCAGCCACGGCTGATGGGGCAGGCGCCCCAGCATGGCGACATCAAACACCGTCAAATCATCCGCACTGGCCTCGTTTTGACCCAGCCAGGCGAGTTGCCTGGCACGTTCTCGCGGCGCGATTTGCCGCATGTCTTGTCCAAAAAGCAGCACCACCCCGGCGTGCGGCAACACCCCCGCCAGCACCTTGAGTAGCGTGGACTTGCCCGCTCCGTTGGGGCCGACGATGCTGACCCAGCGGCCTGCCTCAAAGCGCACACTGATGTCGTGCAACACAGGCGTGTTTGCGAGTTTAGCCGATATGAAATCTGCCTTTATTGCTATATTATTCATAGCAAGAATACACTCTAACCGTCATGCGTTTGTTGTTGTGACTTGGCGTGAATGCATGCCCAGACGCTTGATCAGCGCCAAGTCTGCATCGGTGTCGGGGTTGCCCGTTGTTAGCAGTTTTTCGCCAAAAAAGATCGAGTTGGCACCGGCCATGAAGCACATGGCTTGCACCGCATCGCCCATCTCACGTCGCCCGGCTGACAAACGCACCCGAGCCAGGGGCATGGTGATGCGCGCCACGGCAATGGTGCGGACAAACTCCAGCGGGTCGAGCGGCGCAAGATCGGCCATTGGCGTACCTTTGACACGCACCAGGTGGTTGATAGGCACCGATTCAGGATAGGGGCTTAAATTAGCCAGCTGTGCGATCAGTGCCGCCCGCTGCTGGCGCGACTCACCCATGCCGACAATGCCGCCGCAGCACACTTTGACGCCTGCACTGCGCACGTTGACCAAGGTGTCCAGGCGGTCCTGGTAGTCGCGGGTGGTGATGACGTCGCCGTAAAACTCGGGCGAAGTGTCCAGATTGTGGTTGTAGTAGTCCAAACCCGCATCAGCCAGCGCCTGAGCTTGGGTATCTTCCAACATACCCAGTGTGGCGCAAGACTCCAGGCCCAGTGATTTGACGGTACGGATCAGTTCAGCCACTTTTTCAATATCGCGGTCTTTGGGCGCACGCCAGGCTGCACCCATGCAAAAACGCGTCGCTCCGGCGGCTTTGGCCGCTTTGGCGGCCAGCAACACTTCGTCGCACGCCATCAGCTTGCTGGCCTCCACGCCCGTGTCGTATCGAGCAGCCTGGGGGCAATAGGCGCAGTCTTCTGGGCAGCCACCGGTTTTGACAGACAAAAGCGTGGCAAATTCGACCTCGCAAGGGTCAAAATGCTGGCGGTGAATGGTCTGCGCTTGGTACATCAGTTCGCTGAACGGCAGGTTCATCAAGGCCTCTACTGCAGCGACGCTCCACGGACCCTCGCCAGTGGCCGCAAGCTGGGACACATGGACGGCTTGGGGTTGAAATTTAAGGGGTTTTTCAGTGACTTGCATGGTTTTATGGTCTAAATTTAGTTTTTACAGGTTTTTTTTTCACTTAACGTCGACGCATGAGCCACAGCAAATAGCTGCCGCCCAGCACCGCCGTTAACACGCCAACGGGCAATTCTTGCGGCGCAATCAAGCTCCGCGCCAAGATGTCAGCCAGCAGCAAAAGTACGCCACCCATCAGGCTGGACAGCACAATCAATTTACCATGTGTGGTTTTAACCACGGAGCGCACCAAATGCGGCGCGGCCAAGCCGACAAAGGCGATCAGTCCGGTTTGCGCCACCGCCGTGCCAGTGGCCAGTGCCAAAACCGCAATCAGTGCCGTGCGCAGTGTACCCAAGGGCAGCCCCAAGGTGAGGGCCGTCGCTTCACCTAAGGCCAAACCATCCAACACGCGCGCCCAGAGCCACGCCAGCATCAAACACGGCATCAACACACCGCCCATCACCGCGCACGCGACCCAGCCGACAAAGCCGGTCGAGCCCAACATGAAGGCCTGCATGGCTTGCAAAATATCGGGCGACAGCAGCGTGACCAGCGAGCTAAATGCGCCCAATACCACGCCCACCACCACTCCGGCCAGCAACAAGCGTAGCGTGTGTTGCACCCCCCGCGCGAGGGAAAGTGTTAACAACACCGCCGCCACCGCGCCGACGAAGGCCGCGCCAGTCAAGCCCAATCGCACCACCCATTGTGTGGCAAAAGGACTGACGCCAAAGAAGGCCAAAGCGGTTGCCACACCCAGCGAGGCACCGGAGGCGCTGCCCAGTAAAAACGGATCAGCCAGTGGATTGCGAAACAAACCCTGCGCCACCGCGCCAGCGAGTCCAAGTAAAGCACCCGCTAAAAACGCACCCAGCGTGCGCGGCGCGCGAATATCGATGACGATTTGCTGCGCGATGGGGTCATGCCACATCTGCCAGGCGCTCTCTAGCCCCGTGCTGCCAACGCTCAAACCGGCCACGGCCAGCAGCACAAACCCGCCAACGAGTGCTACACCCAGCAACCAAGCGCGTTGGTGCTGTTGTAAATGGAGATGCGGGTCGCTCGGGTGGTGCAGGCTCATGATGCAGGACGTTAGGGTGCTTTGGCTTGCAGACACTGCGCCATGATGCGCGCCGCCTCTGCCATGCGGGGGCCGGGTCGCACCAACACGTCAGAGTCCTCTATGGAGAAAACGCACAAACGCTTTTCGCGCAGGGCACGCATGTTGGCCCAGCCGGGACGCAGCTCCATCCCCGCCGAGTTGCGCAAGCCCACCATGATGACATCAGGATTGGCGCGAACCACGAACTCGGGGTTGATTTTCGGAAAAGGCCCCAAGGCGGCAGGAATGATGTTTTTAGCCCCCAAACGGGTCAGCGTTTCCCCGATAAATGAAGTCTCTCCCGCTGCATACGGGGCGCGATTGACTTCAAAATAGACACGAACGCCCTTGGTTTTGACCGGCAGCGATTGCTTTGCGGCTGAGACGCCAGCATCAATCAAACGCCAGACCCGCTTGGCACCCTGTTCCTCGGGAATATCCAGAACCTGCCCTATTTTTGTGAGCACGCGCTGCACATCGGCATGGCTTTTCGGCTCTAAGGCCACCACCTTAAGCCCCAGCGCTTCCAGGCGCTCGCTGGCTCTGGAAGAAGTAGCCATCAGCACCACATCGGGTTTAAGCGCCACCACGGCCTCGATATTGGGGTCCAGCCCGCCGCCCACTTGCGGTAACTTGGTTACTGAAGCTGGCCAGTTGGAATAACGATCTACCCCCACCAAACGCTGGCACTGACCCAGTTCGCACACGGATTCTGACAACGACGGCAGTAAACTGACGATACGCTGCGGCGATTTGGCAAAACGCACCACCACGCCTCTGTCATCCCTGACCTCAATTGCTTTCTCGATCTCTTTCGTTGGAGCCTGAGCCGCACTCACCTGAAAACCGCACATCAGCATCAGCAGCAGCAAAAATAATTGCGTCATTCAATGCCCTTTCAAACTCAAAGGTAAGCCCGCAGTCATCAAGGTGACGCGGTCGCAAACCTGTGCGACATCCTGGTTCAGCCGTCCCAGTGCATCGACAAAGGCGCGCACCTCTTGCCCCATCGGGATCACGCCCAGCCCGATCTCATTGCCAACCATGATGACAGGGCCTTCGGCCTCTTTTATTGCTACCAAAAGTGTAGCTGACAAGTCAATTAAATTGCTGGCTAGCAGTGTATTTGATCCACTATTTTCAGCCTTTTCAGCAGCTACAGGCATTAACAGATTGGTCAGCCACAGCGTCAAACAATCGACCACCACCAAGGTGTCAGGCTGACTCAAACGGGTGATGGTTTGCGCCAACTGCAGGGGCTCTTCAACGATAGTCAAACCCGGCACACGTCCGGCACGGTCACGTTGGTGCCGCGCAATCCGCTGGCGCATCTCCTCGTCCCACGGCTGCGCAGTCGCAATCAACACGGCGGTGTGATGGGGTGCTTGCAGCAACCAATCGCGCGCCAGCAGCTCGGCGCGGCGCGATTTCCCGCTTTTTTGACCGCCAAGGATCAATTCGCTACGCGCCATGCAACGCTCCCCACGCCATGATGATTTTGTGCATCTGCTCCACGCCGTCGGTTAATGCCGCTGGGCCAGGCTGCAAAATGTCGGGGGATTTGATTTCAAACAGTTGCTTATTTTTCACCGCAGGAACGTCTTGCCAACCGTCTCGCGCAGCCACGTTTTCCGGGCGAAACTTTTTGCCGCACCACGAGCCCAAAATAATGTCAGGCCGACGGCGCACAATCTCCAACGGGTCAGCAATAATGCGTTCTTTGCCCATCGGCATGGTTGCCAACTCGGGAAAGCAGTCATCACCGCCGGCCATGCCGATAAGCTCTGACACCCAGGCAATACAGCTCATATTCGGACTATCCCACTCCTCAAAAAACACACGTGGCCGGCGTTTTAACTGCTTTGACTGCTCTTTTATTTGTAGCAAACGGGCTTGCATGCTGGCGATCAGTGTCAAGCCCTGTTGCGCCTGTCCTACCATGGCGGCAACCTGGTATAGCATCGAAAAAATCTCTGCCACACTGCGCTGGTTGAATACCGTGACTTGCACGCCATGCCGAATCAACTGCGCCGCAATATCGGCTTGCAAGTCTGAAAAACCAAACACACAATCGGGCTTCAAGGCTGATATTTTGTCAATTTTGGCGCTTAAAAATGCGCTCACTTTGGGTTTTTCAGCGCGCGCGCGCGGTGGCCGCACGGTGTAACCCGAGATGCCAACAATGCGCCGCTCCTCGCCCAGCATGTAGAGCCACTCCGTCGTTTCTTCGGTGAGACAAACGATTCGCTGGGGACCCAGCAACGGCATGTCAAAGGCAAATGTCATGGCGCATTCTTCAAAAACAGGTGCGCCGTGGCATGGGGGCTAGACGCAAACCAGGCGTGAAAGTAACTCGCACGAACGCAGCCCGAGACATACAGCGCCTCGCCCTCGCCCCGTAATGTCTTGCCTGGCGCGGCTTGGGTACGCGTCAAGGGCACCAAAGACGAGACGCAGGTAGAGTAATGGAAGGTATGGCCACGCAAGGGAGGCATGGGAGGTGCGAGCAATGCGCCATGAAACGCATCCAGCTGTTGTGGACCTAAAGCCGCCAATCGTTTTTGCATCATCACCTGGCCGGGTAGCAGCGACCACATGGGGTGAGTGAGGCCATCGGCGGTTTGAATGCTCTCAAACAGTGCCATCATGCCGCCGCATTCTGCCCAGACGGGTTTGCCCTGCGCCACATGCTCGCACATGCTGCTGACCATGGTCTTGTTGGCAGCCAGCGCTTGCGTATGCAGCTCCGGATAGCCACCAGGCAACCATACTGCATCGCAAGGCGGCAATTCAGCGTCTTTCAAGGGAGAGAAAAAAATGACATCTGCGCCCAATTGACGCAAACAGTCAACATTGGCCGTGTAAATAAAGCAAAACGCGGCATCTTTTGCCACAGCAAGGGTGTGGCCTGCCAGCAGCTTGAGCGGCTCGCTGCGCTGTGCAGGCACTTTGAAGCTGACCGACCAAGCGCGCAGATCGTCCACGCTCTTTTGCCCCAGGGGCGTTGCGGCCAAGGCATCAGCGGCTGCGTCGAGTCGCGCATGGGCATCTGTCAATTCGGTGGCCATGACCAAGCCCAAATGCCGTTCAGGCAACGTCACGGCAACATCGCGCATCAAAGCGCCTAGCCATTGCTCTGGGTCACGCAAACTGACTTTAAGCATGTCCGCATGGCCGCCAGAGGCCACACGGTTCGCCAAGACACCCGCAAAGTGCAGTCCATCACGGTAAGTTTGCAAGCCATGCGCCAGGGCACCAAAGGTGCCGGCCATCGCACCGGCATCAATGACGGCCAACACATGCAAACCAAAGTGCTGCGCCAAATCGGCCGCGCTGGGGTCGCCGTCGTACAAACCCATGACACCTTCAACAATGATGAGGTCAGCGTCAATAGCGGCATCATGCAAACGCTGCGCACAATCAGCCTCGCCCGTCATCCACAGGTCGAGCTGGTACACCGGCGCGCCGCTGGCCATCTCCAGCCAATACGGATCCAGAAAATCAGGCCCGCATTTAAAAACACGCACGTTCAAGCCTTGGCGCGCATACAGACGAGCCAAAGCGCAAGCCACGGTGGTCTTACCCTGCCCAGAGGCCGGCGCAGCGACCAAGATGGCAGGGCAAGTGGCGATTTGCATGACGTGTGGCTTGTGGCTTACTTCAAGGCGTAACGCAAAGTGACATACGCCGCACGCCCAGCCTGGTTGAAGCCTGCCGCCGTTTCGTACGACTTGTTCGCCAGGTTATTCACCTTGGTTTGCAAGAGCACATTTTTACTGATGGCGTAGTTGGCAAAGACATCCAGCGTGGTGTAACTATTCAACGCGACGGTGTTTTTGGCATCGTCAAAACGCGTGCCCACATGGAGCAGCGAGCCGCCCAGCGTCCACGCGCCCGTTGTGTAGTCAGCACCCAGGGTGACTTGATTTTTGGCACGGCGTGGCAACAGCTTGCCCGTCAACTCATTGCGTGGATTGAGTGAATCTGCTGTTGCGTGGAGATTGAACGCACCAAAAGCGCCGTCGTAGCCCAGGGTCCAGCCGTCAATGCGCGCGCGCGGAATATTTGCAGCCTGGGTGGTGCTGGTAATAAAGCCACGGATTTTGTTGTCAAAATGAACCAGCTTGACGCTGTGGCCGTTGTCGCTGTAGGTCACGCCCAGGTCGAGGTTACGGCCTTTTTCAGGTTGCAACTGGGTGTTGCCGTATCCTGGGTAATACAGCTGATTGAACGACGGTGCGACAAAGCTCGTACCGTACGATGCATTGACGCGCCATGCCGGATTGATTTTGAAACCATAGCCAGCAAACCCCGTGGTGCTGTCGCCAAATTGCGAGTTGCTGTCACGGCGCAGATTGGCTTGCCAGCTATGGCTGCCTGATGCCCCATTCAAACCTGCAAAATAGGACGATACCGTGCGCTGTGTCACATCGTATTTAACCGAGCTATCAACTTTTTGTGTCAAACGCTCAACACCCAACAGCGCGACACCGATGGGCGTATTCACGTCATTTTGCCAAGTAAGTTGGTTTTGGGTGGTGTTGAACTTGCTGGGCAAAAATGCCGCCTCAATGACGTTAAATTGATCAGCCGCTTGAGAGACGCGTAATTGGGTTTTCCAGTCTGGCAAAACTTTGCCTTCCACGCCGGCACGCAAGGTCTGGGTGCGCACAGCCGAACGGGTGTCGCCTGTAGGGCCGTCATCGTAGTAATTCACACCGTCTGCATACAGCGCAGCGGCATCAACTTTCCAGGCCAGGTTGATTTGATAGCCGACTGACGCATTGACCGCATCTTGCTTCAAACCATCGCGGTCAGGGTTGTAATTGCCAAAAGCGGCCTGGCTGTTGGTGGCGGAAAAGCCTTTGTCCTGTGTTTTTTGAACGCCCACCGCGTAGCTAAGCGCGCCATCGCCGCCCAGCAAACCCGCGGAAGCCTGGACCCATGAGTTTGAACCTATGGTAGCCGACGCGTATGGACTGAAACCTCTCACGCCCTGACGCAAAAACACCTGCACCACACCGCCCACCGCCTCACTGCCGTAGAGAGCCGAGGCTGGGCCTTTGAGCACTTCGATGCGCTCAATCATGTCGAGCGGGATGTTGTCCCAGCTGGGCGCGCCGGTCGTAGCGGAGCCGTAGCGTACGCCATCAATCAATAAAATGGTATGGCGAGATTCTGTGCCGCGAATAAATACACTGCTGTTTTTGCCAGCGCCACCGTTGGCCGTCATTTGAACTCCCGCGCTGCGCGTCAGCACTTCGGTCAAGGTACGGCCGGTTGATGCCTCAATCGCTGCGCGGTCCAGCACCACCAGATCACTGAGCAAATCGTCGGCACGGGTTGGCGTGCGGGATGCTGTCACAACCGTTTCTTTGAGTTGCGTCTGAGCCCATGACGATGATGCAGGAAACATGGCGGCCAAGGCCAAGGGGAGCGCAGCAAGGCGCGCTTGAGAGGAGAAAGTTTTCATGAATAGCGACACTTAGTACAAAAGCCCTTGCCGTCGTCCCCGACAGCACACAGGCATAACCGTTGCACGTCCACGCCTAGTGCTCACTAAAGCATAAACATGCAACCACCTTGTTGGCCGGTATCCGGGCTGGTGAAACGACCTCCATCGCCTTCCCAAGCGCGTGTTCAAAACGCTCAGTGGCTGTGATGGGAGCTGAAGCGTCACTTTATTGAAAAAGCACGATTCGTCCACTTACCGTTGCGGGGGCAGCGCAGGTTAGATTCACTGGTGTCAGCTCTGTGCTGTCAGCATGTTGCATCAGATTGTCCTCCTGCTTCCCGTTGAACTGCGGCGTGTGAACCACACTGCGAGCACCAACCTGTCCATTCTAATGCGAAAGTCCAGCGCTAAGCCTGTAGTGACCCTACAATATTCCCAGCATGCAAAATCAGACTCAAATCAACCAAGTGACAGAACGCGTCGAGCGCTTGCTTGTGCGTTACCTGGAACTGCAACGCACCAACGCGCTACTGGTAGAGCAGTTAAACCTGCTCGGACAGGAACGTGATTCACTTAAATCGCGCTTGAGCGCGGCAAGGGCGCGGGTTGATGCGCTGCTGGAGCGGTTACCTGATGCCATGACCAACGACGCCATGAAGGACACCGCATGAAGCAAATTGAAGTCCAGATCATGAATCAAAGTTACCTGCTGGGCTGCCCAGATGGCGGTGAAGCCCAAATGATGGCTGCCGTCGGCAAGGTTGATGCGGCGATGTGCAAAATTCGCGATGCCGCAAAAATCAAAGCGCGTGAGCGTATTGCTGTGTTGGCAGCGTTAAATTTGGTCTTCGATCAATCAGACACGAAAGCCACTGACGTAACACCTGACGCAACTGCGCAGATAAGCAGTACAGCGGAAAATCACCTAGAAGACCCCAGTCTGAATCACAGCCTTCATTTACTCATCAATAAACTAGATGCTGCGCTGGCCGGTGATGGTCGATTGTTTTGATTTTCAAGCCACATTGTTACGCAAAATTCTTTCACTTTATTTCAAAAACCACTTCCATCTACGCCCCAGCAGGTCTACAATAAAACCGTCTGTGGGTGCTTATCGAGCCTTAATTTCCTGGAACCAATGCTCATAGAGCCCGGGCTTGGAACATATCCTCGCTGGCGTGATCATCTCGCGTTAGATGAACCCAAAGTGAGGCTGACCTCGCCCACCTGAACCCCGGTTCAGGATGCGGGTTCGGTAGCATCTGCAGACACCTTTTTCTTTCGTGACACCTCAACAATGACGTTTGACCCTCTGCTGGTTGCTGAACTTCTCAGCCTTGGTTTAGTCACAGGTTTTTTAGCTGGTTTGCTTGGCATCGGTGGCGGCATGATCATGGTGCCATTTCTAAGCTTTATCCTGACCGCCAAAGGCTTCCCGCAGGCTTACGTCGTCAAAATGGCGATAGCCACATCCCTCGCCACCATTTGCTTCACATCTTTGTCATCCGTGCGTGCGCACCACGAACGCGGCGCCGTGCTCTGGCCAGTGGCGCTGACCTTGGCGCCCGGCATCCTGGTCGGTTCCCTCCTGGGAGCGCAACTGGCGGTCGCCCTGCCTGGTAAAATTTTAAGCACGATGTTCGCTGTGTTTGTGGCCTTCTCAGCGACCCAGATGTTTTTAAACCGCAAACCCAAACCCACGCGGGTGCTACCCCACAAGCTGGGCATGTTCAGTGTCGGCGGACTCATCGGTGCGCTGTCAGCCATGGTCGGTGCGGGCGGCGCATTTATTTCAGTCCCATTCATGACTTGGAGCAACGTCTCCATTCACAATGCCGTCGCCACTTCATCGGCGCTGGGTTTTCCCATCGCATTGGCCGGCACCTTGGGCTATATTTGGGCCGGCGTAAGCATGCCAGACATGCCAGCAGGGGCATTTGGCTACCTCTATTTACCGGGCGTACTCATCATCTCCATCGCCAGCATGAGCACAGCGCCTTGGGGAGCGCGTACGGCACACCGCATTGACATCGCGCCGCTAAAGAAAGTGTTTGCCTGCGTGTTGTATGCAATGGCGGCTTCGTTTTTGTTT
>JASJPN010000149.1:14002-17544 GCA_031426635.1 Polaromonas sp.
TGCAGGACGAGTACGTTCTCGAACCCATCCATGCGCAAAGCCATCGCGGCCTGGGCCGAAAACGATCCCGTATTGCAATAAGCCAAGATGGTTTTGTTCTTTGGCAGCTTGGCGCGTTCGCTAAAAACCTTGCGCCACTCGATGTTGACCGCGCCAGGAATGTGCTCCTTGGCATATTGCTCAGCGTCACGGACATCAATCACATGAAATTTTTTCCAGTCCTCCGCCGGAATCTGCGAGGCCATGATGGTGCCACCGTTGTAGTCAATAAATTCGAAATAAGACTCCACCGCGTCGGTTGCGGCCTTGTTCATTTGTGCAAACGCGGTCATCGGCAAGCTCGCAGATAAGGCAGATAAGGCTGCAAACGATACTGCGAGCGCTGAGCGGCGGGATATACGGACTAATGTAGTCAGTTTCATTATTGTCTCCTGTTAAAAATTCTGATCGAATGTCAGCGTGCGGGATTCAGCCGTGGATGGGTTTCCTCACCCCAATGGTAAAGCACGGCACCCGATAGCAGCATGGCAATCGCCACAAACCAAAAGGCGCTCTCAATTTGTCCACCCAGTGCAGCTGTCGCACCCAGACCCAAAGCCCCGATGCCATAACCCAGGTCACGCCAGAAACGATAGATGCCGATGGCCGAAGCTCGCCAGCTTGGGTGTGCAATGTCTGCGACGGCCGCGCTCAGGTTGGGGTATAGCATCGCCATGCCCAAACCTGTGATGGCGGCAGATACGCTCCACCACACGGCACTGCTGCCAAACGGCATCAGGGCCACGCCCGCACCGCAAACCCACATGCCCACATAGTTCAGGCGATGCCGTCCGACACGGTCTGACAGTTTGCCGGTAAAGAGCTGCGCCCCCCCCCAAGTGAAACCATACATGCCCACAATCCAGCCAATACCCGGCAAGCTCACACCCTGCTGGTGCAGATAAAGGGGCCAGAACACCCAAACCAACGCGTCCACAAACTTCTCCACCATGCCAGCCTGGCACAACGCGGCCATCCGGCGATCACGCCAACTCATCAGAGCAAACATCTCGCCTGTCGTGGGTTGCTCGCTGACATGGGATGGGTAGCGTGGTTGCAACCCTTGTGCGGAGGGCGTTGCAGCATGGCGCTTGACTTCGGCATGGGCCCAAGGCAGCGTCTCAACCACAGCCAGCCACGCGAGCAGCGTTGCCAACCCAATCACGGCACAGCCAAACCACAGCAGACCCGCGCGTGGACCGAGCAGCGAGGCGGCATACGCCGTGACGATGCCAGCGAGCGCCACACCCACGTAGCCTGAAAATTCGTTCAATCCGATCACCAGCCCCCGCTGGTCGGCTCGGGTGATGTCAAGCTTGGCGGTCTGTGTCATCGACCACGTCAGGCCTTGATTCACGCCGAGCAAAACAGTTGCCAGCACGATCCAGCTCCAGGAGTTGGCGAAGTAAATCAAGGCAGGAATAGGCAGCGCCACCAGCCAGCCCAGCAAGAGGACGTGTTTGCGCCCCAATCGCTCGGCTAGCCGACCCGCCACAAAATTCATGGCCCCTTTGACAAAGCCAAACGCCACCACAAAGGCCACCAGCAACATGAAGGAGCCGCGCGGCACGCCAAACTCGGTCTCCGCCAGTGCGGGCACCACGGTGCGCATCATGCCCAAAGTCATGCCCACCAACAGCACTTGCAGCAAATGTTGCAGAACCTGACGCAAATTGATGCGAATGCCGTAGTCCATGGTCAGCATCTTCATAGCTGCGCGAGATCAGGAACCACACCCCGAAGATTGGCTTCGACGATGCGTGCCATATCAGCGGGAGGCGGCGCAATGTCGGCAGTGAGTGCATCGACAAAGGCCTCGCGTGACATCGACAGCATGGGGTTGAAGCGCTTCTCAAAACCAATGGTGGACGCTGGCTTGCCTGAAAGCCCCGCTCCACACGCACTGCCAGCTTGGTGGCCTGGATAAATTTCAAGACCTGGCGGAAGTGAAAGCAACTTTTGGTGCAAGGAGTCGTGCAATTGAGCCGCCATCTCATGCTCGCGTCCCGCCAAATCGGGCCGCCCCACAGCCCCTACAAACAAAGTGTCGCCGGTGATGACAAACCACGGTTCATCGCCACGCCGCAGATCGCGCACCAGCAGGCAGATGCTGTCAGGCGTGTGGCCGGGTGTGTGCAGCACATCAACAACCACGTTACCCCCAGTCAAACGCTGACCATCCGTCAGGGCGGAAAAATCAAAGGCAACCCGCCCCACGTTGCTTTCGTGCAGATGGTAGTTGGCGCCAACGCGGCGTGCCAATTCTGGGCCACCAGAGTAGTGATCCGCATGAACGTGGGTATCTATGACATGCGTGATCTTCACGCCTGCATTCAAAGCTTCCTGAATAAACCAATCCTCATCCCCAGCGACGACATCGACCGCGAAAGCAATAGCGTGGCCAGCACAACCAAAAAAATACGAAAGGGTTGCGCTCTCGGCAGCTCGTTGTTTGAAAAACATGCTTATCTCCTTGTCATTTAAAAAACCAGAACTTTGTCAGCCCAAACCGTCCATTGACTCAATTCGTCGAGACTGCTTCGGTGCGATCCTGTGATGAGGTCATCGGCCGAGATACCGCGTGCATCCATACAGGTTCCACAGACGCCAATAACCCCAGCGTGACGGATGATTGAACCCAGCATGACCTCCAGGTTATAAAAACCACTCGGGACTTTTTGCTGATGGTGTGCCGCTGCCGCCGCGTCTCCGATGAGGAAGACGCGCACCTCGGTATCCGGCTGTTTGGCCAACGCGCCTGCCAGACGCGCGCCGTTGTAGGTGCGCTCGCTGCCGTAGGGTGCATCGTTCAGAATGAAGAGAGTTTTCATGATTGGTTTTCCTGATTCATGTTTCAATCGGCAAGCCCTGCGCGCGCCACTCCGCCACGCCATCGGTCAGGTGGTAGGCGCTGTAGCCGTTTTGACGCAGCAACAGGGCCGCATCTTTGGCCATCAGGCAAAACGGGCCACGGCAATAGGCCACGACGGGCGTGCCTTGGGGCAACTCGGCCAACCTTTTCAGCAATTCGTCTACTGGCAACGAACGGGCGTGCGGCAGATGCGCGCTGGCATATTCGGCAAGCGGGCGGACATCGAGCATTAAAATCTCGCCCATTTTTGCCTTTCGGAGCATGGTCGCGCGGTCCAGACTCTCCAGCTCATCCCCATGCAGGGCCATGTCTGCCAACGCCACTTGCAGCTCAACCAGTCGCTCCTCTGCCTCTGCACGCAGCGTCACCCACAGGTCGGCCACACTGCTGCTGGCCAATCGGTAAAGCACATATTTACCGTCTTTTCGAGTATCTACCAAACGCGCCAGCCGCAGCGCCTTGAGGTGCGCGCTGGCCAGTTTGACGCTGATTTCAGCTTGCTCCGCCAAGAGCTCAACCGCCTTTTCCCCCTGACACAACAATTCAATCAACTCCAGTCGCTTGGGGCTGGCCAGCGCCTTGCCGATGCGTGCGACTTGTTCATACAGATGGTTTTTGACGTCTCTCATAC
>JASJPN010000149.1:17644-19854 GCA_031426635.1 Polaromonas sp.
CTCTCGGCCACGCCGGGCATGTCGTTGATGGTGCCTTCAATCTCGGCAGGGTAGACGTTGTAGCCGCCACTGATGATGAGGTCTTTGCTGCGGCCGACGATGATCACGTAGCCGCGTTCGTCGATTTTTCCAACGTCGCCGGTTTTGAAGTAGCCATCCGAGGTAAATTCTTCTGCCGTTTTCTCGGGCATGCGCCAGTAGCCTTTGAAGACGTTGGGGCCTTGCACTTGGATCCCGCCAATTTCGCCCCCAGGCAGCGTTACACCCGCATCATCTTGAACACGCAGTTTGACACCGGGGAGCGGGAAGCCCACGGTGCCACCGCGTCGTTCGCCATCCTTGGCTGCGTAGGGGTTGGAGGTCAGCATGGCTGTCTCGCTCATGCCGTAACGTTCCAGAATGGTGTGGCCGGTGCGCTCTTGCCATGCTTTGAAGGTCTCCAACAGCAGCGGCGCTGACCCTGCCACAAAGAGGCGCATGTTGCGCACGGCGTCCTTGGTCAAACCAGCCTCGGCCAGCAAACGCACGTACAGCGTGGGCACGCCCATGAAAACGGTGGCCTCGGGCAATTTTTGCAGTACCACTTTGGGGTCGAACCTGAACAACCAAATCATTTTGCTGCCATTGAGCAATGCCCCATGCAGCGCCACAAACAAGCCGTGAACGTGGAAAATGGGCAAGGCGTGGATCAGCACATCATCAGGTTGCCAACCCCAATAGTCTTTGAGCACCTGCGCGTTGGACAGCAAGTTGCCGTGCGTCAGCATCGCGCCTTTGCTGCGTCCTGTTGTTCCACTGGTGTACAAAATAGCGGCTAAATCGTCTGCTTGGCGCTGTGCCGTGACATGTTGATCACTGCAATGAGCAGCGCGGTCAAGCAGCGAGCCGGTGCGGTCATCCCCCAACGTAAAAACGTTTTGGGTGCCCGCCTTGAAGGCGATTTTGCTGACCCAGCCGAAGTTTTGTGGGCTACAGACCACGACGGCAGGCTCGGCGTTGCCGATGAAATACTCCATCTCGGCGCTTTGGTAGGCCGTGTTAAGCGGCAAAAACACGTAACCAGCGCGCAGCGTAGCCAAGTACAGCATCATGGCTTCGACGGATTTTTCAACCTGCACCGCCACCCGCGCGCCCTCGGGCAAGCCCAGCGATTGCAGCAAATTAGCCATCATGGCGGTGGCGCGATCAATGTCGCGCCAGCTGTAGTTCAAGCTGGCGGAGTCATCGCCAGCGGCGACGGATTCAACCGCCACGGCGTCTAAGTCTTGGGGGAAAGCCGCACGCAGGGCGGCGAATAAGTTGTGATTTATTTGTATAGCCATAAAAATGCGCTGTGACGACATCAGCGCCACTGCGGTTTGCGTTTTTCAATGAAGGCGTGGATGCCCTCTTGGTGTTCTGCACTGGTGGCGTAAGCGTAGCTGCTTTGAACTTGTGGATCAACCTGTGAATTATTTGCTATCAAATTAATAGCATCATAAGCAGTATTTACACTGGCTAGAGACTTGTTTAGACCTCTAAAAGTTTGCTTGTTGAGGCGTGCAGCCTGCGGCGCCAAAGCCAAAATGCGAGAGACGGATTGCATGGCACTGGTGTGGACATCATCGTCAGCTACCACGCGGTTCAAAAAGCCGCGCAGCTTCATCTCAGCGGCATCCAGCACGGCGGCTTCCAGCAGCATTTCCCGCGCCGTCAATTCGTCCAAGGCGCGCACGACAACTTCAGCCTCTCTGGGAGCCATCGGAAAACCCAGTCTGGCTATCGGCGCGCCAAACCTGGCTGATGCGCCCGAGACCCTGATATCACAGCAACTGGCCATTTCCAAGCCCGCACCCATGCACGCGCCTTCAATTTGCGCGACGATGGGTACGTCGCAAGCCAGCATGGCCTGCAAGCCGCCCCACACGTCGTTTTCATGAAAGTCGCGCAAACTCTCCTCAGTAAACCTGAAACTCGGGTACTCAGAAATGTCACCACCGGCGCTGAAACTGCTTACCTGACTGCTGGGCGCATGGTCGCACGGTGCACCTGAGATCAGCACGCAGCGCACGTCAGGATGGGCTTGTATGCGCTCAAACACGGCGCGCAACTGTTGCCACATGTGACGCGACATGGCGTTGAGCTTGGCCGGATTGGACAGCGTGACACGCGCCAAACCATCCTCTGCACCAACGCCAAGCCGATACTGCACCTGCCCCACCACCACCCCA
>JASJPN010000150.1:0-1297 GCA_031426635.1 Polaromonas sp.
GCAGAGGATTGAAAATCCTTGTGTCGGTGGTTCGATTCCGCCCCGGGCCACCAATAAAACCCGCGAGGGTATTAGAAACCCTGCTGCCAAATTAGTAGCAGGGTTTTTTGCTTTTGGCTTCATGTAGCCACGGGCGCCAGGGGCAAATCGAATGTTGATGGATAAATCATTGGCGTTTTTGCAAATGCCGTTAAGCCGGGGATCCGCAATGACTATATTCGGCCAAATTCCAGCATAACATCAATCACTAGCCTGTTGCTGATGGTGATGAGCAAAATATCGGAGCCTACGCGTACATAGCGGTGTCCGGCTGGCGGCGCGCTCAGTTGCACAATAAGCGTTGGCGGCAAACTGTAGTACACGACTTCACGCGGTAAACGCTGACCCATGACCCACTTTTTGGCTTGTCCTGGCGGCATGCAGCCGTTGTTTTTTTTGGCTAACCCAGGCGGGCAGCGACCAGAACGGTATTGCTCGCTGTAGTAGTTGCGCACGGCTGTGCGCTGGGCATCGTCGAAATGCCCACCCACCCGGACGACAGGCTTACCGCCGCGTGGCGAAGGCCCATGACGGCCTTCGCGCACTGGGTTTGAACGCCCATCCGCTTTGTTGGGCGATCTTTGACTCTGTAAATTCTGTATGTCGTTTTGCTCCGGCTTGCCGTGCCTGCCGCCGCCCGCCCATTCTGGCTTTTCTGCCATGACCCCAGCGGTAGCCAGCAGGCCGGCAACAAGGAACCCGAGCGCACGTCCAGTTTTGATTTCAGCTGTTTTCATATATAGCGACTTAGCGCGGCATCACGGTGAGCACCGGCTTAAGAAGGTATTTCTCCGAGCCGCCCGCTACAACGACCGATTTGCAGGCATCAAAGTCAAGCACAAAATCAGCGGTCTTGCCAGCCTCGACGTTGATGTCGATATTCGTCTTGACACCGGATTGTTGACCGCCCGGTGTCTGTAGTGCGACCTCGCTTTTGCCCGTGGGCAGTACGGAATTGGCCAGCGGATATGCGCTGTCGTTATCGGCCAGAACCAGTCTGAGCTGTGTGTACTTGCCTGTAGGCAGCGACGTCTGGCCGAGCTCTTTCAGTACGCCGTTGGTTAGATCCAGCAGATTCACACGCATCACGGGGCTCAAAACGATCTCGGACCAGCCATTGTCAGAATCGTTGGCGCTGCCACTTTGGTGTACCCGGACTTTCTGGATCGTCACGTTGACAGTGTCAAAGCCGCAGGCGGGAGCGTCGGTCAGCGCCAGGCGCAAAGAGCCGTTGTCGCTATCGCCATTAACACTGCTA
>JASJPN010000150.1:1397-3840 GCA_031426635.1 Polaromonas sp.
GCATAAAAAGATCAAAAGCTAATCTATCACGAAAGTAAGGCATGCCGACATCCTTGTCGCGTAACGTCACGTAACGTCACGTGACGTTACGTAGGGTGATGTGCCGATAGCTTATCTGAATACGCAAACACATTAACCTGCATGATGAGCAAGAAAAAATGCAGAGCTACAGTAACAAAAAAACCCCGCAAACTGCAACGTCTGCGGGGTTCTTGATTTTGTATCGGGCGCTAAAACGCTACTCGACGCAGCATGAGGCAAATTACATGCCCATGCCACCCATGCCGCCCATACCACCCATGTCGCCGCCGCCCATGCCGCCGCCAGCTGCTTCGTCCTTTGGAGCTTCAGCAACCATGCACTCGGTGGTCAACATCAAAGAGGCCACAGACGCTGCGTTTTGCAGGGCCGTGCGGGTCACTTTGGTGGGGTCCAGAATACCCATGTCGATCATGTCGCCGTAGGTGTCGTTGGCTGCGTTGAAACCGTAGTTTCCTTTGCCAGCCATCACAGCTGCCACGACGACAGAGGCTTCGCCGCCGGCGTTGTACACGATCTCGCGCAGAGGCGCTTCGATGGCCTTGAGCACCAGCTTGATGCCGGCGTCCTGGTCCGCGTTGTCACCCTTGATGGCGCCAGCGGTTTGCTTGGCGCGCAGCAGCGCGACGCCGCCACCAGCCACAATGCCTTCTTCCACCGCAGCGCGGGTCGCGTGCAGGGCGTCTTCAACGCGGGCTTTCTTCTCTTTCATTTCGACTTCGGTGGCAGCGCCCACCTTGATCACGGCCACACCACCGGCGAGTTTTGCAACGCGCTCCTGGAGTTTTTCGCGGTCGTAGTCGCTGGTTGCTTCTTCGATTTGCACGCGCACTTGTTTGACGCGGGCCTGGATGTCGTCAGCAGCGCCAGCGCCGTCGATGATGATGGTGTTTTCTTTGCCCACTTCAACGCGTTTGGCGGTGCCGAGGTCTGCCAAAGTCACTTTTTCCAGTGACAAGCCGATTTCTTCAGCAATCACTTTGCCGCCAGTCAAAATAGCGATGTCTTCCAGCATGGCTTTGCGACGATCGCCAAAGCCAGGAGCCTTGACAGCGACGACTTTGAGAATACCGCGCAAGGTGTTCACCACCAAAGTTGCCAAGGCTTCGCCATCGACATCTTCAGCAATGATCAACAGGGGACGGCCAGCTTTAGCGACTTGTTCCAAGGTTGGCAGCAGGTCACGGATGTTGCTGATTTTCTTGTCGTACAAGAGGACAAACGGGTTGTCCAACAAGGCGGCTTGCTTCTCCGGATTGTTGATGAAGTAGGGTGACAGGTAGCCACGGTCAAACTGCATGCCTTCGACGACGTCGAGTTCGCTGTCCAAGGACTTGCCGTCTTCAACCGTGATCACGCCTTCTTTGCCCACTTTGTCCATTGCATCAGCAATGATCTTGCCGATAGCTTCGTCAGAGTTGGCGGAAATCGAACCCACTTGGGCGATTTCTTTGGACGTGGTGGTGGCTTTGGAAGCCTTCTTCAGCTCGGCAACCAGGGCGTGGACAGCCTTGTCGATGCCGCGCTTCAAGTCCATGGGGTTCATGCCGGCGGCCACGTATTTCATGCCTTCATGCACGATGGCTTGGGCCAACACAGTCGCTGTGGTGGTGCCGTCGCCAGCGATGTCAGAGGTCTTGGAAGCAACTTCCTTGACCATCTGCGCGCCCATGTTTTCCAGCTTGTCTTTGAGTTCGATTTCTTTGGCGACGGACACGCCGTCTTTGGTCACGGTCGGCGCGCCGAATGAACGCTCCAACACCACATTGCGACCCTTGGGGCCCAAGGTTACCTTAACGGCGTTGGCCAGGATGTTCACACCCTCGACCATGCGTGCGCGGGCTTCGCCGCCAAAAATTACGTCTTTTGCTGCCATGATGAATTACTCCAGATTCAGTTAAATAAAGTTTTGAAAGGCGAGAAATTACTTCTCTACGACCGCAAACAGGTCTTCTTCTTTCATGACGAGCAGTTCGTCGCCGTCAACTTTGACCGTTTGGCCGCTGTATTTGCCAAACAACACGCGGTCGCCGACTTTCACGCCCATGGCGACCAGTTCGCCTTTGTCGTTCTTCTTGCCAGGACCGACAGCCAGGATTTCGCCTTGATCTGGTTTTTCAGCAGCGCTGTCAGGAATGACGATGCCAGAAGCGGTTTTGGTCTCGTTTTCAACGCGTTTAACAATCACGCGGTCGTGCAATGGACGAAGTTTCATTGTGTTTCCTTTTATGTAGACAATGGGTTAGAAAAATCAATAAGCGCCACCTTCAGTGCATCACTTCGGGGTCGCGCTTGCCAATAGAAGCCGTCTGAGTGAGTTTGTTAGCACTCAGTCGCTACGAGTGCCAATGATAAGGGTTTTTGTGAGATTTTCAAGAGGCAAGTGGCAAATCAACCCTTTTGC
>JASJPN010000151.1:0-12996 GCA_031426635.1 Polaromonas sp.
CATAGATGTCGCGCCGGGTTAGTGGCACCGGTAAGGTGCCAGAGCCGCGTTTGGATGCCAAAATTTGATAAATGCCGGTGCCTTCCGCCTCAAACTCGACGGCGCAGGCGGCCATGTAAAAGCGCCAGACGCGGTAGGCGTCTTCGCTGACAAATTGTAGTGCTTCTTCGTGCTTGGCCTCAAGTCGCTTGACCCACTCGCGCAGCGTCAGCGCGTAATGCGCGCGCAGGTTCTCTACATCGTGAATCTCAAAGGCGGCGCGCTCCATACCGCGCAAAATGTTGCTGACGGTGTCCAGTTCGCCGTCAGGGAAGACGTAGCGGTTGATGAACTCGGTGTCGATGGTGGGATGCCAACCCTCTTCGTCGTGGGTGATGCCGTGGTTCAGAAACAGGCCGCCGGGGCGCAAGACGCGCAGCACGGTGGCGTTGTAAATGGGCAAATTGGCGAGTCCCACATGTTCAAACATGCCAACGCTGGAGATCTTGTCAAAGACCGCTTCGCCTTCCAAATCACGGTAGTCACGCATCTCCACGGTCACCCTGTCTTGCAAGCCCAGGCGGGCGATGCGATCAAGGGCGTAGTCAAACTGCTTTTGGCTGAGCGTGATGCCGTGCGCCCGCACGCCATAATGCTGCGCCGCCCAGCAAACCATCGCGCCCCAGCCGCAGCCAATGTCCAGGAAGCGCTCGCCGGGCTGGAGTCGCAATTTTCGGCAAATATGATCCAGCTTGTTGCGCTGCGCTTGTTCCAGCGTATCGCCAGGCGACTCAAAATAAGCGCAGGAATAGACCATTTGCTCATCCAGCCAGAGTTTGTAAAACGCGTTGGATACGTCGTAATGAAACGAAATGGCGGCGCGATCGCTGTGCTTGGTGTGGTGATGCGTGAACTTGCTGCCCACCTCGAAGGGTGACTTTGGCAGAGGTGGGGCGTTTTCTGCGTTGGGTTTGCTTGTGGATGCTTTACTGCCCGAGCTGAAATGGGATGGCAAGCGCAGTGCATCGAGTACCAAGGCTGCCCGCTCACGGGTGGAGAGTGACAGCTTTTGAAGGTGCGGTTTGAGTCGCAGTGCAGCGTATAAATCACCCTCGACATCCAGCAGCCCCCGGAAATACGCATCAGCCAGCGCTATCGGGTTGCGTTTACTCAACACCAGCTTGCGCAACACCCCGGGGTCGCGCACGACTAACGTAAACTGAGGCGCTGTCTGTCCGATGACATGATGTGCGCCATTCCACAGCCGCAAGGCAACCGAGCCGTGAAAGCTGTGGAGCAGCCTTTGCACGATGCGTAACGCCGCCTTGCTTTGGCTAATGTCCGCGTCACGTTGCAAGCTGAGGGACGGCGAGGGTGGCATGTTGAGCTAGCGAACAACCAACACGGGTATGGGTGCATGAGCCACGATTTTGGAGGCTATGCTGCCCAAAATCAACTTCTCCAAACCACTGCGTCCGTGCGATCCGATGATGATCAGGTCGGCCGCATCGTCTTTGGCGGCTTGCAAAATACCTTTGTGTGCTGCTACGTTCTCCACCAGGCGCGTTTCCACCGGAACCACCGCCCCGCCCTGCGTGGCTAGTTGGTTGACGTGCGCAAATGCTTTGACCGATAGCTCTTGCGCGGCCGCCATATAGGATTGAAATCCGTAGGGATTCATCTCGCCAATGCCCAGATACGGGTAAGGGTCAACCACATACACGGCAACCACCTGGGACGCGTGCGTTCTTGCCATGCTTATGGCCACAGTAGCTGCATGATCCGAAGCTGGTGAACCATCAGTTGCAAAGAGTATTTTTTTGAACATCGGACGCCCTTGTTGGTTGAGATATGTAAATACTACGCCTTTTAGCGTGTCATGGCTTGACCAATATAAACAAACAAGGCAACGGCATACGATTTGGTCACGTTGCAATGCAGCCGTAAGAGTGCCAGGGCGTCCGCGAGCGCATAGTCAAAATCGCTTTGAAGTGTGGACTGTGCGTCAGTGATGAACTCCAGCCACATGTCGCAGAAGTCATTTTGATACGCGGCCGGGGCGTGTTCGCGAATGTATTGGGTGGCTAACTCGGTCGTCAATCCATTTTTACGGATTTTGCGAATCAACGCCGCAGCGCTCTTCTCGGTCAACAGCGTTTTAGGTGGGCTACCTGCCGCAATGGTTAAAAATAGCGTCAACAGCGAGCTGTCGTCACTGTGGCCCTGGGTGGCCTTGACCCAGACTTTGCTGCTGGCCTGGACGCGCGCCTCTCTGGCATCATCCACCGCGCGCTCGTAGCTGTCGACTTCATTCAAAGGGTCTTCCACCCAAAAATAACGACCCATGAAGGCGGGTGTCTGGTAGAACAGCTTTTTAACAGGCAGGGTGGCATCCAGCAGTTTGGGCAAGTCAGCTAGAACTGACTGCCGCACCACTTCAACCGTGGATGCATATTGCGCAGGCAAGTTTTTGGGCACGGCAATGACGGGTACTAACGTTGATGGAGTCGTTTTTTTGCGCAGCGCTGTGATGAGCTTTTCAAAAGCGACCCAATCGGGCAACTTGCGGCTCTTGGTAGACAGGATGAGCAGCGCGGTACGAATCACGGCTTCGGCGTCCATACCGGCTTCTTCCAACGCTGCCTCGTCCATGCCCAGTTGCTCGGCCAACCAGATGGCCGCGTCCACGATCTGCGCCACCTGGGTGCGTTTGGCCAGTTCAGCCTGGTAGTCGGGTAGGGGGCGTAGCGTCCATTTGGCTAGCAGTGGAATCTGGTCGTCCATGAATTCAGAGCGTTCATTCATGCCAAAGTGGCTGTTTTGCGGCATCGTGATCAGGCGCTTGAGCATGTCCGAGCCACCCTTGGAACGCGACAGAAACGAGTTATCGCGCAGTGACTCAGCCGCTTTGCGCAAGTCGCCGCCGGTGGACTGCTCTAAATACAGGCTGACCAGGTTGACGATGCGGTCTTTGGCCTGCTCCAACTCGGGCCGCAAATACTCGCTGCCAAAGTAGCGGGCAATCTGCACCATGCCTTTGGGGGCATCGGCACAGATGGCGTCCAGCTTGCGCTGGTCGATGATGCCGTTTTGTACGCCAAACTGCAGCGCTCTCTCGAAAAATGGGCGCGCGTCGTAGATGGATAGGGTCATGTCGACAAGCTCAATGCGAATGGGGGGTCAAATCGCCGACTCTTCATCCGATTCACGCGCTGCAGGCGTGGCCTGGCCGCGGTCGGTGGCTCCAGTTTCCACCTTGCCGTCGTCCTCTTCGGACTCGTGTTCTTCACCCAGGCCCATGTCGTGGGCGCGGGCTTTGGCGCGCAGCACGATCAGCATTTCAATGAACAAATCTGGCAGTTTGTGGCGCAAAATCCAGGCCAGTTGCATCCAGTCCTGGTCGGCGACTTCGTCTTCCTCCAGGCGTGGCCGGACGTAGGCCGAGGCCAACAGCGCCTGCTCCGACAGCATCTCGCCATCGTCTTCCACGGTGTCAAAGGTACCGGTGCGGGCAAAAGCCTCGACGCGGCTCCATTTTTCGGAAAAATAGTCGGCCAGCGCCTCGCTGCCGCCTTCCAAATCGCCAATCGCGGTCAAAAACTCCACCGGTTCGGCATCTTCTCTGAAAATAATCGAGTTCATCATGCCGCGCAAATGCGTGCGGGAGAGGTCTTTGTATTGCTTCTCAATCACCACCGCCCGAGCAAATTGCGCGGGGCTGATCAGCAGGTTGATGACCGATTCTTTGGAGTTGTCATACTCGCGGATCACCGCCAAAATGTCTTTCGCTGGCAACAGGTCCAGCACCACCATCAGGGCTTGATCGCCCTCCGCATCTGCTAATTCGACCAAAGCATGTTCCGCCCCAACGATGTCGCCAGCGGCAATCAGGCTTTGGGTTTTTTCAATCAGGGCGAGGTGGTTCATTCATTCTCCTTATTTTTCTCAATATTTCAAACAACCCGTTCGCCCTGAGCTTGTCAAAGGGGCTTCGACAAGCTCAGGGCGAACGGAGGGGCGTTGTCGACTTAGTCCTTACGGTCAAAGCCTTGCTCAACCATCCAGTCAGAACCGGCTTTTTCGCGCTGTTTGGCTTCTTTTTCGTCCTCGTCGTCAAATTCGCTGTGGTTGTCCGCGTTGCCATCCACGTCGTCGTCGTTTTCGCCGTCATGCTTGTGGCCGTGTTTTGCCTCATTCTCGTCATGGGGTGCCGCAGGCCGATGGGTTGGCTTGCCATACATGTACTCCAGTGCCGCAGCCACAGTCATAAACCACTCGCCTTGCGGTTGCTTCAAAACCAGGTTAGCCAGGTCTTGCGCCCAGGGAGCCAGTGTCACGACGTCGGCCAAGGTGTTCCAGTCGGGCAGTTCGTCGGACTCAAAACTGAGCAAGTCGTCCATCACGGCGGGTAGTTTGAACTGAAAGCCTTGGTGAAAGATCACCGCCACCATCTCCGGGTTGACTTCCATCATTTGCATGAGGAAGTCGATTTCTTTGCGCTTGGCGTTTAAGCGCTGACGCAGCACATCCTTGCCCTCGGAGTCAGACGCTAAATCGTCAATTTCAGACTGGTAGCTGGAGCGCAGTTGGCGAAAAAAAGGAGAGACATTCATGATATGACCTTATAAAGTAGATTAAATTATTTGTTTAACTAGTTGATTCAAATTATATTTTTGAAATAATTATTCCAAATCTCACGCGCTGTATCAATCGGGCTATCCAGCAGGTTGCGGCGGCGGTTGTCGTCATAGGCTTGGCGTTTGGCGTCATCGGACAGCACCTCGTAAGCCTCTTGCACAGAGCGAAAACGCTCTGCAGCGTCATTCGCGTCGTTTTTATCCGGGTGGTAAAACGAGGCTTTTTGGCGAAATGCCTTCTTAATATCGGCAACTGTTGCGCTGCTTGTCAGGCCGAGGGCTGCGTAGTGGTCGGTCATGGGCGGAATGCAGCGTTATGGGTCTCTTGGGGGAATGTGGAGTATACGTTGTAGGGCAAAAACCAGGCTCGCTGTTCACTTGCTATCCATATGGGGTATGAATCGTCAGTTTACAGCGCTTAATTACAATCGCAAGCTATGCAAGCCGAAGATCTCCAGCGCCTAGTCTCCACCCCCATGCCCTTTGGTAAACACAAAGGCTGTTTGATCGCCGATTTACCCGGCAACTACCTCAACTGGTTCGCCCGGGAAGGCTTCCCCAAAAATGACATCGGCCGCCTGCTGCAACTGATGCAGGAGATTGACAGCAACGGGTTGTCGGATTTGTTGAAGCCTCTTCGGGGGGTGAATTAGACTGTACCCAGTGTATTTGTTGGCTATAAAGCTATTAAATAAATAGCAAATTAATGTTGTTCAGCTGGCAGTGGATGTCGCCGGGGTTTTTAGATGCTGGTTGAAGAATGCCATCGTGCGTTCCCAGGCCAATGTTGCTGCTGCGGCGTCAAAGCGAGGCGTGGTGTCGTTGTTGAAGCCGTGCTGGGTGCCCGCGTAGATGTGGGCAGTGTGGGGCACGGACGCGGCTTTGAGAGCGGCCTCATAAGCGGGCCAGGCGGCGTTGATGCGCTCATCGACGCCGGCAAAGTGAATCAGCAGGGGCGCTTTGACTTTGGCGGCTTCGCTGGCAGCGGGGTGGTTGCCGTAAAAAGGCACCGCAGCGTTCAAGTCTGGCAGGCGCGTGGCGAGCGTGTGGACGATGCCGCCACCGTAGCAAAACCCGACTGCGCCCATTTGGCCGGTGCTATCTGCTCTGGCCCTCAAGAAGGCCGCAGCAGCCATGAAGTCTTCGCCGATTTCAGTTTGGTCTAGCGTGGCAAACAATTCGCGCGCTTTGTCCTCATTGCCGGGGTAGCCGCCCAGCGAGGTGAGGGCATCGGGCGCGAAGGCCATGTAGCCATCGACCGCCAAACGACGGGCGATGTCTTCAATGTGGGGGTTCAAGCCCCGGTTTTCATGAATCACCAAAATAGCGGGCAGCTTGGATGCGTTAGCGCTGGCTGGACGGGTCAAATAGCCTTTGATGCTGCCCGTGCCCTTGGGTGAGGCGACCTCTACCATGTGCGCCGTGATGCGTTGGTCGTCTTTTGGCACGACTTGTGCTCTAGCGAAATTGGGGCTCAGCGCCGCCAGCAGCATGGCCGCCGTGGTGCCGGCGGTGGCAAATTTAGCTGCGCCTTCTAAAAATCCGCGTCGGTCAATGCCACCGTGGACGTAGGCATCAAACAAAATGAGCAACTCCTGGTCAAAGTCGTTGGCTGTTAATTGAGTCAAACGGGCCATGAGGGGTTTCCAAAAATCGTAAGCATAGCTATAAAGAGCCCAATAATAAATGCCCTGCCATAAATGACTATGCTACGCGCATGGCTATTTTTTCACCTGATCGACCTAAACACCCAGACAGACGCCAGTTGCTGCAAATCGCAGCGCTGGGCGCGGCCAGTAGCGTCAGCTTGTGGCTACCGCGTAGCGCCTGGAGTCAGCCAAAATTTCAGACCAACCCCTTCACGTTAGGCGTGGCCAGTGGCTCGCCCACGCATGACTCGGTGGTGCTGTGGACACGTTTGGTGGATAGAGGCTTGTTTGGCTCGCATCTGGGCAGTGGGTCGGTCACCGTGCGCTGGGAAGTGGCGCAAGATGATCAATTTCGGCGCATCGTTCAAAGCGGACAAAGCCAGGCGGTGGCGGCGTTGGCGCATTCGGTGCACGTGGAAGTGCCGAATTTGCAGCCCGACCGCTGGTATTTTTATCGTTTTATGGCCGGTGATGCCATCAGCCCGGTAGGCCGAACGCGCACTTTTCCGGCAGCGGGCTCACCTGCGGCCAAGTTGCGCATGGCCTATGCCTCTTGCCAGCGCTGGGAATATGGCTATTTCAGCGCTTACAAACACATGCTGGCCGAAAACCTGGATGCGGTCCTGTTTTTGGGGGACTACATTTACGAATACCCTGGCGCTACCAACGGGATGCGGCTGCCCAACATGACCCCTAGCCTGGGTTTCACCCTGACGTTGGATGATTACCGCGCCCGCTATGCCGTCTACAAAGGTGAGCTTGAACTGCAAGCCATGCATGCCGCCTGCCCGTGGCTGGTTACCTGGGATGACCACGAGGTGCAAAACGACTACGCTGGTTTAACGGCGGGTGACAGCAGTGCGGCCGATATTTTTTCCAACCCCCAAAATTTTGCCCAGCGCCGTGCAGCTGCCTACCAGGCGTTTTACGAGCACATGCCGATCCGGGCCTCGAGCTTGACTAAAAGCTTTACCGGCATGGTGAATCACGCCTCGGGCGCCGAAATGCGTATCTACAACCGCGTCGATTTTGGCAATTTAGCCGCGTTTTATGTGCTCGATGCCCGCCAGTACAAAGACCCGCAGGTCTGCACGACAAACGACAAGCCAGGTGCCAGTTGGGTCAACCCTGACACGTGTACGGCGTGGCAGGACCCCAAACGCACCCTGCTGGGCAGGCAGCAGGAGCAGTGGTTGAGCGCAGAACTCGGAAGATCAGCCAAAACGAATCAAATCTGGAACGTGCTGGGGCAGCAATCGCTGTTTGGGCAGAGGGATGGCAAACCCGGCGCTGAGCAGCGTTTGTGGAACGACAGCTGGGACGGTTACACCGCTGCACGTACCCGCATGACGGATGCGCTGCAAAAAAATGCGGTACGCAATGCGGTGTTTTTGGGCGGTGATGCGCATGAAAACTGGGTCGGGCACATCAAGGCCGACTATAGCCAATCGGCAACCGCCCAAGCCAGCGCTCCGATTGGCGTGGAGTTTTGCGGCACCAGCATCACCTCGCGCTCCAGCGGTATGGCCAAAGTGTCTGCGCGCTTGGCCGAAAACCCGCATTTTGTGTTCGCCGATGCCAAGCAACGGGGCTATGGCGTGGTGGAGTTCACTCCCAAGCAACTCACCACCACCCTGCGGGTGCTGGACGATGTGACCCGCAAAGAGAGCATCGTCTCGACTTTGGCGCAGTTTGTCGTGCCTGCTGGGCGTTCGGTGGTGGAACGTGCGTGATTTACCGATGAATGGGGTTGCCCAAAATCTGCGTCAACGCCGTGTTGAGCGACTGCACGGTACGGTCAATGTTGTGCAGTTTATCGAGGCCGAACAAGCCAATACGGAAGGTCTGAAAATCTGCGCCTTCGTCGCACTGCAAAGGCACGCCAGCAGCGGTTTGCAAGCCTTGGGCGAGGAATTTTTTGCTGGACTGGATGCCTGCGTCATCGGTGTAGCTCACCACCACGCCGGGGGCCTCAAACCCAACAGCCGCCACACTTTTGAAGCCTTTGGCCATTAACAAGGCGCGAACCTCATCACCGAGCCGCTGTTGTTCTGCTTGCACTTTTGCAAAACCGTAGGCTTGCGTCTCTTTCATCACATCGCGCACACGGCTCAGTGTGTCGGTAGGCATGGTGGCGTGGTAGGCGTGGGCACCACTCTCGTAAGTTTCCATGATTTGCAGCCACTTTTTCAAGTCGCAGGCAAAGCTGGTGCTGTTGGTGGCATCAATGCGGGTGCGCGCTAATTCGCTCAAAATAACAAAAGCGCAGCACGGTGAGCCGCTCCAGCCCTTTTGCGGTGCGCTGATGAGCACATCCACGCCCGTGGCCACCATGTCCACCCAAATCGTGCCCGAGGCAATGCAGTCCAGCACGAGCAGGCCGCCTACGCTGTGTACGGCATCTGCCACAGCGCGGATGTACGCGTCGGGCAGCATCATGCCTGAGGCGGTTTCAACATGCGGTGCAAACACGACAGCGGGTTTGTCACGCAAGATGGTGGCGACCACTTCATCAACCGGCGCGGGCGCGAAGGGCGACTGCTTGTCAGTGCCCTGGCGCCGGGCCTTTAGCACAGTGGCTGCTGCCGGGATGCTGCCCATCTCGAAAATCTGCGTCCAGCGGTAGCTGAACCAACCATTGCGAATGACGAGCACGTTTTTACCTGTGGCAAATTGCCGCGCCACCGCTTCCATGCCAAACGTGCCGCTGCCCGGGACAATGATGGCAGATTTGCCGCGGAACACCTCTTTCAAAATGGCGGAGATGTCTTTCATCACGCCTTGGAAATTTTGCGACATGTGGTTCAAAGCACGGTCGGTGTAAACCACCGAATATTCGAGCAATCCGTTCGGATCAATGTGGGGTAACAAGCTTGACAAGAGTGGCTCCTGGTATTTGCAAATATAAAACCGAATGAAAACCTGGACGCGAAGCTAAATGAATCGGTCAGCGGACTTTGCGAAAGTACGGCGTAGCGGTGCTCATTTTATGACTAACGCAGAACCTCTAAAAGCCGGTCCAATCCACCCGAATTAATGGCCACCATCGCTTGTTCGCGCACTTTGGGTTTGGCGTGGTAGGCCACAGACAAGCCGCCAGCCTCAGCGCAGGCCTTCATCATGGGTAGATCATTGGCGCCATCGCCCATGACAATAGCCTGTCCGGGCGTGATGCCCAAGTCAGCACAGGTAGACAGCACCGTACGGCGCTTTTCCTCACCGTCGCAAATGTCGCCCCAGGGTTGGTCAACCATGCGGCCGGTGAGCAGGCCACCCTGTACGTCGAGCACGTTGGCGCGTGCGAAGTCGATGCCGAGGCGCTCTTGCACACGATCGGCAAAAAAGGTGAAACCGCCGCTGACCAGCAGCACCTTCATACCCACAGACTTGCATGTGTCTATCAACGCCTTTGCGCCGGGGTTGATCCGTAAGCGCTCCTTGTACACATCTTCCATGCTGGCCACGCTGACTCCCTTGAGCAGGGCCACGCGGCGGCGCAAGCTGTCCTTGAAGTCGGCAATCTCGCCGCGCATGGCGGCCTCGGTGATGGCCGCCACCTCGGCCTTGCGGCCTACCGCGTCGGCGATTTCGTCCACACACTCGATGTTGATGAGGGGCGAGTCCATGTCGAAGGCGATGAGCTTGAAGTCTTTGAGCTTCCATGGCGGGGTAAAACCTTGAACAACGAGGCCGGGGGGGAATTCAGTAGAATGCATGCTTGTGATTATTTACTATGATTTTAATAGCTGAATAGGCAATAAATATACCGGCTATAGCCTTATTCTAAGAGTATTTTGGTGGCTTGAACAAGCTCAAGCAGGTGAGGCGGTTGCCTCCACCTCCACCTTCGGCTGCCCCAAACTGCGCAGCACATCGCGCACCATCAGTGCCCGGTCTTTGGCTTCGGGCAGGTCGCGTTCAATGCGCAGTTTGTCATTGCCGGTGAGCTTGATGTGCCGGTTTTTCTGGATCAGCTCAATGATGCGCATGGAATCTATGGGCGGGTTGGCTTTGAAGGTGATGTTGATCACCCCTGGCGCAGCATCGACCTTGACCACGCCATAAGCTTTGGCCATGACGCGCAGGCGGTGCACGTCGATCAAGGTTTGCGCTTGAGTTGGGAGTTTACCGAAGCGGTCGACAATTTCTTCCAGCAAGCTGTCGATTTGATCGGTGGTTTTGGCGGTGGCGAGCTTTTTGTAGAAACTCAGGCGCAGATGCACGTCGCCACAATAGTCGTCTGGCAGGAGGGCGGGCGAGTGCAGGTTGATCTCGGTGGTGACACTCAGCGGCGCCAGCAGGTCGGGTTCGATACCCGCTTTGAGGCAGCGCACGGCTTCGCCCAGCATCTCGTTGTAGAGCTGAAAGCCGATTTCCATCATGTTGCCGGACTGGTTTTCGCCCAGCACCTCGCCGGTGCCGCGAATCTCCAAATCATGCATGGCGAGGTAAAAGCCCGAGCCCAGTTCTTCCATTTGCTGAATCGCTTCCAGGCGCTGGCTGGCTTGTTTGGTCAACCCTTCAATGTCGGGCACCATCAAGTAAGCGTAGGCCTGGTGGTGGCTGCGGCCGACACGTCAACGCAGCTGGTGCAGCTGCGCCAGGCCAAATTTGTCGGCCCGGCTAATCACGATGGTGTTGGCGGTGGGCACGTCAATGCCGGTTTCAATGATGGTGGAGCACAGCAGCAGGTTGTAGCGCTGGGCGACGAAGTCTTTCATCACGCGCTCCAGCTCGCGCTCGGGCATTTGGCCGTGGGCCACGGCAATGCGCGCTTCGGGTAGCAACTCTTCGAGCTTTTGCTTGCGATTTTGAATCGTCTCGACTTCGTTGTGCAAAAAGTAGACCTGGCCGCCGCGTTTCAGCTCGCGCAGCACGGCTTCACGGATCACGCCATTGCTCTCTGACCGCACAAAAGTCTTGATCGCCAAACGGCGTTGCGGCGCGGTGGCGATGACGCTGAGGTCACGCAGCCCTTCGAGTGCCATGCCCAGCGTGCGCGGGATGGGCGTGGCGGTGAGTGTGAGCACGTCAATTTCAGCCCGCATGGCTTTCATTGTTTCTTTATGGCGCACGCCAAAACGGTGTTCTTCGTCGATGATGAGCAGGCCCAGGCGCTGGAATTTCACGTCCTGGCTCAACAATTTGTGCGTACCCACCACAATATCGACTGTGCCGTCGGCCAGGCCTTTGATGGCCGCGCTGATTTCTTTGCCAGACCGAAAACGGCTCATTTCCGCCACTTTGACCGGCCATTTGGCAAATCTGTCGACCAGCGTTTGGTAATGTTGCTCCGCCAACAGCGTCGTTGGTGCCAGAAAAGCGACTTGCTTGCCACCGGTAATCGCAATAAAAGCGGCACGCAGGGCCACTTCGGTTTTGCCAAAGCCGACATCGCCGCAAATGAGCCGGTCCATCGGGCGCGGGCTGATCATGTCCTGAATCACGCAGTGGATGGCGGCGTTCTGGTCGGCGGTTTCCTCAAAGCCAAAGTCGTTGGCAAAGGCCTCGTAATCGGCGGGCGAGTAGCGGAAGGCATGACCTTCACGCGCGGCGCGGCGGGCGTAGATGTTGAGCAACTCGGCGGCAGAGTCGCGGATTTGCTCGGCGGCTTTGCGTTTGGCTTTGTCCCACTGCGGTGAGCCGAGGCGGTGCAGCGGCGCTTCGTCGGCACTGACGCCGGTGTAGCGGCTGATCTGGTGCAGCTGGCTGACGGGCACGTAGAGGGTGGCTTTATCTGCGTACTCCAGGTGTAAAAACTCCTGGGTGGCGGGTTGACCGTCCGACTGTCGTTGCCCCAAATCCAGGTTGACCAAACCCCGGTAGCGCCCAATGCCGTGCGCCGAATGCACCACCGGGTCGCCGACGTTGAGTTCGGACAAGTCTTTGATCAGTGCTTCAACGTCGCTGACTTGCTCCTGCTTTTTGCGTCTGCGGGTGACGGCACCGGCGGCAAACAGCTCGGTTTCTGTGACGAGGTCAATACCTTCAGAGAGCCAGCTAAAGCCCACCGTCAGCCCAGCGGTGGCGATGCCCAGTTTTTCCGTGCTGGTTTGGAAATCTTCCAGGCTGTCAAAAGCGGGCAGCGCCAGGTGACTGGCGCGCAGGAAGTCGAGCAAGCTCTCGCGCCGTCCGTCGGACTCGGCCAGCAGCAAGACGCGGTGCCGGGTGCTGGCGATGTGGCTTTTGAGCTTGGCCAGCGGGTCTTCCGCGCCGCGCATGACGGACAAATCGGGCAGGATGCCGAATTCTGCGTAGTTGGTAGGCCCTGCGGTAGCCGCAGTTTGCCCTGATGCTGACTCAGTTTGGGTTGATTTGAGCGCCAGCTGCGCGTAGTCATTGGCCCGCGCATAAAACTGCTCAGCGCTTAAAAACAGCGACTCGGGCGGCAGCGCGGGGCGATCCGGGTCGCCTTGGATCAGGCGATAGCGGTCTTTGGTGTCTTGCCAAAAGCGCTGAAAGGCGGGCTCCAGGTCACCATGCAGCACCACAGTGGCTTGGTCGGCTTGATTGCCTAAATAGTCAAAAACGGTCGCGGTTTCGTCAAAAAACAGCGGCAGGTAGTACTCAATGCCCGCCGTGGCGACGCCGTTACCCATGTCTTTGTAGATGCGGCTCTTGGTCGGATCGCCGTCCAGCAGTTCACGCCAGCGGCTGCGGAACTTGGCCCGTGCGTCGTCGTCCATCGGGAACTCGCGCCCGGGCAGCAGCCGCACCTCGGGCACCGGGTA
>JASJPN010000152.1:0-12987 GCA_031426635.1 Polaromonas sp.
CCTGGACTGGCGTTGTGTTATTGCTGATGTGAGTCTTGTGCCTACGGCTCAAAGCACAGCAGCACTTATAACCAGAAATCAGGAGTTCCTCATGAAGAAAAATATCGAGCACCATGTTGTTAAGAAAGTTGTTTTAGGGTCGTTACTTGCAGCCGCAGGCCTAGGGACGACATTGGCGCAGGCGCGAGAATTTGGCATTGTGATCTCAAGCACCCCCGTGCTGCAGCAAGTGGCCGTGCCGCGCCAAGTGTGCACGACCGCTCAGGTGCAAAGCCAGTACCGCACAGGCGGTGGTGCATTGATCGGTGCGGTGGTGGGCGGTGCGCTGGGCAACCAGTTTGGCCGTGGCAATGGCCGTACCGTTTCGACTGTGGTTGGTGCCATCGGCGGTGGCTTGGTGGGCGACCAGATTGAAGCTCAACATTACGGCAGCTACCCAGTCACTCAAAACGTGCAGCAATGCCACACGGAAAACACCCTTGAGAACCGCACCGTGGCCTTCAATGTACTGTATAAATATGCAGGCCAGCCCTACACAGTGCAAATGCCAGGCGACCAACCTGTCTACGCAGGCTCAAGAATCGCACTGCGCGTGTCGTCTGGGGGTTATGTGATGGCGCATTGGCCTGTGGCGGTTCAGGTAGCGGCGCAGCCCATGTATGTAGCGCCGCCAGTGCAAACCGTGACTTACCAGCCCAGAAATCATGTTAACTACGCCAACTACCCGCGTCCTGCCCCTGCAGTAGCCGCGCCGGTGTACGGGGCCTATCCGCGCCATGACGACCGCCCCCACCACAGGCATCATCAAGAGCGTGAGCAATATCGTGATGAAGTGTGGCGTGATTGGCGCTAAAGTCGCCGGTTTAGACGATCGTTCAGACGAATCTGAAGAACCTTGCGAAAGAGTAGCGTAAAAGAGTAGGAGGGGGGTCGTCCAAGTCCATTAAAATCAGGTTTTACCGAATTTTTACGACCTTACCTTATGACCGCCACCATCCTCCAACACCTCCCCATCAACCAAAAAGTGGGGATTGCCTTTTCGGGCGGCCTGGACACCAGCGCTGCACTGCACTGGATGAAGCTCAAGGGTGCCGTTCCCTACGCCTACACCGCCAATTTGGGGCAGCCCGACGAGCCTGATTACGAAGACATTCCCCGCAAGGCGATGGAATACGGCGCAGAAGCGGCCAGATTGATCGACTGCCGCAGCCAGCTCGCCGCCGAGGGCATTGCCGCCCTGCAGGCTGGTGCCTTTCACATCTCCACCGCCGGCGTGACCTACTTCAACACCACGCCACTGGGGCGTGCGGTCACCGGCACCATGCTGGTCGCCGCCATGAAGGAGGACGATGTCAACATCTGGGGCGACGGCAGCACCTACAAGGGCAACGACATTGAGCGCTTTTACCGCTACGGCCTGCTCACCAACCCTTCCCTGAAAATCTACAAACCCTGGCTGGACCAGCTGTTCATTGACGAACTGGGCGGGCGCGCGGAAATGTCGGCGTTCATGACCCAAGCCGGCTTCGGCTACAAAATGTCTTCTGAGAAAGCCTATTCGACCGATTCGAACATGCTGGGCGCGACACACGAAGCCAAGGACCTGGAGCACCTCTCCAGCGGCATGAAGATCGTCAACCCGATCATGGGCGTGGCTTTCTGGAAGGACGACGTTGAAGTCAAACGCGAAGAAGTAACCATTCGCTTTGAGGAAGGCCGCCCGGTTGCTCTCAACGGCATCGAATACACCGACTTGGTGGAACTGATTCTGGAAGCCAACCGCATTGGTGGTCGCCACGGTTTGGGCATGAGCGACCAGATTGAAAATCGCATCATCGAAGCCAAGAGTCGCGGCATTTACGAAGCGCCGGGCCTGGCGTTGCTATTCATCGCCTACGAGCGACTGGTCACCGGCATCCACAACGAAGACACCATCGAGCAGTACCGCGACAACGGCCGAAAACTGGGCCGCCTGCTCTACCAGGGCCGCTGGTTTGACTCACAGGCCATCATGCTGCGCGAATCGGCCCAGCGCTGGATTGCACGCGCCATCACCGGGGAGGTGACGCTGGAGCTGCGCCGTGGCAACGACTATTCGCTGCTCAACACCGATTCACCCAACCTGACCTACAAGCCCGAACGCTTGACGATGGAAAAGGGCGAGTCCATGTTCTCGCCGCTGGATCGCATCGGCCAGCTGACCATGCGCAATCTGGACATCATCGACACCCGCGACAAGCTGCGTATTTACGTCAAGTCTGGCTTGTTGACGATGGGGTCAAGCACGGCACTGCCTCAACTGGGTGGCGACGAGAAAAAGTAAACCCATCATCCCAAACAAAATGACCATGACCACAGACAACTTGAGCAACGTTACCGTTGCCACCAAAGCCAGTGTTTACTTCGACGGCAAATGCGTCAGCCACGGCATCACCCTGGCTGACGGCACCAAAAAATCCGTCGGTGTGGTGCTGCCCTCCAGCCTCACTTTCAACACCGACGCACCAGAAATCATGGAATGCGTGGCGGGTAGCTGCGAATACAAGCTCGCTGGCTCGCACGCCTGGCTCACCTCAACGCCGGGCACCCGGTTCAGCATCCCCGGCAACTCCAGCTTTGATATTCGGGTGACAGAGGCGTATCACTACATTTGCCACTTTGGCTGAAATTTAGCTGATTTAAATTCGTCCGAGCTTTAAACCACCACCGGCTCCGGCTCCAGCCGGATGCCAAAGCGCTCGTAAACACTGGTTTGAATCGCTTTGGCCAGCGTCATGACTTCGCCGCCGGTGGCATTGCCCTTGTTGAGCAAAACCAATGCCTGCTTGTCATACACAGCGGCGTTGCCCACGCTTTTGCCTTTCCAGCCGCAGGCATCTATCAGCCAGCCTGCCGCCAGTTTGACGCTGCCATCGTCCATGTGGTAATGCACAATTTTGGGCTCGCGCTGGATGATGTCGGCACATTGCTCGGGACTGACGGTGGGGTTTTTGAAGAAACTGCCGGCGTTGCCAATGACAGCCGGGTCTGGTAGTTTAGCGCGCCGAATATCACAAATCCACTCATAAATTTGTAGCGCACCAGGCTGATTATTCGCCGACTCCAGCATCTTTTTCTCTAAATCTGCGTAGCCCAGAACAGCTTTCCAGGTCTTGGGCAGCGCCAAGCGCACATGGGTGATCAGCGCCTTGCCTGAGAGTCCAAAATCACCCTCTCGCGCGGCGACGTGTTTGAACACCGAGTCGCGGTAGCCAAAAGCGCATTGGGCGGCATTGAGAGTGAACATTTCGCCCGTTTCCAGGTCAATCGCGTCCAACTCATAAAAACGGTCTTGCAACTCCACGCCATACGCGCCGATGTTTTGCACGGGCGTCGCGCCGACTGAGCCGGGAATGAGGGCCAAATTTTCCAGGCCGGGGTAGCCGCTGTACAGCGTCCAGGTGACAAAGTCGTGCCAGTTTTCTCCCGCGCCAGCTTCCACAATCCAATGCTTGTCAGACTCGCTGACCAAATGGATGCCTTTGATCTCCACTTTGAGCACCAGTGGCACGACATCACCGGCAATGATGATGTTGCTGCCGCCACCGAGCACAAATTTAGGCTGCGCCTTCAAAACGGGGTCCGCCAGCACCTGCAGGACATCTGCGATGGAGCCAATTCGCACCAGGGTTTGGGCTTTGGCGACGATATGAAAGGTATTGAGCGTTTCTAGGGCTACATTTTTCTCGATGAACATGGGACAATTGTCGCATTCATTACCTCTCTCAACCCACTTACACCTATTCATCATGCCAACATTCGATGTCGTTTGCGAAGCCAATTTCGTAGAAATTAAAAACGCGGTGGAAAATACCGCCAAAGAAATCAACACCCGTTTTGACTTCAAGGGCACCTCGGCGGCCGTGGAACTCAAGGAAAAAGACAAGGAAATCATCGTCTTTGGTGACGCTGCTTTCCAGCTTGACCAGGTCGAAGACGTGCTGCGCAACAAACTGACCAAGCGCAATGTCGACATTCGCTTTTTGGACAAAGGCGATATGCAAAAAATTGGCGGCGACAAGGTCAAAGTCGTCATCAAGGTGAAAAACGGCATCGAGGCCGAGCAAGCCAAGAAAATCACCAAACTGCTCAAAGAAAGCAAACTCAAGGTGCAAGCCGCCATTCAGGGTGATGCCATTCGTGTCACCGGAGCCAAGCGCGACGATTTGCAAGCGGCGATGGCGCTGATTAAATCGGATGTCCCGGACGTGCCGGTGAGTTTTGATAATTTCCGGGACTAATCGGGATGTTTAGCCGTCTGGTGCAGGCCAGTTCGATCGCTGCCGGTTTATTCGCTGTAGCGATCGCGGGCACCCCCGCCCATGCTCAATCGGTCACGCTGTCAGGCATGGTCGGCAGCAAAGCCCTGATTCTTGTTGACGGAAGCGCTCCCAAAATAGTAGCACCTGGTGAGACTTTTCATGGCGTCAAGCTCATCTCTACCAGTGGTGACACGGCTGTCCTTGAAATCAGTGGCAAACGCCACAGCGTGCGCGTGGGCGACTCGCCCGCCAGCGTGGGGAGCGGCGCGGGCGGCGCAGGCAGAGGTTCCAAAATCGTGTTCAGCGCTGGCAGCGGCGGGCACTTTATGGCGCTGGGCAGCATCAACGGCCAAGCGACGCAGTTCATGGTGGACACGGGCGCCACCACCGTCGCCCTGGGTGCCCCTGAGGCCAAACGCATGGGACTGGACTACGCAGCGGGCAAGCCAGTAGGGCTAAACACGGCCAATGGCCAAACCGTGGGCTACCTACTGACTTTAAGATCGGTGCGCGTTGGCGATGTGGAAATATCCAACGTCGAAGCCATCGTCTCACCGCAGTCCATGCCCTACGTGCTGCTGGGCAACAGCTTTTTAACGCGCTTTTCGATGCGGCGCGACAGCGACCAGATGGTGCTGGAGCGGCGCTATTGAGGTCGGAGGTCGGCCCTCAGCTCTTTTTGTTGCCAAAGACCAAGAGCAACCCACCAATCACAATGGCCCCCACGCCGGCCCAAGCCGGGATGTTGACCGTCTGCTTCTCCTTGACCGACAGTTCCAGTGGCCCGAGTTTGAGGTCATGGGTCTGCTTGGTGTAGCTGAAGCTGCCGTACAGCAGCCCGAAGACACCGCCTGCGATCAGCACGATGGCTGTGAGTTTGATGGCGTTCATTTTTTGATGTTTCCCCAATAGAAAAGTGAGAAAAACCATTATGCACCTCTTACACGCGGCTACATGGCAGACAACTTGTTTCCGCCACTTTACTACTAACTTTATAGCAACAAATGTAATGAATACGCCGGCTATATGCCAATTTGATCACCTAAAATCGTCAAACCCCTAATGCTTAACCACTTTCTGGGCATCCGCCTTCTTTGCCCCCAACTTAGACTCTTTCCCCTGAATCAGCCGCGTGATGTTCGCGCTGTGCCGATACGCCAGCAGCACGGCCATAACGACGAGCATGAGGGTGACGGTTTTGTCTGCTGACCACAGCACGGTGTCACCAAACAAATAACCAACTGGCGCAAAGATCGCCGCGACCAGGGAGGCCAGCGACACGTAGCGAAAAAAGTACAGGAAGATGGCAAAGCTGGCCACGCAGGCCAGCCCCAGCGCCCAGTGCACGCCCAGCAGCACTCCCAGCGCCGTGGCAACGCCTTTGCCACCCTTGAATTTGAAGAACACCGGATACAGGTGGCCTAAAAACGCGGCCAGGCCAACCATGGCGACAGTGCCGTCGCCCAAGCCAACCTCCTTACCAAACCACGGCACCAGCGCCACGGGCAGATAGCCTTTGAACGCATCTAACGCCAGCGTGATGATGGCAGCGGGTTTGCTGCCTGAACGCAGCACATTGGTGGCGCCGGGGTTTTTGCTGCCAAAGGTGCGTGGGTCGTTCAACCCCATGACGCTGCTGACGATGACGGCGAAGGACAGGGAGCCGATGAGGTAGGCCGCGAACGCGGCGATGAGTGGGTAAATGATGGTTTGAACGTTCTGCAAAATTGTCTCTTGTTTTATGTTTTTTTACTGTGCCGGATCACGGATGTCCCAGCGAATGGCGTCGATCTCGGCCCGCAATTCGGGTGATAGCGTGGTGCCATACGCGTCAATGCATTCGTCGAGCTGCGCCACGCTGGTCACGCCGATGATGGTGCTGGCGACTTGCCACTTGGTGTAGCAAAAGGCCAGGGCCAGCTGGGTCGGCGTCATGCCGTTCTTGATTGCCAAGGCGTTATAGCGGCGGGCAGCTGTCAGCGCGTCGGGGCGACCCCAACGTTGCTTGCGGGTTGATTCAAACTTGGTGATGCGTGCCTCTGCGGGCGCACCGGGGCCGGTGAGCCCGCTTGCGTCGTATTTACCGGTCAATAAACCAAAAGCCAGCGGAGAATAGGCCAAGAGCGACACGCCGAGGCGATGCAGGGTCTCGTCCAGGCCGTTTTCAACCGTGCGGTTGATCAAGCAGTACGGGTTTTGCACCGTGGCGATTTTGGGCAAGCCGTATTGCTCGGCCAAACGCACAAACTCATGCACGCCGTAAGGAGTTTCATTCGACAGGCCAATAGCCCGCACCTTGCCAGCCTGGACCAGCTTGCCCAGCGCCTCTAGCTGGGCGTGGATGGAGGTGACGGGCGTATCTTTGGCGGGGTCAAAGTACACCCCACCAAAAGCGGGCACGTGGCGTGAGGGCCAGTGAATTTGGTACAAATCAATCACATCGGTTTGCAGGCGCTTCAAGCTGGCATCGCAAGCGTCCAACATGTCTTGCGCAGTCAGGTCGGCGCTGCCGCCGCGAATCCACGGCATACCGCGCGATGGGCCGGCCACCTTGGTAGCGAGCACCAACTTCTCACGCACGCCTGGATTTTGAGCCAGCCAGTTGCCGATGATGATCTCGGTGGCGTTGCAGGTCTCGCGGCGCGGCGGCACGGCATACATCTCGGCGGTGTCCAGAAAGTTGATGCCGCGCTCCACCGCTCGGTCCAAAATCGCGTGGGCGGTGGCCTCGCTCACTTGCTCGCCAAAGGTCATGGTGCCCAGGCAGATGGGGGTGACTTGCAGGTCGCTAGAGCCGAGTTGGATGTGTTTCATGGGGCGTTGTATCGCATGTGGAGAGGAAAGATTGGTTTCGATTCTAGTCACTGTGTCGCGCTACTGCTGCGCCACCTGCCTTCTAAGCTGTTCCCGCTCCTCCTCCACCAGCCGCAGCACGCGGCGGCGCACCTTGCCGGTGGTCGTCATGGGCAAGGCGGCTATGAATTCAATTTCCTTCGGGTATTCATAGGGCGCAAGCAGGTTTTTGACGTGCGTTTGCAGCTGGCTGATCAGCCGGGCATCGTGTTTATCCAAATTTACAGTATCAATTTGGCCTACAGCCGGCATATAAACTGCCCTTGCAGCTATAAAATCAGGAGCAAGTACGACATAGGCTTTGACCACCGTGCCGCGCTCGGTGTCGGGTTTGGGGACCACAGCAGCGTTGACGACGGCGGGGTGTTTGACCAGACAGTTCTCAATCTCGCTCGGGCCGATGCGGTAGCCCGCTGCTTTGAACACATCATCCGCACGGCCCTGGTACCAAAGATAGCCCTCGGCATCGCGGCTGGCGAGATCGCCGGTGCGGCACCAGTCACCTGTAAATTTGGCTGCTGTTGCCGCCTCGTTCTTCCAGTAACCGAGGAAAAAGATCGGATCGGGGTCGCCGTGGATGTCCAAACGGTTGACGGCCACGTCGCCCGGCACGCCCACGGCGCATTCCTGCCCCGCATCGTCAATGACGGCCACGCGGTGGCCAGGGTACGGTTTCCCCATACTGCCGGGCTTGGCTGGCCAAAACAGATTGCAATTTCCCACAATATAGTTAATTTCGGTCTGCCCAAACATCTCATTCACCACCACACCCAGTTGGTTGCGGCAGTAGTCAAACACCGCGTCGCCTACCGCCTCGCCAGCACTCATGATCGCTTGCAGACGCAGTTTGAAGTGCTTCTGCGGCGTTGGGTACGCTTTCATCATGGCTTTGACCACCGTGGGGAAGAGAAAAGTGTGCGTCACGCCTTGGGCTTGCATCAGCTCAAAAGCCGCCTCGGGGCTGAATCGGCCCCGATAAGCGATGATTTCTCGGCCAAAATACAGCGTGGGTAAGAGCGCGTCCATCAGCCCGCCCGTCCACGCCCAGTCGGCGGGGCTCCAAAAGACGGCCTGGGACTCTTTGTTCTTGACCCCATCAAAACCAAACCAGTTTTGGCTACAGACAAAACCTGTCAAATTGCCAATCAGCGCCCGATGCGGGATCAGCGCACCCTTGGGCGGCCCGGTGGTGCCGCTGGTGTAGATCAAAACAGCGCCGTCATTGGCTACATTTTTAATAGCATTAAAGTCCATTAATTCGCTGTCTATAGCCATACACATCTCTAAATCAACCCTTTTGTCAAAAATATCCACGCCCATGACGGTACGCAGCAGGGGACAGCTCGCACGCACAGTCTGGATACTGTCTGCAGAGGATTCATCACAAATCGCCAGCACACAATCGCTGTCTTGCAAGCGGTATTGCAGCGCCTCGGGGCCGAACAGGATGGACAGCGGCATCGCCACCGCGCCCATTTGCAGCACCGCCATGTAGGCGACGGCAGTTTCAAAGCGCTGTGGCAGGACGATGGCCACCCGGTCGCCCTGATTGACACCCAGTTTGGTCAACGCATTGGACAGGCGGTTGGCCGCCTGGTGCAGCTCCACATAGGTGTAAGTTTTTGATTTTTCTGAAGACTCCCCGCCGATATGCTCACGAATGGCGACGCGATGGAGCGCTTGCGGGTGATCGTTTTGGTTGACAGCCTCTTCGGCCCAGCGCGTGCAGCAAGCTTGGGCGATGTTGAAGTCATCGTCTACCTGCCAGCGAAACTGGCTGTGCAGCGCGTCGTAATTTCCCCTGTCCTGCAGTTGACTCGTCACCATCTTGTACCTCCACATAGTCTTTATGATGCTCGCATGCCAGTTTCAATATACCAAGATTCCATGTACCAAGTCCAGCGCGCACCACACAGCGAATTTGTTCCCATACGTAACCTGAGCTACCACGTCCTCGTGTGGGGTGAAACAACCTCCACCCTGCCGCCACTGGTGCTGATGCACGGCTGGATGGACGTGGCAGCCTCTTACCAGTTCATGGTCGATGCCTTGAGTGAGTCTTTCATGACGGGCCGGCTGGTGATTGCCGCCGACTGGCGCGGCTACGGTCTAACCACTGGCCCAGCGACTGACAACTACTGGTTCCCTGATTATCTGGCCGACCTCGATTTTTTATTAGACCATTATTCACCCGGGCAACCCGTCGATTTGGTCGGCCACAGCATGGGCGGCAATGTGGTGATGATGTACGCAGGTAGCAGACCCGAGCGGGTGCGACGCCTCGTCAACCTGGAGGGCTTTGGCATGCCAGAGACGCACGCATCGCAAGCGCCGGGTCGCTACGCCAAGTGGATGGACGAGCTCAAAAGCCTGCAACGCGGCGAGATGGCACTCAAAGCCTACGACAGCGCCGACGGCGTGGCCAGACGCCTGATGAAAACCAACCCCCGCCTAGTGCGCACGGAAGCGGGTGTGGCCAAGGCCAACTGGCTGGCAACCCACTGGGCGGCTGAGAATGCGCAAGGAAAATGGGAGATTTTGGGCGATGCGGCCCACAAGATCACCCATGCGACACTGTCAAAAATGGATGAGGTCCTGGCACTGTACGCCTGCATCACCGCGCCCGTGTTGATGGTCGAGGCGAGTGACGACTCACTTGGCCAGTGGTGGGCGGGCAAATACACCTTGGCCGAGTTCCACGAGCGGCTCAAATACGTGCCGGACTGTACGGTCAAAGTCATTCAAGACGCGGGGCACATGCTGCACCATGACCAGCCGCTAGAACTGGCTGGGCTGATTGAGGGGTTTGTATAATTTGCATCTCTTGCGCCACAAGCTGCCTGAACCTTGGGCTAAGGTTTGCCCATTCCACAAGATCAACACAGTAGGGAATATTGGACTCGCTAAAAGCCAACTTTAAGTTGGCTCGCGCTTCAAAACTCAAAAGTTTATCGCCCACCAGACAGAGGTCAAGGTCCGAATTTTTACGTGCATCGCCACGCGCACGCGAACCAAACGCACTCACCCCAAAGCTGGGGACGTAATCATGCAAAATAGTCTGCACCATCTCCAAGTGGTCGGGGCGTAGGGCTAAGGGCATAGCTGAACAGGTTTAACTGAGTTGTTCAAGTTTGCCTAATGCAAACTGAGCATCTTGCAAGAAGATGCGCGCCCTAGCAAATGTGCTTTCAGCAATGGCGTTGTCGTACATATGCGAGGTCTCATTTCTAGCCGCGTAATGACCAAACCCGCGTTCGGTATCTTCAATCAACGCAAATTTGGCAGCTTGGCGAAAGATGTCTTTTTTGGTTAGCAATTCGGCCTCTGTCACTTCAAAACGTACCTTGAGCGTACGCAATAGCAATTTCCAACTCAAGTCCATCGCAATTTCAAACCGCTGAATCACACCATCGCGCACCGTCAGTAGCTGCGGATACGCCTCATGTTCCGCAAAGCCAAGCTCCAGCGCTTGCACGGCAGCACGTAATGCAGAGTAGTCGATTTTGGTCATGGCGCAATTTTACCCATGCTGCAAAGTATGCGCTTCTGCTTTTGAATGTTATGCCATCAATCTTGTAAAGCGCGCTTGAACTCATCGACAAATTCAAGCGCTTTGGCTTGGGTGATGTGGCTATCATCCCAGTAACTACTACTACCATTTTTAACGAAGAAACAATTTTTTGCGTCACAAAAGTAATCCATTGCATCCATCCATACAACCTGACCAGAAGCAATTTGAGCTGACAATTGCTTCTTCACTCTCTCATTTACATCAAAAAATGTTTGCTGATTTTCACGGGATGCAGACATATTTTTAATGACCTCCCCATCCCACACCTGCCTATAAAAAAATCGTTTCGGAACATGAAACCCAGGTGAGGGGACGGGTCCAACAAACACCACTTTTTTACCCACTGCCGTTAACGACCTGACTAAATTCACAGTTTGATCTATCGAAACCCCCTCAAACCACAGGCGCCCAAGCACAATCGTTTTAAGAGAAGGTGTTGATTCAATAAGCTGATTCACTTTACGGTTAAATATGATGCAGGACTCAACCCCATCAGCCGCAATCCCATAGGGTTTTTCCCCAACTAAGGTTGGACGGCAAGCTGCTCTAGTAGCAATCAAACCGTTCAATTTCAAATCCTCAGAAGCGGCAACAATGGCTGGATAATATTGATGTGCATGGGAATCACCCCATACTACAAAGCTTGGTTCTTTGCTGCTTTTTGCATTGATATTGCAATAACTTATTTTTTCATTTTTATCTATTGAATGTTGCTTGCTAAAACATACATGAAAATAATCCTGTAGTTTCAGTGAATTTTCATAGTTAGCCACAGACATGAATTTCGCCAATCTGCTGGGTGCTCCATATGAGATCGCAATAAACCGCCAAGTACCCCAAAAAGAAATCAACACTATTACTGTCGAAACTCCAATATTCCTGGAACTCCAAAGTAATTTGTTTCGTCGAATAGGTGTCTCCACAAATCGCCAACTCAATAGAGCCAGGATGATTGTCAACAACAATAATCCGCCAATTTCAAACACGGTAAGCGACCTGTCAAATATGGATGCATATTGTTTGGCAAACACGATCAGCGGCCAATGCCATAGGTAAAGCGAGTAAGACATATCGCCCGCCCGCTGCACCAACCAGTTGTTAAACAGCCATTGGCTGCTTGCGGCTTCTCGTGCAGCGAGAACGAGCAGTGTTCCGATAACGGGTAACAATGTCCAGTAACCCGGCCAGAGGAGTGAGGCATTGAGAAAATAGCCACTAGCCCCCAAACATGCCAAGCCCAACACACTCGCTGCGTTAGCTGCTAATTTACTGGGCAGGCGCTGGGGCAACACGACAAGGCATGCCCCGGCCAAAAACTCCCACGCCCGCACGGGCAGGCTATAAAACGACTGCTCTGTATGGTGCTGTGCGTCGTATAGAAAATACGACACGGCCACTATCAGCACAAAGAAAACTGTATGTCTCTGATACCCACGCGATTTTTTGAAGATGATGACCCACAGCATGGGGAAGATCACATAAAACTGCCCCTCAATCGACAGTGACCATGTGTGCAAAAACGGGCTTAGACCCGTATTTACAGACTCAAAGTAGCCCCCCCCCCCCAGGCTTTATAAATCCGTTGTTGGAGCCAAAATACAGTGCCTCAAAGGCACTTTTGGCATGCTTAATGTACTCGTTTGGGAATACAAACCACCAACCGAACAGCATGACTGCAAAGCACATCACGGCTAATGCCGGAAAGATGCGCCGCAATCTGGAAACGTAGAACGCAGCGAATTTGAACGTTCCAGACTGTAAGCCTTGCTGTATCTGTGAAGTAATCAGATAGCCGGATATGACAAAAAACACATCCACCCCAGCAAAACCGCCACTAAAACCAGGTATGCCAAAGTGATAACCGATCACGCCGATGACCGCCAGCGCTCTTAGGGCGTTGATTTCTGGTCGAAAACTTGCTTTCTCTCTCAAACTCATTGCTGCCTTTTTTGAAATTTATAGTTACGCGGCAGCAAAAAAACAGAAATTAAACAAATAATCGCACATTCAACTGACTACAGCAAAGAGCGTTGATTATGCCGTTACAGAAATTACATTGACAACCGAATCAGATGCCTCCGATTGTTAAACCGACCTGCGACCCCTGCAAAAAACTGGGTTTGTTGTAAAGGCTCTGCCACATAGCCACGTCAATCTATAGCGCCCGGACGCAGCCCGTGGTAACCTATTCGGTATCGTGCTGCCTGCTCAACCCACAACGGAGCTTGACTATGAAAACCGACTGCCTCTCCCTGCCATGCC
>JASJPN010000153.1:0-2893 GCA_031426635.1 Polaromonas sp.
AGGCGCGAAGTCCTGCATCCCGCATTCAAGCTGGCCAACGATTAAGAGGAAAAATGCGATGTCTATGAAATCCCAAAATACCGCTTTAGCGGCGAAATACAAAGAGTTGGTACTAGACATCCAAAAATTTCTAGAATCGCAGCCTGACGCCGTTAGTGAAAGCCCAGAGTGCGAATCGTTGACACTAGCGCAGTCAGAATTTGCTTCGGCATATGAAGAAATGACTGGCAAATCAATTTATTAGGAAAAATCACTGCCATGAAGAATCTGTACGAAGTTGGGCGAGTTTATGTTTGGCAGAATCAACGAGGACCATATGAACGTTTGAACGGATTGGAAAGTAACCCCTCCACAAACCCCAATCTACCCAAACCCAAAAGAATCGCCCAAGCTTGCACTTTTCAAAATGAGTCGGAGTGGCGATGCAAGAGCGAGAATGGATTGCGCATGTCAATGCGTGTGAAGAAGAGGGTGTGACGGTCAAGGCTTATGCGAAGCGGCATGATTTGGCGGTGGATTCTTTGTACTATTGACGACGTAAAATGAGACTGCGTGCCGCTGTCTATTCGCAGAAGGCGAGCCCACCATCGACCGGTAATGCTGGCCTTTTTGCGCGACTACAAGTGAGCTCTGCTGCGACTTCTATGGATGACGCCCTACTGCGTTTGCGCTTAGGTAATCAACTGCAGTTGGACATGCACTACTTGCCGCCAGTCGAGTGGCTTGCGGCGCTTTTGCGTTTAGAAGGGGTGCGTTAATGCATCCGGGTTGTGCTATTTCGCAAGTGTATTTGTGTCGTGCACCGATTGATTTTCGTAAGGGAATAGCCGGTTTGAGTGTGCTGGTGGAACAGGAACTACAATTAAATCCGTTTGCTCCAGCGCTGTTCGTGTTCATCAATCGACCTCGCGATAAACTCAAGATTCTGTATTGGCATCGCAATGGATTTTGCCTGTGGATGAAGCGATTAGAAGCAGAGAAATTTGCGTGGTTACCGAGCACGAACGACACGTCAACTCCGGTGCATGCCAATATCAACGCACAAGAGTTAGCCTGGCTATTAGAGGGCTACAATATCTGGAAAAATAAGCCGCATAAAATACTCAATTTCACTGCTGTTTCATAGGTGGAAATGGTAAAATGCGACATGCCTTTTACCTCTCAAAAAGACGCAAACTTGACTGCAAAATCGCGTTTATCTGCGTTCACTTTGCCGACCGTTTTACCCACCGATGCTGCAAGCTTGACGGCGCTCTTGCACGCATCAGTGGACGCGCAATTTGAGGCGCAACGCAACACTGAGAAACAACTCAGCAACGCAGAAAAACAACTCAAAGAGTTGCAAGCAGAACTGATCGAGGTAAAGCGGAGCGCGGACGCACGCATCCAATATCTACTCGAACAATTCCGCCTTGCACGTCACCGTCAATTTGGTGCCAGTTCAGAAACCCTCAGCGCGCAAGCACGTTTATTTGATGAGGCCGATATCTTAGCTGCCAGCGCTAGCGATGCGCCTGATACTGCCAGCTTGCCAGAAACGACTACCCCAGCGTCTGCCACACCTACAGTACCTGCGGTCAAACCAGCCCGCGGTAAGCGTGCTCCTTTACCCGCAGAGCTCGCCCGCGTTGAGGTGATACAGGATGTCCCAGAAGAACAACGTACCTGCCCTTGTGGCACCGCAATGACAGAAATCGGACAAGATGTTTCAGAACAACTCGATATCGTGCCCATGCAAATTCGCGTCCTACGCCACATCCGCAAACGCTACGGCTGCCCACACAGTACGCATGCCCCAGTGACAGCAGCACTGCCTGCACAGCCACTGCCTAAAACCAATGCCAGCGCCTCTCTGTTAGCGATGCTGCTGACCGTCAAATACGTCGATGGCATGCCACTGACGCGCTTTGCTAAAGTCTTGGCGCGTCACGGTGTCACAGTGGCCGATCAAACCTTGGCACGCTGGGTCATAGGCTGCGCCAATTTATTCCAGCCTTTGCACAATCTGTTACGTGACACACTACAAGAAGGCCCCTTCATCCACATGGATGAAACGGTGGTTCAGGTGCTGCAAGAAAAAGATAAGGCGCCCACTTCGCAAAGCTATATGTGGGTGCAAGCCGGAGGCAAAGCGGGACAAAAAGTCGTACTCTTCGACTACGACCCCAGTCGCTCTGGCAGTGTGCCGCGCCGACTTTTACAAGACTATGCGGGTTACCTCATGAGCGACGCCTATGCTGGGTATGCGCAATTTAACCAATCAAAAGACATCGTGCGCTTAGGCTGCTGGGCGCATGTCAGGCGGCGCTTCGTCGATGCGGTCAAGGTGCAGCCAAAAAACAAACGCGGCCACGCCAACGAGGCGGTCGAACTCATCGCCAAACTCTACCGCATAGAACGCGACACGAAAGAGGCCAGCGATGCCGAGCGCCATCAGGCACGCCAACTGCACAGCCTCCCCATACTGGCCGAGCTGAAAGCCTGGCTAGACAAAACGCTGCCACAAGTCACACCAAGAAGTGCCTTAGGTACCGCCCTGTCCTATATGGCAGAGTTGTGGCCCACACTCAATCGTTACACTGAACGGGGTGATCTCCCCATTGACAACAATCGTTGTGAAAATGCGATCCGCCCCTTCGTCGTAGGTCGCAAAGCCTGGCTCTTCTCCGCCACCCCAGCTGGCGCCAATGCCAGTGCCATCCTCTATTCCCTCATCGAAACCGCCAAAGCCAACGGCATCGAACCCTATACCTGGCTACGCCACGTCCTACAAACTATCCCCACAGCACAAACCCTCGCCGACTACGAAGCATTGCTTCCTTGGAATTTGCAACAGCAGAATTTAAACATTGAACTTGCTGCTTGAATAGATTGGGGTTTGTGGAGGGCTTAC
>JASJPN010000154.1:0-1199 GCA_031426635.1 Polaromonas sp.
GGCCGGAACCGCGGGTCAGGTTCAGGAATTCGTTGGTGAAACCGATCAGGCCACGCGCCGGGATGCGGTACTCCAGGCGCACGCGGCCACGGCCATCCGATTCCATGTTGACCAGGTCGCCCTTGCGCTCGCCCAAGGCTTGCATCACGCCACCCTGGTGCTGTTCTTCGATGTCAGCGGTCACCAATTCGATGGGTTCGTGGCGCACGCCATCCACATCTTTGAATACGACGCGCGGCTTGGACACAGCCAGTTCGTAGCCTTCGCGGCGCATGTTTTCCAGCAAAATGGTCAAGTGCAGTTCGCCGCGACCCATGACTTCAAAGATGCCTTCTTCGTCGGTTTCCTTGACGCGCAGGGCCACGTTGTGTTGCAGTTCTTTTTGCAGGCGATCCCAAATCTGGCGGCTGGTGACGAACTTGCCCTCACGGCCCGCCAGCGGGCTGGTGTTGACGCAGAAGTTCATGGTCAGGGTCGGTTCATCGACCTTGAGCATGGGCAGCGGTGCCGGATTGGTCGGGTCGGTAATGGTCACGCCAATGCCGATGTCATTGATGCCGTTGATCAGCACAATTTCGCCTGGGCCGGCTTCCGTGGCCTGCACGCGTTCCAGGCCCTGGAAGGTCAACACCTGGTTGATACGGCCCTTGACAGGCTTGCCATCCGGACCTTCCATCACCACCACGTCCATCATGGGTTTGATCGTGCCCTGGCTGATGCGGCCGACACCAATCCGGCCCACAAAGGTCGAAAAGTCGAGCGCAGAAATTTGCAGTTGCAGCGGCGCACTAGGGTCGCCCTGCTGGGCAGGCACATGCTTGAGAATGGTATTGAACAGGGCCGACATGTCGGGACCCCACTGTTCACCCTGCGCGCCCTCTTCCATCGACGACCAGCCGTTGATGCCCGAGGCGTAAACCACGGGGAAATCGAGCTGTTCATCCGTGGCGCCGAGCTTGTCGAACAGGTCGAAAGCGGCATTGACCACGAAGTCGGGACGCGCACCGGGCTTGTCCACCTTGTTCACCACCAGGATGGGCTTCAAGCCCAGGGCCAGCGCCTTTTTGGTCACAAAGCGGGTCTGGGGCATGGGGCCTTCCTGCGCGTCGATCAGCAGCACCACGCCGTCGACCATGCTTAATGCGCGTTCCACTTCGCCGCCGAAGTCGGCGTGGCCGGGGGTGTCGACGATGTTGATG
>JASJPN010000154.1:1213-11009 GCA_031426635.1 Polaromonas sp.
CTCGTGCTCGGCAAAGGTGCCGGACTGGCGCAGCAATTGGTCGACCATGGTGGTCTTGCCATGATCGACGTGAGCGATGATGGCGATGTTGCGAATCTGTTTTTGTGTCATGTTGCTACTTCCTATCTTCCTGTTTACCTAGATACTTATCAAAATTAATTCAAAACTTAAAGCTTAAAGCTTTAAAAATACTTAACGAGTGACTCTTTAGCTAGCTTGCAAACTCAGGCCGCTCTGCACAATTTGCTCAATCTCAATCGGGCTCAATAGTCTGCCGGGGATCAACTCATCCGCTATCACATGGGCTGTCCCCAGCAACGCATGAGACTCTGAACCTGACGCCGAACCAAACACGGCTAGCTGTTCGCCCGCCCGCCCGTATGCTGACCAATCACCACGTCGACGTACGCCGTTCAAAAACCGTGCTGTATCGTCAGCATCCAGCATGACCCGGGTGTGCCCCTCCAAGAGCGACTCCACCGGCAGCAAGCAAGCTATGCGCTGCTCTTCAGTCATGGCTTCCAATGCCTCCAAGGTCACGCACTGCGAAATGTCAAAACCACCTGTCCCGATACGGCGCAAGCTGCTCAGATGTGCACCGCAACCCAAAGCTTCGCCAATGTCTTCACCCAAGGTTCGAATGTAGGTTCCCTTGCTGCACTTCACTACTAATTTAATAGCATCATAAGCATATTTAACGCCGGCTACATCCATATTTGACTTTAAATTTGAAGCGTACTCCAATTGACCGTCAAGTTCATAGATCGTCACATTCCTGATTGCTCGCTCTACCTCAATACCGGCTCTTGCATACTCATACAAGGCTTTCCCATCCTTTTTTAACGCGCTGTGCATCGGCGGGATTTGTTCGATAGCTCCCCTGAACCGCTGCAAGACCTCTTGCAACTGCCCAGGCGTCACGTGCACCTCACGCGTTTCCACTACATCACCTTCAGCATCGCCTGTCGTCGTTTTGATACCCAAGGCCACGGTTGCTTCATAGCGTTTATCTGCATCCAGGTGCAGCTGACTAAACTTCGTCGCCGCACCGAAACACAGCGGTAACAAACCCGTGGCCAGCGGATCCAAAGTTCCGGTGTGGCCTGCTTTCTCCGCACGCAGCAGCCACTTGGCTTTTTGCAATGCGTCATTGCTCGATAAACCTTTCGGCTTATCTAACAAAAGTACCCCGTGTACAGGACGTCTTTTGATGGGATGTGCCCTGACTCTTGGCTCCTGGCTCAATTCAATCTCTTCGTCGACTCTTTAGTCGGCTTTGGCCTGTGTCGACACGGCCCGCGCAATCAGCGCATTCATGTCAGCAGCTTGCTCTGTGGTGCGGTCAAACAAAAAATGCAAGGTTGGCACGGTGTGAATGTGCAAACGCTTGAACAGACCATTGCGCAAAAAACCAGCCGCCTGGTTGAGGGCTACTTCACACTCAACCTTGTCGCCAACCAGCACACTGAAAAAGACCTTGGCATGAGCGTAGTCAGGCGTGATTTCCACGGCCTGAATCGTCACCATACCAACGCGTGGATCTTTCAACTCGCGCGCGATCAACTCCGTCAGATCACGCTGGATCTGATCGGCAACTTTGAAGCTGCGATTCGGTGTTTTAGACTTTCTGGTCGCCATGTTTTTAAGTCAATGCGCGAGCTACTTCGCGGATTTCATAGAACTCCAGGAAGTCGCCCTCTTGAATGTCGTTGTAACCCTTGATGTTCAAGCCGCAATCGAAGCCTTCGCGCACTTCCTTCGCATCGTCCTTGAAGCGCTTGAGTGATTCCAGCTCGCCAGTAAAGACCACCACGTTGTTGCGCAATAGACGTAATTTCGCAGAACGTTTGACCACGCCAGAAGTAACCATACAACCCGCAATCGCACCCACTTTGCTGGCGCGGAAGACTTGACGAATCTCTGCCGTACCAATGACTTCTTCCACCTTGTCTGGTGTCAACATGCCAGACAGTGCCGCTTTGAGGTCGTCCACAGCGGCATAAATGATGTCGTAGTAACGAATATCAACGCCATTGTTCTCGGCCGTTTTACGCGCGCCGGCATCGGCACGGGTGTTGAAGCCAATGATGACGGCTTTGGAAGCAATGGCCAAATTCACATCCGACTCGCTCACGCCACCCACACCGCTGTAAACGATCTGAATCTTGACTTCGTCGGTTGAGAGCTTGAGCAAGGACTGCGCCAAGGCTTCCTGCGAACCTTGCACGTCGGCCTTGATGATGATGGGCAGCAGTTTGACTTCGCCAGCCGTCATGTCGGTGAACATATTCTCCAACTTCGCAGCTTGTTGCTTGGCCAGTTTGGTGTGACGGAATTTACCGGCGCGGTAGGTGGCAATTTCACGAGCGCGCTTTTCATCAGCCATCACCATGAATTCGTCACCGGCTTGCGGCACTTCCGTCAGACCTTGAATCTCAACAGGTATGGATGGGCCAGCCGTTTTGGCAGGCTTGCCGTTTTCATCCAACATGGCGCGTACGCGTCCATAGGTTGAACCTGCCAACACCACATCACCTGCTTTAAGCGTACCCGATTGCACCAAAATCGTCGCAACCGGGCCCTTACCTTTGTCCAGGCGTGCCTCGATCACCAAGCCTTTGGCCATGGCGTTGACGGGGGCACGCAGCTCTAAAATTTCCGCCTGCAAGAGCACTTGCTCAAGCAGGGCATCAATACCTTCGCCGGTTCTGGCGGATACACCGACGAACGGAGATTCGCCGCCAAACTCTTCCGGGATCACCTCTTCAGTGACCAGCTCACCTTTAACGCGATCCAAGTTGGCATCGGGCTTGTCTATTTTGGTAATAGCGACCACGATCGGCACACCGGCTGCTTTGGCATGTTTAATCGCTTCTTTGGTTTGTGGCATGACGCCGTCGTCGGCAGCGACGACCAAAATCACGATGTCAGTCGCCGTTGCGCCGCGTGCACGCATGGCCGTGAAGGCCTCGTGACCCGGGGTGTCAAGGAAGGAAATCATGCCGCGCGGTGTTTCCACGTGGTAGGCACCAATGTGCTGGGTAATACCACCGGCTTCACCCGAAGCCACTTTGGCGCGACGAATGTAGTCGAGCAACGATGTTTTGCCGTGGTCAACGTGACCCATGACCGTGACAACCGGCGCGCGAGGCAAGGATTCAGCCACTTGTGAAGACACTTCGGCATCGGTAAACGCCTCGACATCATCCAAGGCCGCGACCACCGCTTTGTGACCGAGCTCTTCCACCAAAATCATGGCGGTATCTTGATCCAAGGGTTGGTTGATCGTCACCATCTGGCCCAATTTCATGAGCTGCTTGATCACTTCGGACGCCTTGATCGCCATCTTGTGGGCCAATTCGGCCACCGTGATGGTTTCTGGCACATGGACTTCAAGCACGCGGACTTCTGCTGGTGTTTCAACCATGTCTTCACGCCCGCGATCATTGCCACGGTCACCGCGTTTGCCACGGGCACCGCTACGCCAACTGGTGCCACGTCCCGCACCTGCACCCGTGTCGCCACGGGTTGGGAGTGCTTTCTTTTTGGCTGGATCGCCGGCCCAGCTGCTGGACAGCTTGGCGGATTTGACTTCTTTGCCAGCAGCGCCTGCTGGGGCAGCAGCCGTACCCGGCGCACCAGGCTTCACCGGTGCTTTGGCAACCACGCTGCCTGTAGCGGGCTTGTGCAAGGTGCCCTTGATCGCCGCTTTGGGTGGCTCGGGCTTTTTCGCCACCATCACAGGCTTGGCGGGTGCGGACATCATCAAACGAATGGCGGCAGCTTCGGCCTCCGCTTTGCGCCGGCGGTCACCCAGATCCTGCGCACGCGCCGTCTCGGCTTCCACCAACGCTTTGGAGTCGGCAGCTACTTTGGCGACAGCAGCAGCTTTCGCTTCTGTAGCCGCAGTCGCCGCAACAGCTTTTGCAACAACTGCCTCTGCCGCAGAAGCCGCAGCCTGGGCTTGTTCAACCACTTTAGCCTGCGCTGCTACAGCCGCCTGCTCCGCTTTGTGGTCCACCTCAGGAATAATCTTATTGCCGACTCGTGTTGGCGCTTTCGCTGCAACAACCGAGGCTGGTGCTGCTGGAACTTCAGGCGCAGCTACAGCCACCACGGGCGCAGTCACAACCACCGCCTCGTCAATAGCTTTTTGCGCCAAGTCACGTGCATGCTGCTCTTGCTCTTCACGCAGACGACGTTTTTCGGACAAATCTTCTTCCTGGCGGCGAATCAGGGCAGCTTCACGGTGGGCTTCCTGTTCGCGACGCTCAAGTTCCGCATGATCGAGCAACGCTTTGGCGGCGTCCGGAGCGAACTGCACTGGAGCGCTCTCCTCAGGCTGCGCCTCGGCCGACTCGTCGCGTTGAATAAACGTCCGCTTTTTGCGCACTTCCACCTGAATCGTGCGGGCTTTGCCAGAGGCATCGGCTTGCTTGATCTCGGTGGTTGATTTTTTCACCAAAGTGATTTTTTTTCGTTCAGCAGCCACCGTGCCATGACTGGCCTGTAAGTAGCTTAACAATTTTTGCTTATCGGCATCACTCAAGCTGTCAGACGCGGCTGATTTAGCCACGCCCGCACTGCTGAGCTGCTCCAAGAGCGTGTCGGTGGATTTTTTGAGTTCAGCTGCAAAATCGGCAACGGTCGTACTGGACATATTCTGTGTAACCTTTCATGACCGTTACTCTTGAGAAGCGGCGTCATTGGTAAACCAATGCTCGCGCGCCTTCATGATCAACGCTTTGGCTTCGTCTTCTGACTGGCCGGTAAATTCAATGAGCTCATCGACAGCCAAATCGGCCAAATCGTCAAGGGTGTGGACGCCGCCAGCAGCTAGCTTGCTGATCAACTCAGGCGTTAAGCCGGCTAGATCGCGCAAGTCTTGCGAGGCTTCTTCGACGTTTTCTTCTTTGGCGATTTCCATCGTCAGCAAAGCATCTTTAGCACGGGTACGAAGTTCGTTGACGGTGTCTTCATCAAAGCTTTCAATCTCCAACATCTCTTGCAGCGGTACGTAAGCCACTTCCTCAAGATTGGTAAAGCCTTCGGCAATCAAGATGTCGGCGATGTCTTCGTCCACATCGAGCTTTTCCATGAACAGCTTGCGGCTGGTGTCGGTTTCGTTGGCGTTTTTCTGGGCTGACTCGGCAGCGTCCAGAATATTGATCTTCCAACCGGTGAGCTCAGACGCCAAACGCACGTTTTGACCGCCACGGCCAATCGCAATCGCCAGGTTTTCTTCGTCGACCACCACGTCCATGGCGTGACGCTCTTCGTCCACCACAATCGATGACACGTTGGCTGGCGCCAAAGCACCAATGACAAACTGCGCCGGGTCTTCGCTCCATAGCACAATGTCAACGCGCTCGCCGCCGAGCTCGTTGGTCACGGCATTGACGCGTGTACCGCGTACACCCACGCAGGTGCCAATCGGATCGACACGCTTGTCATGCGACAAGACGGCAATTTTCGCGCGTGAACCTGGGTCACGGGCGCACGATTTAATCTCCAGCAAGCCTTGCTCAATCTCAGGCACTTCGTTGCGGAACAGTTCCACCATGTATTGCGGCGCATTGCGCGACAAAATAATGGGCGCGCCACGCAAGGTGCTATCAACCTCGACAATCAAAGCCCGCACACGGTCACCCGCGCGTAAATTTTCTTTCGGAATCATGTCCACACGACGCAGACGACCTTCCACGCGGCCGCTTTCAATGATCAAGTCGCCCTTGTCCATGCGCTTGACGGTACCGACCAGAATCTTCTCGCCACGTGACATGAAGTCAGCCAAAATCGTTTCGCGCTCCGCTTCGCGGATTTTTTGCAAAATCACCTGTTTGGCAGCCATCGCGCCTATGCGACCAATCGGCACAGAGGGCACAGCCTCTTCAATGTACTCATCGACTTCAATATCCGGAATCTGCTCTTGCGCTTCAAAGTGCAAAATCTCTTGGTCAGGCAACTGCAAGCCAGCCTCGTTAGGCACCACATGCCAACGACGGAAGGTTTCGTAATTTCCAGTATCAGGATCCATCGCGACGCGGATATCCACATCGCCAGGGAACAGTTTTTTGGTCGCTTGCGCCAAAGCCGCCTCTACGGCGCCAAAAACGACGTCTAACTCAACGCTTTTTTCGCGCGAGATGGCCTCGACCAACATCAACATTTCGCGATTCATGCCATGACTCTCCTATTACCTTTTGACTGACGATCCATTAATTCACTCATCCGATGCTTCATTTGCCGACAAATCCGCAGCCTGCTCCGACTGACCGGACGCTTGACCAGATGCGCTACGACCCTTGAAATTGACGATGGGAGCGAGCCGGGCATCACGCAACTCCTCCAACCTAAAACCCAATGCCTGCATCGGGACGGGCGCGCGTTTTTTGCTCACCCTGACACCCGGCTTCACGGCTGGCGCATCACTCCAGACGATTTGCCAAACTGGCGCATCCGCAGCTTCCGCGGCTTCCATACTTACTTCAGCCCGCTCCAGCGTTCCGCGAAACTTCTTGCGCGTCGCATTTACCTGACCCTGAGCCGCCAATCCAATGGGCGCCCGCAACGTGATGTCAATTTCCGCACCCAAGAAACGTTCAAAATCTTTTTCATGCCGCAAAGGACGATCAATCCCGGGCGAGGACACCTCGAGCCGCTTGTACTCCGCACCATCCACCTCCAACGCAAACTGCAGTTGGCGCGTGACTTTTTCGCAATCTTCGACATTGATCAATTGCTCGTCCGCTTTAGCCATCCCGGCAACCCAGGGAAAATCAATCGTGACGCGCAGCAAACCACCGGCGGAGCGCTCAATCTCCACCAGGTCATAACCGAAACCGGTCACAATTTGCTCTATCACTTGTTGCGCTGCCACGTCAATCGACCCTCGTAAATAATCACATCCTGTTGTTGGGAGTCATTTTCAAACGCCCAAAAAAAACGGGCGCATGAAATTCGCCCGTTTGTTACAGCACCATAACTTTGTTTGTTAGCACTGCATTCATCGTCTTTTAAGATTTTGTAATTTACCATTACAAACTAAGCAAAACCTTGAGTATCGGATTATAGCCGCAATTTCCAGAAAAGTCTTGTTTTTCAAGGGGAACGCCAGGGAAAATGGACGTTTTATGCCGCTTCTGCCATCAGCATCGCCGTGTAACTATGCTGCGGTGCATCAAGAACCTGTCTCAAGCTGCCTGATTCCAGTATCTCGCCATCCCGCATCACCACCACCTGATGCGCCATCGCCCGAATCACATCCACGTCGTGCGTGATGAGTAAATAGCTCAAATTTCGCTCGCGCTGGAGCCGCTGCAACAACTGCAAGACCTGCTTCTGAATCGTCACGTCCAGTGCGCTGGTCGGTTCATCCAGCACCAGAAGCTGTGGTTGCACAATCAGCGCCCGCGCGATGGCCACACGCTGGCGTTGCCCCCCTGAAAACTCATGCGGGTAACGATTGAGCAGACCGGGGAACTGCACTTCTGACAAGCCCACTTCGTCCAGAGAGGCCAACGCCTTGACTTGCCGCTCCTCGGCATTTAGTTCAGGTGCATGGACAAGCAACCCTTCGCCCACAATATCGCCCACGCTCATGCGTGGCGACAATGATGAAAACGGGTCTTGAAACACCACCTGCACCATGCGGCGCATAGATTGGTCTCGTGCTGCACCCCGCCCCCAGGTTTGCCCCGTGATCTGCATGTCGCCCGAAAAAGGCAGCAAACCCAGTGCCGCCAGCGCCAACGTTGATTTTCCAGAGCCAGATTCACCAATCACGCCCAAGGTTTGACCGGGCGGAATCTCAAAATTTGCCCCTTTGACCGCAACAAATTCGCCCTTTTTGAACCAGCCACGGATACCGGGCAGCGCAATGGGGTAGCTGACACGCAGGTTCTTAGCGCTTGCGCTGAGCATGTGCGTCGCCTGCACGGTGCTCGCTGGCGGCTCCCGCACATCTCGTACCGGTTTGCTGTCAAGCAATTTGCGGGTGTAGGCGTGCTGCGGATGGGCAAACACCGCATCCACTGCGCCCTGCTCGACGATGTGTCCGTTTTCCATCACGATGATGCGGTCAGCAAATTTACGCACCAGGTTCAGGTCATGGGTAATTAAAAGCACGGCCATGCCGTTTTGTTGCTGCAACTCGGTCAGCAGGTCCAAAATCTGCGCCCGCAAGCTCACATCCAGCGCCGTGGTGGGCTCGTCCGCCAGCAGTAATTTAGGCCGACAAGCCAGCGCCATGGCGATCATGGCCCGCTGACGCTGCCCACCGCTGAGTTGGTGCGGGTAGGAGTTGGCTCGACGTTCAGGCTCGGTGATACCCGTTTTTGCTATTAAATCAATAGCAGATTGAGCAAGTTTTACGCCGGTTAGACCCTGTTTTATCTGTAAAACTTCGGCAATTTGGTCACCCACGGTAAAGAGCGGGTTCAGCGCCGTCATCGGCTCCTGGAAGATCATGGCAATGTCTTGGCCACGAATACCGCGCAGCTGCTGCTCGGGGATGGCTAGCAAATCAACCGCGTCAGCAGGCGCTGCGACAGGCGTGAAAACGGCGCTGCCACGCAGCTGTGCATTCATCACCAAAGCTGTGACGGTTTTGCCAGAGCCGGATTCACCCACCAGCGCGACTTTTTCACCGGCTTGGATCTGAAAATGGATACCGTGAACCACCGGTTTACCGCCGAAGGAGACCGTGAGGTCTTTAACGTCTAACAAACTCATTGCTCTGCCTTTCTAGGGTCCAAAGCGTCCCGCAAAGCATCGCCCATGAAAGTCAACAGCAGCAAGGTCATGACCAACACCGTGAAGGTCGAGAGCGAAATCCACCAAGCATCGATGCTGTTTTTACCCTGCGCCAGCAGTTCGCCCAGCGACGGCGTGCCGGGCGGTACGCCCAAGCCCAAGAAGTCCAGCGAAGTGAGCGCCAAAATCGCGCCACTCATGCGAAATGGCAAAAACGTCACCACCGGCGTCATGCTGTTGGGCAGCACGTGACGGGTGATGATGTGCCAGTTGCCCACACCCAGGGCGCGGGCGGCACGGACGTAATCCATCTGCCGATTTCTGAAAAACTCGGCCCGCACGTAGTCTGACAAGCCCATCCAGCCAAATAAACTGAGCAAAATTAACAGCAAAGCCAAACTGGGTGAAAAAACGGCGCTGAAAATAATCAACAAATACAGCTCGGGCATGGCCCCCCAAATTTCAATGAACCTTTGCGCACCCAAATCCAGCTTACCGCCGTAAAAGCCCTGTGCTGCGCCGGTGATCACACCCAACACCACGCCAATCACCGTCAAAGCCAACGCAAACAGCACGCTGACGCGAAAGCCGTAGATCAATTGCGCCAGCAAATCGCGGCCTTTTTCGTCCGTGCCTAGCCAGTTGTCTGACGATGGCGCTGATGGATTGGGCGTTTTGGCAAAGTAATTCAGGGTTTTAGCGCCGTAGGGGTTGAGGGGGTAGAGCGCCCAATGACCCTCTTGCGTCAATTTGGCTTTGATGAACGGATCAAGGTAATCCGCAGGTGTTTCAAAATCGCCGCCAAAAATCTTTTCGGGGTAATCTTTGACGATGGGGAAGTAATAACTGTCTTTGTAATGCACCACCAGTGGCCGGTCGTTGGACAACACTTCAGCGCACAAACTGAGCAGCACCAGACTGCCAAATACCAGCAGGCTGTAAAAACCGAGGCGATTGCGCCTGAAACGTTGCCAAGCGCGTGCGGCAGGAGAGTGACTCATGGTAATACGCCCTGAAGGTAGTCAATTCGCTGAAGTGCGTG
>JASJPN010000155.1:0-25317 GCA_031426635.1 Polaromonas sp.
TACACCACCGAAGAGCTGGAAAAAATTGGTGAGCGCATCTGGAACATGGAGCGCGAATTTAACAACCGCGCTGGCTTCACCGCTAAAGACGACAGCCTGCCCAAGCGGCTGCTCACAGAAGCTTGCAAAACGGGCCCGGCGAAAGGCAAGGTCAACATGCTGGCGGAGATGATGCCCAAGTACTACGCCGCACGCGGTTGGGACAGCGAAGGCCGTCCGACACAGGCCACGCGTGAGCGCCTGGGTCTTTAACCCGACTTGCCGAGACTGTAGGAAGAGTAGGTAGAGTAAGAACTAAGCGGCTCTCACCAGAGCCGCTTTTTCATTTTTTGGAGACTACGTTATGCACCACGTCATCATCGGCGCAGGCCCCGCCGGCGTCATTGCCGCAGAAACCATTCGCAAGCAGGCACCTCATGACACCATCACCATCGTCAGCAATGAAAAAGAGCCGCCCTACTCCCGTATGGCCATTCCCTATTTGCTGATGGGCAATGTGGATGAGCGTGGTACTTACCTGCGAAAAAGTCCGACACACTTCAAGGATTTGAAAGTTAATGTGCTTCAAGCCGGTGTTAATAAAGTCGATATTGCTACTAAAAAAATAGCGCTAAACAATGGTGAATCCATTGTTTTTGACACCCTGTTAATCGCCACGGGTTCGCACCCGATACACCCGCCGATTCCTGGCATGGACTCGGCTGGGGTTCATAACTGCTGGACGCTGGCCGATGCGCGCAGCATCATGGCGCGGGCGACCCAAGGTGCTCGTGTGCTGCAACTGGGTGCTGGTTTCATCGGCTGCATCATCATGGAGGCGCTGGTGGCGCGTGGCGTCAAGCTCAGTGTGGTGGAGATGGGCGACCGCATGGTGCCGCGCATGATGGGCCCCACTGCCGGCGGCATGATTCGCGACTGGTGCGAGTCCAAGGGCGTGGAAGTGTTTACGGGCATCCGCGTCGAAGCCATTGAGCCGGGTACGCCATTGACCGTGCATTTATCCAATGGCAAGCAACTACAGGCTGATCTGGTCATCAGTGCGGCGGGTGTGCGGCCAGCGATTGGTTTTTTGGAGGATTCCGGCATCACCAGTTTGCAAGGCGTGTTGACCGATGCACATCTGCAAACCAATGTACCCGGTATTTATGCTGCAGGTGACTGCGCCGAGGCTTTTGACAAAGTCAGCGGTAAAACCATCGTCAGCGCCATCCAACCCAACGCGGCTGAGCAGGCCCGGGTGGCCGCATTGAACATGGTGGCGTTTAGCCGTGGCAAAGCGCCTCAGTCTGAACTCAAAGGAGTGACGCAAATCAATGTACTGGACACGCTGGGTTTGATTTCCAGCAGTTTTGGCGACTGGCAGGGCCAGCCTGGTGGGGAGCATGTCGAATTGACTGATGCCAGCCAAGGCCGTCACCTGAGTTTGCAATTTAAAGACGACGTGCTGATCGGCTGCAACAGCGTGGGCTGGACCGAACACGTGGGCGTGATGCGTGGACTGGTGGAAGGCCAGGTGAAGCTGGGCGTTTGGAAAGAAATCCTTAAAAACGATCCTACCAAGCTGATGGAGGCCTACCTCGCCAGCGCCCAAAGCCAGGGTGAATGGTCTGGGCCCCAAGATACAGCTCGGCGATAGAATTGCCCAAGCATGAAAATCACTTTAAAACTGTTTGCAACTCTCACAGATTACCTGCCCATTGAATCGCGCTACACCAACGTGATAGAGCTTGACGTGGCGACCGGCACCACGATTGGCCATCTCATCACGCAATACAGCCTGCCGCCCAAGTTGGTGCATCTGGTGCTGGTCAATGGCACTTATATTGAGCCTGAGAAGCGCCCAACGAAGTCGCTGGCCGAAGGTGATGTGCTGGCGATTTGGCCGCCCATTGCCGGCGGATAACGTGGGCGATAACTTGACCGATAGCGCGACCGTTTGATGCAACCTTTTTACGCTGAACGCTTTGAGCGCGAGATGGGCTGTACTGAGACTGAATGGCTGCGCTGGCTACCCGATGCCGTCGGCGACCTCCACTGGAAGCTGCAAACCCAATCTGCCGGTGTCCGCATTGGCGACGGCGCTCTGGGTTTGAAGTGGCAAATGGGCGAGCCGCGCGTGATCGGGCTGGCTCACATCCCCCGCTTGCACGTTCAGTTTCGCTTTGCAGGGGTCGATGAGGCTGCGCGCTACGCCTTCATGAAGCGCTTTGACTTGTATATGCAGCGTGGCGGTGGATAGACGAAACACCACGAAAATAGCGTGCAAGACACCATGGTAAGGTTACGCCATGCAGCAAAACATCCCCCGCAACATACGCTACACCCTGTTGTCCCTCCGCGATTTGGCAATCTCCATCGGGCCCTTCGTGGTGCTGGCCATCCTGCTGCTCACACTGGCCTACTGGTGGCTAGACCCGACGCCGCCCAAGCGGGTGATTTTGGCGACTGGTCCAGCACAAAGCGCGTACGACGCATTTGGCAAGCACTACGCGAAGCTTCTTGCGAAAGACGGCATCGAGGTCGTGTTGCTACCCTCCGCAGGGTCGGCAGCCAATTTGCAGCTGCTGCGCGAGGGCAAAGCCGATCTCGGATTTGTGCAGGGCGGCACCAGCGAGACAGGCATAGAAAACAACGAACAGCTGGAATCTCTGGGCAGCCTTTTCCTCGAACCGGTGTGGCTGTTTTACCGTGAAGACGCTGCACGCAAAGTCACGCCCGAGGCCACACTCAGCGCGCTGACCCAGTTGCAAGGCTTGCGCGTGAATGTCGGCACACCCGGCAGCGGTGTACCCAACCTGATGAACAAATTGCTGGAGAGCAACCGCATCGACAGCAGCACCCTGAAAATTTCCCAGATCGAGCAGACGCCGGCCACCGTCGCCTTTCTTGGCGGCGAACTGGACGCCATCGTTTTTGCCTCGGCACCCGAATCGCTGATGGTGCAGATGCTGCTGCAAACACCGGGGGTCAAGTTGATGGACTTTGCGCAGAGCGAGGCCTACTCCCGGCGTTTTGCGTTTTTAAGCCCGGCCGTGTTGCCGCGTGGCGTGGTCGACCTGGCCGTCAATATTCCGCCGCAGGACGTTCGACTGGTGGCACCCACCACCACACTGCTCACGCGAAGCAGCACGCACCCGGCGCTGCTGCAACTGTTTACCCTGGCTGGCAACGAGATCCATGGCAGCGCCGGCTGGTTCAAGCGGGCGCGCGAATACCCCAACGTCAAAAACAACGAGTTGCCGGTCGCCAAAGAGGCCGAGCGCAGCATTCAGGCCGGTGCACCCCTGCTACAGCGCTACCTGCCCTTTTGGGTCGCCAACCTGGTCGAGCGCATGTGGCTGGTGATGGGCATCATCATCGCGGTGCTACTGCCCCTGTCGCGCATCGTGCCGCCGCTTTATGAATTTCGTGTGCGCTCGCGTATTTTCAGGTGGTACGGCCAGCTCAGGGACATTGAAAACCGCATTGAAAGCACAGGCGACAACAGCGCACTACTCGAAGAACTGGGTAGCCTGGAAAGCCGGGCCGAAAAAATCAGCGTGCCACTGTCTTACACCGATGAGCTTTATGCGCTGCGCAGCAATATTAACCTGGTGCGAAAGAAGCTGCGCCCGCGCGAAGCTCAAGACTGACGCGGGTAGAACGCTTCCAAAAGCGCGGGGCTCCCCGGCGGGGACCGCGCGTCAGTCCCATCGTCACGCCTCATCCTGAATCGAGAGATTCACCGGCCGCCCATCGCTGCGCAAAAATGCGGCGCAATCGACCGGCAACAAGGGCCTGGAGTAAAGAATGCCCTGCGCGTCGTCGCACCGCAGCGACTGCAGGTACTCAGCCTGCGCCTCGGTCTCGACCCCCTCCGCGATGACATTCAGGCCGAGGCTATGCCCCATACTGATAATCGCCTGAGCGATGGCTCCACTCTCCTTGTCCCCGGGCAGCCCACTTATAAACGACAGGTCGATCTTTAGACGATGGATCGGGAATTTTTTAAGGTAACTCAGGTTCGAGTAACCGGTGCCGAAGTCATCAATTGCGAATTTCACGCCCAGTTTGGCCAGACTCATCAACTTCGCACGCACGACGTCTGTTCCGTACATAACGATGCTTTCAGTCACTTCCAGCTCGAGATAGTGCGGCTCAAGCCCCGTCTGCTTGAGGATTTTCATGACAGTAACGACAAAGGCCGGTTGGCGAAACTGTAACGAGGACACGTTGACCGCCACGGGTCCGCGTGCAATGCCTTCCTGCACCCATTGCGCCTGCTGCCGGCACGCGGTCTCGAGCACCCAACTCCCAATTGAAGCGATGAGGCCGATCTCTTCCGCAATGGGAATGAACTCCCCGGGCGCAACGACGCCATGGGCCGGATGCTGCCAGCGCACAAGCGCTTCCACGCCGATGACCGCCCGCGAGCCAAGCGCCACCTGCGGCTGGAACTGGAGAAAGAGTTCATTGCGCTCAATGGCCCGCCTCAGATCGGATTCCAGCATGAGACGTTGACGGGCATGGGCATTCATTTCCTGCGAATAGAACTGGTAGCGGTCACGTCCCATTTCCTTGGCGGCATACATGGCGGCGTCGGCGTTGCGCAGCAAGGTTTCAATATCGTCGCCATTGTCCGGGTAGCACGCGATCCCGACGCTTGCGGTCACTGACAATTCCACATCACCGATAGTTATCGGCTCGGCAATCGAGCCGATCAGCTTCTCGGCGACCCGAGCCGCATCTCTCTCGCTGTCGACCTCCGGCAGTACGATCAGGAACTCGTCGCCACCCTGTCGGCTCACCGTGTCGGACGCGCGCACCGAGGCGCTCAGCCGATGTGCCACTTCCTGAAGAAGCCGGTCCCCAAAATCGTGCCCGAGCGAATCGTTGACGTTCTTGAACCGATCCAGGTCCATGTATATCACGGCAAGTCGCTTGCCCGAGCGCTGCGCCTGCGCCACCGCAACCGAGAGACGGTCCTTGAGGAGCGACCTGTTCGGCAAGTCAGTCAGGGGATCGTACTGCGCGAGATGCACCATCTGCGCTTCTCCGCGCTTTCGGTCCATGGCTGTGGCAAGGATATTAGCAATGCTCTGTAGAAAATCGAGATTGTCCACGCTGAATTGGCGCACCTCGCGGGAATACACGCCGAGCATGCCGCAAAGGCCCTCGCTGCCGACGATTGCTACGTCCACACCACCCGTAATCCCGTGTACGCGAAGAATTTCCAGGGCCGAGTCACGCGAGTCGCTGGAAAGGTGGTCGATGACCTCTGGTTTGCGTGGCGAGAGCATCCCGGCGCTTGGGACGTCGCCCTCCAGGCCAGAGATGCGCCGGCCCAACCAGCCGGGTTCCCAGCCCACGCCGGCCTTCAGGATAAACGAGTGATCGTCAGCGACGAGTTGCATCACCTTGCTGTATGCCAGGCCGAGGCCTTTGGCCGCTACCGTTGCAGCCAAAGAAAACACATGGTCGATATCCGTTTCGGCGAGCGCAGAGCGCCCAAGCGACGCAATAAGCTCCTGCTGACGGGCATGGTCACGTATGGCCTGCTCGTCGCGTTTGCGGGCCGAAACGTCGTGCGCCGAAATCGCGAGTCCGTCGCGAAGCGGCACCACCTGGTACTGCAACCACCGGACTTCACCGAGCGGCGAATTTGTCTCGGACTCCCCTTCAAACGGCACGCCGGTCATCGCGGCCTGCAGGCATTTCTCCAGGATGCCTGACGCCTTGAGAAAGGGCAGTAATTCGCCCGCTTTTACCCGTATGAGCGTATTCACAGCCTTGCCAAGCATGGCCTCGGCGCGTGCATTGATGTGGGTGCACTCAAGGTCAACAACCTGCCCTGCCCTGTCCTTGACGCTCCTGAAGAAGAACAATGCGTCCAGGGTGGCATTGGACGCAGCACGAAACAAGTCTTCCGCTCCCACCAGGCTGGCTTCCAGCAACAGGCGCGTCGCATGTGCGCGCTGTGCGGCAATCGCGAGAGCCAGGTGTTTGACGGCTTCTTTGAGAAGGATTATTTCCTCCACATCGAAGGCGTCTGACTCCTGTGCACAGATGCTGACGGTTCCTATCAGAGCGCCATCGACCGTCAATGGAAATGAGGCGCCTGACGCGAAGGAATGCCGCTCTGCAAGATCCCGAAGCGCTTCTGCGGTCGCGTCGGAAAAAATATCCCTGATGACGACAGGATCATCACTTGATACGACATTGCGGCCCTGCGGCTGGCGCGTGACCTGGCTCCACAGCCCTTGCACGGCCTGCGCGGATGGAACGTCCAGCCCCCAGCGGGCAACGGGCTCCAGGCGAACACCTTCTCCCTGTAAATACGAAACCCAGGCCAGCCGGTAGCCCCCATGCTCCACAAGCGAACGGCAGGTCGCCTCGGCGAGCTCTATGTCGTCCTTTGCGCTCGCCTGCGTCCTGGCGTCGGCCGCCAGCACACGCAGTGCCCGGCCCCCGCGGATGGTCTGGCGCATGACATACAGAGACTGCGCCATGTCATCGAAGGCACCCGCCAGTTGTCCGATTTCATCTTTCGAGCGACTCAGGCCACTGCGGGCGTCCAGGTCGCCTTGGCCAAGACGCCGGGCCGCCTTCGCCAAGGCCAGGACTGGCTTGACCAAAAGCCGATTGCTCCCCCAATAGATTGCCCCGAAAACGCCCGTCAGCAAGATGATCGTCGCCGTCAGCGTCCAGACGAAGCCCCGTTCCACGGGCCCGACGGCATACTCTCTGGGAATGCCGACCCACAGAAATAACGGCCCGTCAGTAGCTTCGGCAAATCGCCTGATGGCATAGACCCGCTTCACTCCGTCGAATCCCACTTCCTCGGCGACCTGCTCCTTGCCGGGGGCAATGAGTGCCTTGAAGAAGGGAGTTTCGGTCGCGTGCCGACCGACCCATCCCTCGGAATCGGGATAATGGGCGAGTACGGTTCCCTTGGCATTGATCAATCCAATCCGGGACCCCAAGGGATAACGACCTCTCCCGAGTTCGCTGTTCAGCCAGGCGAGCTCAAGATCGACGATCACAACACCCAGAACCTTGTTCTGGATATCCCGCATGGCCATGTAGAACGGCAAGACAAATCTTCCATTCGCGCCCCCAGGGTGCGCCTCGCCGGTAACGACATCCGAGGTCAAGAGCGCTCGCTGGAACCCTGGGTCATCGCCAAAATTGACCCCCTGGTCCCTTTTCAGCGTGCTACAGACCGCCTCGCCGGTGGGCAAGACCACAAGCATCTTTGCGACGCGAGGTTCCTCCCGCATACGCTCGGACAGCCTGCGCGAACATGTGGACAAGCCGATGAACGCCGATCCCTGCGGGGCTTGTATGAGGTCAAGGATGAGCCACTGGACATGCTCAATGACCTCAGCTTTCTGGAACCCGATCACGGTCGCCGCATCGTCGACACGCTGACGCACCTCCTGCAGGTGAAACTTCCTTTCGCTGACCGCCTGATATCCCAAGAGGCCCAACAGGAGCGCAAACGGGATGCAGACCAGCAGGAGAGCCCGACTTCTGAGGGACCGAAGGTACGGTGAAAATGCTTTAAATCGCACCGCTACCCCCCGTTCGGAAACACCCATGCACCGAACCGGCGCAGGCGCCCCAAGCGCCTGTCGCTCCGGACCGCTGCTTTACTTGGCAGCCGGCGCCTCTGCCGGCGCTGGCGGCGCGGCAGCCAGGCGCTTGCCTTGATCTTCGACCTTCTTGTTGAGCGAAATGAGTTGCAATTGCGTGGCAGCCATGACCATATTGGTGCGGTACAGCCCGCCGAGTGCGAGGACAAGCGCGAGCAGCGCGACGATGAATGCGGCCGCAGTCCAAGTAGGAAGATTTTGCAGATCGATGATGGGTTTGTCGTTCATGAGAAGCTCCAGGTTAAAAAAATGGGTTGGTGAAACGGGTTGAGAAATTGGGTTAAAAAGTCACTGGTTGACTGACTCACTTGACGGCCTTGCAGCGGCAAACTTGACCGGCACCTGTGCGCCGGCTACGGCCGGTACGCCATTGCGCGGAAAATCCTTGCCGAGCAGCACGCGCACACGCATATTGCGGTCGAGCCCGGCCACGCGCGCCAACGGCAACTGCGCGGGCAGACCCGCATTGACCTCGCGCGCCACCTGTTCGGCACCCGCGACGTACTCGATGCGCGACGTGACGACACCATACGGCTTGTCATTGGTGAGCCGCGGCCGCTCCATGCCGCGCGGTGCCAGCAGGCTCCAGACCCGCTTTGCAAGCCCGGTCGCACCATTCCCGTTCGCAATTTCGATGCGCGATGCGGCCAGAATCTTATGGCCCGTTGCAGCCGGGGACGGCGCAACCGCAACGCTGCGCGGATAAACTTCGATACGGTCTGGCGCAACGGCGGCGGTTCGGGGGGCAACCGCCGCTGTCGCAGGTTGCGCAACTGCGGTGCCGCGCAACGCCCACACACCGTCGGACAGACGATCCAGCTGCATCGTCGCCTCGGGCTCCGGCGTCGGCGCGAGCGCAGCCACTGGCGCCGGCGCGGCCTGCTGCTCGGCTACCTGGGCTTGCGCTGGTGTAGGGCGCTGCATGTCGAAAGGCAGACCCAGCTTGTCGTGCGCCACCGCGATGTTCGCGGCGACCATCGCATCCAGCGGCCCAAGCGCATGGGCACGCTCGAACGAGGCCAGCGCCTCCTCTACCCGCCCGTTGACCATCAGGTGATAGCCGAGATTGTTATGCACACGCGCCGCATCAGGCGCTATGTCGAGCGCCACCCTGAACTCCTGCTCGGCAAGCTCTGAGCGATTCTGCAGCGAATGGATCACACCGAGTGCGTTGTGCGCATCAACATGGCTCGGGTTCGCCGCGAGCACCTGCCTGTACGCGTCGATCGCCTGCTCGTATCGGCCCTGCCCCTGAAAATAGCGGCCCGTTTGATACAGGGCCTGCAGGTCGGTGCCGTGGCGCACGGTCTGCGCTGGCCGAAGGTATGGCCCGGCCAGCTGCTCCTGTTTGGGCGACGCGCAGCCCATGACGGCGAGTGCGCCGGCGATCACTGAGACGATGGTCTTGCATCTTGGCACGATGGCCTCCTGCCGAGCCGCCTTAAAGGAGGCATGACCCCCTTTGGGGGGCAGCGAACGAACGTGAGCATGGGGGTTCATAGTTAGCTCCTTGGTTATTGACCGGTGAGTCTGGGAAGCAGGATGCGGTACACGCTGATCACCGCCGGCCCGAGCAGAACCGTGAGCAGCGCAGGAAAAACGCAAAAGATCAGCGGCATCAGCAGTTTGACAGGAAGCTTGGCTGCGGCCTCCTCGGCGATCAGCCGCCGCTTGGTTCTGAGCGTCTCCGAATGCACCCGAAGCGACTCGGCGACACTTGTTCCGAAGCGATCCGCCTGCACGAGCGTCGCGACCATCGCATCGATATCCTCGAGCGCGACGCGCAGCGCAAGATTGCGCAAGGCGTCCGTACGCGAGGCGCCCGCGCGAAGTTCAAGGCTGACGAGGTGGAACTCTTCCGAAAGCGCGTGGCTCTCCAGCGCCATTTCGCGGCCCACCCGCTCAATCGCGGCATCCATGCCCAACCCAGCCTCCACACAGACGCGCATCAGGTCCAGCGCGTCCGGAAATGCCTCGAACAGCCCACGCTGGCGGCGGGAGATGATGTGTGCCAGCACGACGTTCGGCAGGTAGTACCCCACGCCCGCCAGCAAAACCAGCAACGCGAGCAGCGGTGTTGCCTCGAGATGGACCCCGACAGCCCCCACGGATACCAGCAGCACGCCCGGCAGCACGAAGGTCAGTACGGTCTTGGCTCCGAAGTAGGTAATGGGTGCTGTCGTCGTACGGAATCCCGCGTTGTAGAAGCGCAGGCGCAGTGGAGATTTTTCCCAGGCTTCCTTAGGCAGCGAGGGTCGCGCAAACGCCGCCAGCCAGCGCGACAGCGCCCGCGATGTCGACGCCGCGATGCCCGGCCTGGGGGAGGACGCAGGCGACTGGCCTTCAGCGAGCGCCTCGACCCGTTTTTCCAGCGCCGTGGGCAGCAGTTGCCAGAGGATGGCATAGCAGACCAACGCGGCGATCACGAACACCACGACAAAAAAGAGAGGTTGGAGAATCGTCATGTATTTCGCTCCTGCATCAGATGCGGATTTTCACCAGGCGCCACATCCACCAGACACCCAGCAGCATCAGCGCCAGCGCGATGCCGACCATGCGAAGGCCCAGCGGATCGGTCCACAGCTTCGAGATGAATTCGCGGTTGACCAGGCTGATCACGGCCGCCAGCGCGAACGGCAGGATGGTGAGGATCCATGCCGAAATGCGTCCTTCGGCCGAGAGCACCCGGATCGTGCCGACGAGCTTTTGCCGCTCCCGGATCAGTGCCGCAATCGCCATGAGGATTTCGGCGAGATTGCCGCCGGTCTCGCGCTGGATCACGACTGCGACCACGAAGAAGCGCAGATCGCCGCTTTCGACGCGTGAGGCGAGGTTGGTCAGCGCCTTATCCAGGGGAGTGCCAAAATTGGTCTCGTCAAAGGTCGTCAGGAACTCCTGCGCGATCGGCTGCGGCCCCTCGGTTCCGACCAGGCGCAGCGCGCTCGAGAAGGCATGGCCGGCCTGCATCCCGCGAGCCATCAGGTCGAGCGCAGCAGGCAGCTGCTGCTCGATGAGGTGCATGCGTTGCATGCGCCTGCGCTGAATATAGGCGGTCCAGAGCACGACCAGGGCCACGGCGACGCCCGCGCTCAGCGCAAGGGGCAGGCCGGCGAGCACAAGCACCGCAGCGATGGCGACCGCCAGCCCAGCGGCGATGCCGAGAAATTCTGCCACGGTCAGGCTCACCCCCGACTGCAGCAGGAACCGGTCAAGCGCACCGATGCGCGGCAGCCGCAGCAAGATACGCTCGATCCCCGCAACGTCGCTCAGCAGGCGCTTCCTGATGAGCGGCACCGCGACAATGTCGCTGCCCCCGGCGGAAAGCGCCTGCAGGCGCTGCTTGATGCGGCGCGCCTCGGGGCCCTGATAGGCGTTCCAGGTCAGGTAGAGGCCCTCGATGAACATCACCACCGCGAGGAAAACAAGCACCACAAAAAGGGAGTAGAGCAGATCCATGGCTTAGTCCTGATAGCGCGCGGGATCGAAGAGGTCCTCGGCCAGCGCGATGCCGCGGGTGATCAGCCGTTGCGCGAACTTCGGCCGGATGCCGGTGGCGCGAAAGCGTCCCTGCACGGCTCCATCCTGCGCGACGCCGGTCTGCTCGAAAAGGAATATCTCCTGCATGGTGATGATGTCGCCTTCCATGCCGGTGATCTCCTGCAGGCTCGTGATCTTGCGCCGGCCATCGGACAGGCGTGATATCTGTATCACGACCGACAATGCCGAGCTGATCTGCTGGCGCATGGTGCGCGGGCTCGCCTGCATGCCCGTCATGCCGAGCATGTGCTCCAGACGCGTGAGCGCGTCGCGCGGCGCATTCGCATGGATGGTCGTCATCGAACCCTCGTGCCCGGTGTTCATCGCCTGCAGCATGTCGAGAACCTCAGCGCCCCGCACCTCACCGACGATGATCCTGTCAGGGCGCATGCGAAGGCTGTTGCGAACCAGCGCGCGCTGGGTCACCTCGCCCTTGCCCTCGATATTCGGCGGCCGCGTCTCCAGCCGCACCACGTGCGGCTGCTGCAACTGCAACTCGGCTGCGTCCTCGATCGTGACAATCCGCTCAGTGGGTGGAATCGCGCCGGAAATCACGTTCAGCAACGTCGTCTTGCCGCTGCCGGTGCCACCCGAGATCAGCAGATTGACTCTGCCCTTGACGAGACCCGTGACCAACTCGGCCATCTCCGGCGTGAGGGTGCCGAATTCGAGCAGATCCTCCATGGTGTAGGGGACAACCGCGAACCGGCGGATCGACAGCACCGGGCCGTCCAGCGCGAGCGGCGCGATGATCGCGTTCACGCGCGATCCGTCCGGCAGGCGCGCGTCGACCATCGGGCTCGACTCGTCGATGCGGCGACCGATGCGCGAGACAATCTTGTCGATGATGCGCATCAGGTGCTCTGTGCTGTCAAAGTGCACGTCGGTCGCCTCCAGCCGTCCGCGACGCTCGACGTAGACTTTCCCAGGGCCATTGACGAGGATGTCGGAGACCGTCGGATCGGCCAGCAGCGGCTCGATCGGTCCGAGGCCCATCATTTCGTTCTGGATCGATTCGACGATCTGCCGGCGCTCGGCCTCGTTGACCGCAGCGTGGTCTTCGTCAAGCAGGCGTTCAGCGAGAACCTTGAGCTCGCCCCGCAGCCGCTCGGGCGGCATGCTTTCCATGGTGCGCAGATCGACCTGCGACAGGATCTCCTTGTGGATTCGTGCCTTGATCAGCGCCGCACCGCGCGATGGGACAAGCGATGCCTGCGCGGCATCCGCAGGCTTCACCGCGATCTCTGGCTTGACTTGTTCAATTTTCTCTCTGAGCGACATGATATTCCCTTTGGTTGTCTACGTACCTTCGATCAGCCGGCCGATCCAGCTGCGCCCACTCGGCGCGGGCTTCCCGACAAGGTCGTCGGCGATCTCGCGCAGGCCGCGCACGACCGAATTCCTGGGATGGGCCTTCGCCAGCAGAACACCGGTGTTCATCGACTCGGACACTTCGGCAAAGCTGTTCGGAATCGTGTAATCCACCTTCAAGCCGGTCATCTTTGAAATCTGCGCCAAGTCGATTGCGACATGCTTGTCGTAACGATTCACGATCAGTCGCAACTTGCTGTCCGGGCAATCGAGCGAGTGAAATATGCGCAGAGCGCGCTTCAAGTCGCGCAGGTGCGGGACCGTGGCCTCCAGCACCAAAAAGATGAGGTCTGCCATGTCGACCACCTTCATCGCAACGGGAGAATCGGGCGTGCGTACGAGGTCGACGACCACACAGTCGTAGTTTTCACGCGCAACCTCCAGCACCCGCTCGATCTGATGAGCCGTGATCCCAAAGGCCTCTTCCGGAACTTCGGGCGCCGCGAGCAGGGTCAGGTTCGGTGCAACGCTCAGCATGCTGGCGGCGAGCAGCTTGCCGTCGAGGCGATCGACCTGCTGCGCGAGTTCGCCAAGATTCGCCTTCCCGCGACTGTCGCTCATGAAGTACGAGGCCTCGGCCAACACAAAGTCAAGATCGATCAGCGAGGTCTTTTTCTGGTGCTCGGTCGCGAGCAGGTAAGCGAGATTCGTGGCGAGAATGGTCGCCCCGCTACCGGACTTGACCGATGCGACCACGACCACGCGGCCCCTGCTGGCCTCTGTCTGGACCGCGTGCTGGCGCTGCGCTACGTGCCGCAACGCGATGGCAAGTTCGCCCGGGTTGGGCGGCGACTGGAGCACCTCGCGGACGCCGGCCCGCATCGCGGCGATCAACTCGTCAGCGTCCCGGTTCGTGCTGAGCATGATCACCGCGAGCGACGGATTCGTCTGGGTGAGCGCCTCGAGCGTAGCCAGGTCACCGTTGGGCTGCACATCTGCGCTGTCGACGATCAGCAGGCCGCCGTCGAAATCGGCCAGCAACAATGAGAGCGGCTGGCTGCCTTTTCGCAACAGCGCCTGCGTGACCTCGTAGCCCTCGGCTTCAACGGCGCGGCGAAGCTCTTCGAGCAGCTTGGCGGTCCGGGAAATGAGTATTGCTTTCATTGCGTATTGAATTCCATGGTCAGGTGGCACCGAGCGCCTCTACCGGATAAGTTGTGGAGAAAGGCGGCATCTGGATGGTTGCAGGCAGAAAGAACACCAACGGCTGGAACGCATAGTTGTTGATACTCACGCGCACGAAGCGGCAGGTGCCGCGCACGCAGGCGGACGGAAAGTTGTTGCCGTCGATCGAGTATTCGATCGCGACGTCGCCATGGCCGTTGCCCGTTTGAAGCTCGGGCATGATCAGGCGCATCTCGGCGAGCACCGCCGCCGAGTCGCCGACCGCAACAATCGCGGCGGTCCGTGCGCCGCGCCGCGTCGCGTCCACGGCCGAGTTCCACGTGAACAGTGCCCGCCCAAACTCGATCAGCCCGAAGAGCAGAAAAATCACGAGCATCACGACGAACGCAAACTCGACGACGGCGGCACCCTGCTGGCGCTTCATGACGACCCCTGCCGCATCGTGCTCGCGATCGGGCCGAACACCATATCCGTCACCACGAGCGGGACCAGCGACGAGAACGGAAACCCGTTGATCCTGACGCGCACGAGGTCAATCGACCCGTGGCCGGTTTCGACCCCGAGCTCGTAGGTGATCTGGACCATCCCGGGTGCCATACCCGGCACCAGCGCCTCTCCACCACACAAGGTCTTTCCATAGACCGCGAGGCAACGCGCCTCGCCTTCACCTACCGGGCGCGCCTGCATCGAAAGGTAGCGCGAGGCATCGCGCGTCGACTTGAGCAGGCTGTTGTAGTAGTAGAAGGCGCGCCCAAACTCGGTCATGCCGAAGGTCATGATCACCAGCGGTATCAGCAGAATCGCGAACTCCACCGCCGCCACGCCTCTGTGCTTTTTGATGGCTTTCACTGCGGCGACCCTCATTTCACCAGCGCCGGTACGGGAGGACCGAAGCCGCCGGGAAAGCCCGTGCTTCCACAGTCACTCCGGCTCTTGAGCCCGCGAAACTCGAGTTGGACATCGATGTCCGGATCGTCTACCGGGGCGATCATGAAGGCACAGGCATAGTCAAGCACGGGAATGTTCTTCTTGTTCGGCGCCCAGGACTTGCAAGCGATGACCGGCACGAACACTACGCGACGATCCTGGCCCCTGCTCGCATGCAGATCCCGCGACAGCGGCGACGGGTTGCCTGGGAGGTTCACGGGTGTGCCATTTTTCTTTTGGAGCGCCATGGGGTTATAAGGGTCGTGCGTGCTGTTCTTGCGCGTCAGATAATCGGCATAGGCATTCTGCGGCGGCGAATGTGGCGGCTCGGTCCAACTGCCATCTATCGTGTTGCCTTTCTCATCGTCGTAGGCGTAGCGTGTGTAGGCATAGCCGGTGCGGTCGGGCGGATACAGGTCGATGTCGTTATAGGCGCCCGAGTAGAGACCGAAACGCGTGTTCCAGGCCTGCGCGACGCCGGTGGTCACGCCGGGTTCTGCGTCGACCCGGTCCGGGCCCACGTCGCACATGCCCTGCCCGGCGAGGATGTCGGCCAGATCTTTCCCGCCCTGCTGACCCGGGAAACGCACCCACTCGTAGTTCCCCTGCTCCGCCGTCCCCGCAGCAAGCCGCCCCGAGTACCACTGGCCTTTCACAAAATCGTAATCATTCTCCTTCTCGGTGGGTGCCTCTGTACACATCGCAATCGGGATCGCGCAGAGGCTTTGCCCAGCGACCGGGCGGGCGATGGCCACCGCGCTCACGTCCCATTGCGTGAGGCCGGTGATCGCCATGAACCAGAGAACGACGCTCTTGAGATTGCTCTCGTGCGGTGCGCAGCGCACATACTTGGTCGTCGACGTGATCACGCGCACGAAGGGGCCGTCGCTGGACGCGCTGAACGTCACGTCGGCGGGCAGGATCTCGACCGCATCCCTCTGCAGGTCGACCCTGTTGGCGTTGCCCGCGGTCCTGGCGGCCGAGGTGGCGCGGTCGAGTGTCCCCGTGCTCAGATCGTTGAGTTCGCGCGCGCCGCTGAGCGCACAGGCGTCAGCGGCGTTCTGCAACTCGTTCTTCGCGACATACAGGTGCCCAAGATCGAGCACCAGACCGAGCATGAGCACGAGCGCCACCACCGAAAAAGCGACGATGACGGCCACCGCGCCCTGCTGGCGGCGCTGCGGTCCTGATCCTGTATGGCGGCGTGCGATGATCATTTTTTGCCCGTGTGAAGGTTTGATTCGCGGCGTGTGACTACGTTTACTGTCCGGTCGTGCCGCTGCCGATGCCGATGTTGAGCACGTTCACAGGCGGCGGCGGGGCATCGAAGGATTTCTGGTAGCGATCGATCGACGATTTCGCCGCCTGGCCGTCGGCCCCGGCGGGCCGGCGCGGGCGCGAGGGGGCGTCCGGGTCGAGCGTCTGCTGGGCCTGTGCGCGCCTGACGGCCTGGCCGAAGTTGGCGTCGACTGTTGTGGGAGAGCTGGTGCAGCCGGTCGAAAAAACCACTGCAATCGCCAGAAGGCTTAAAGTACGCATGGGGAGGCTCCTTTGTGGATTTTTCCGTGTTGCCGAATCATTTGAGCTGGAAGCCGCCGGGCTGCGCACCTGGCTGGCCCGCAGGCGGTTCAACGGTATTGGGCCTGGCTTCACCCTCCAGGCGACCACCGAGGAAGAACTCGCCGCGGCCGGGCTGGACATAGCTGTCGGTCGGCAGCGCGTAGTTCGGCGGCAGTGGCTTCACCAAACGCGGCGTGATGATGAACAGGAGTTCCGAACGATCCGACTGGAACTCGCTGCTGCGAAACAGCGCGCCCAGGATCGGCACTTCACCCAGGACGGGAAACGCCTTCACGGCTTCGGTCACATTGCTCTTGATCAGGCCGCCGATCGCGAAGCTCTCGCCGTCGTGCAGCTGCACCGTGGTCGACGCGCGCCGCGTCGTGATCGAAGGCAGCACGCTGGTCTGACCCGCCAATGACGTGACAGAGACGCCGACCTGAGACAGCTCGGAAACCTCGGGCGTGACGCGCAGGTTGATGAGGCCGTCCTCAAGCAGGGTCGGCGTGAAGCGCAGGCCGACGCCGAACTCCTTTTCCTCCAGCGTCACCGTGGCCGCGCCGGATGCGCTCGATTGCGGCACCGGGATGAATATCTTGCCGCCCGCGAGAAAGGCACCTTCCTGGCCACTCATCGCCATGATCGTCGGTTCGGCGAGGATCTTGACGAGACCGTTCTTGACCTCCGCATCAAGCGAAATCGCCGTCATGCCGTCCACCCACGACGCCGAGAGCGTGCCCGCAGCGCCGGCCAGAAGCTGTGTCAGCAAGTTGAAACTGGTGTTGCCGGTGCTGCGCGTGGCGTTGAATTGGGCGCCAAGCTTGTCGAGCAGGGTTTTCGACACCTCCGCGACCTTGACCTCGAGCATCACCTGTTGCGAGCCTTCGACCCGCATCAGGTTCACCACCTTCTTGCCCCCGCTGTAGACCTCGGCGAGCGAGACCAGGCGCTGCACCTTCATCGGGTCGCTCACGCGGCCACCCAGCACGACCGAGTCGGCCAGCGAGCCGACCGTCACCGCAGTTTCCGACGGGACGAACTCGTTGAGCCGGCTCTTGAGGGTGGCGGTATCGACACCGACCACCACGTCCATGATCGTGGTGGGCCCCCCCTTGGTCCACACGAACACGTTCGTCGAACCGAATTTTTTGCCGAGCAGGTAGACCTCTCTCGGGTTGAGCAGCATCACGTCGGCGACGTCCGGGTTGCCGACCGACAGCCGGGCGGCATCGGCCGGCAGACGGATCACGGCCGTTTTTCCGACCGTCAGCCGCAGGGACCGCGCCACTTCGGTCGGACCGACGTACGCGGCGGCCTGCGGCACGATCGACGGTGGCGTTTTGGCTGCCAGCGCAAGCGTCTCGGGCGCCAGCGCCGGGACGGACGCGGCCGGGGCGGCCTCCTTCACGGGTTTGACCGGCCCGGCGGCAAACGCCGCTGTGCAAAGCAGGGAGGCGAAGACCAGCGTGGTCACCGCGCGCGGTGATGGGCGCGAGAAGATAAGGTCAGCTTTTCTTTTCATGATGTGCTCGCAATTTACGTTAAGGATCGGGCAGCGGGGCGTTATTCGACGGATCTCTTCAGACCGCGTATCACTTCAATCTTCTCCGGCTCAGGCGCGGTCACGGGCGCCGCAGCGGCCTTCCGGGTCGTCGACGTTCCAGACTTGGCTACTGGCTTGGCCACCGGCTTGGCTGTCGCCCCTTCCTTCGGCGCTTCGGGGCGCTTTTCCACGGCGGCGGGGCTCGGCTTGAGCAGATCGCTCTTGCGCGCGCCGGTAGTTACCGAGCTACCCTTGTCACCCTGACTGCGCAGCACCAGTGAGAGCGAGCCAATACTGCGCGCCAGGTCGATCTGTTCGGCCTGCTGCGGCGTCACTTCGAGCGTGACGGCATTCACCACGCGCGGCTTGGTCTCGCCGGTCGCCACTTCCTGCGCGACCGCCAGTACCAGAATGCGCTCAAGCACGATTTTGGAAACCGGGTGGTTCGCGTCGTCGGGGGCGTTCACCATCACGTCGACATAGTTGCCCGGCAGCGCGAAGCCTGCGACACCGACAATCTCGTTCACCTTGACCGTGATCGCTCGGTTGCCCTGGCCGAGCACGGCAGAAAGACCGCCCTTCTCCCCCGGCGGGGCGAGCTTGCCAGCGACGATCGGCTCGCCGCGCAGTACCTGGGCATTGATCACGCGCTCGTAGAGTTTTTCAGCGTCGGCGAAAGGCTCCTTGAGCGAAGCACCCGCAGGCCAATCGACCACCTGGAGCATGTCGGCGCGCAGCCGCGTGCCAACCTCGAGGTCGCGCGCTGCGACGACGACCTTGGTCGTCGCGATGCTCGCCTGCCGGGCGACCCATTGGGCCGCGATCATGACGGCAGCTGCGCCTACCACAATCGAGATCAGGATGACCAGCAAAGGCCTTGCGTTTTTCATATCATTGATCCTTTCTTGCTTTCATGGCGTTGCGCTCGATCCGCGCGCACCTAGAAAACGTTCTTCCAGCCAAACTTGTTGTTCAACAGCACATACGCGACCGCCCCAATGGCTATCGCGAAGGCATAAGGGACACGGACCGCGCTCACCGGAAAATCCTCGGCATGCGGCAACCCCCCGGCCGCCACACGACCAAGGCCGATGAAAAGCCCGGTGCGAAGATTCCCGAGCACCGTGCGGACACTGCGAAAGCGGATGGCCCAGACGATCGACATCACACCGCCTGCGACAAAAGTGACCAAAGCCGCCTCAAGCACCCCCGGGAAACCGACGAAAGCCCCCACCGCAGCCAGCAGCTTCACGTCGCCCGCACCCATCACCCGCAGCAGATAGAAAGGCAGTAACACGACAAATCCGGCGGCCAAGCCCGACAGGGCGCTGCCCAGACCAATGCCGCCGGGCGCGACCGAGAGCGCAAGTGCGGCCACGGCCCCGGACAGCACGGCCCAGTTCGGGATGCGCTGCACCGTCGCGTCATGCCAGACGGCCGCGCCGAGCATCGCCACGTACGCGGCAAGCCAGAGCGAGTCAGTCAGGTCGAGTGTCATGATGCGGCGTGAATCAGAAGGTCATAACACGATAGCGGGGTCTTGGTTTATTGAGGGGCAGCAGGGGTAGCGCCCCCAATCAGCTGCGCGATCCTTGTGAACAGCGCGTTGATATTGGTGCCGAGCAACGTGGCGCCCGCGATGATCACCACGGCGATCAGTGCAGCGAGCAGACCGTATTCGATGGCGGTGGCACCGCTCTCGTCGGCGATGAAGGTTTTTGCGAAGTTTTTCATTTGGGTTTCTCCTGAAACGATGTAGACAAAAATCCCCGCCCCGAGGCGAGTACCGGACTTGCACAGGGGCAGGACTTGCCGTGTCGGGCTTGTCGTTACCTCTTGTTGCAAATTTCACTGTACGCTGATGGGGGGCAGGTTGGGTTTGATAAAGATCAAGTAAACGTGATTTCACTTGATGGGTCATTTATTTGCTATTAATTTAATAGCTACCAAGGCATACAATACGCCGGATACATACGTATTTCAGGATATAAAACACAAAAAACTGCGCCACAGCATGCTGTGGCGCAGTTTGATGGGATTTGGCACTTGATACAGTGCCAAGCAGGCCGCTTAATGCAGCGCTTTGAAACGCATGCGCTTTGGTTTGGCCCCCTCTTCGCCCAGACGGCGCTTCTTGTCGGCTTCGTACTCTTGGTAGTTGCCGTCGTAAAAAGTCCATTGGCTGTCGCCTTCACAGGCCAAAATGTGGGTAGCGATGCGGTCCAGGAACCAGCGGTCATGGCTAATCACCATGACTGAGCCGGCGAATTCAAGCAACGCGTCTTCCAGAGCGCGCAGGGTTTCCACGTCCAGGTCATTGGAGGGCTCGTCAAGCATCAGCACATTGCCGCCTGCAATCAGGGTTTTAGCGAGGTGTAAACGACCACGCTCACCGCCAGACAGGGTGCCGACGCGTTTTTGTTGATCCGCACCGTTGAAGTTGAAGCGGCCACAATAGGCGCGACTTGGCATTTGGAATTTGCCTACGGTCAAAATGTCGAGGCCACCAGAGATGTCTTCCCAGACAGTTTTGGCGTTCTCCAAATCATCACGGTGCTGATCCACAAACGCCATATGCACGGTTTTGCCGATCTTGACTTCGCCGCTGTCTGGCAGCTCTTTGCCAGCGATCAGCTTGAACAGGGTCGATTTACCGGCACCGTTGGGGCCGATGATGCCGACAATCGCGCCAGCGGGCACTTTGAAGCTCAGGTTGTCAATCAACACGCGGTCGCCAAAAGACTTGGTGACGTTGACGAACTCAATCACTTCATTACCCAAGCGCTCGGCCACGGGGATGAAAATCTCTTGCGTCTCGTTGCGTGACTGGTATTCAAAGTCTGACAATTCTTCAAACCGCGCCAGCCGTGACTTGCTCTTGGCTTGACGCGCTTTGGGGTTCTGGCGCGACCATTCCAGCTCTTTCTTCAAGGCTTTGGCTCTGGCTTCTTCGCCTTTTTGCTCTTGCGCCAAGCGCTCGCCTTTTTGCTCCAGCCAACTGCTGTAGTTGCCTTTCCACGGGATGCCGCTGCCGCGGTCCATCTCCAAAATCCACTCCGCCGCGTTATCCAGGAAGTAGCGGTCATGGGTAATCGCCACCACGGTGCCCGGGTAGCGTTGCAAAAATTGCTCCAGCCAGTCCACCGATTCGGCGTCCAGGTGGTTGGTGGGCTCGTCGAGCAGCAGCATTTCTGGCCTGGACAGCAGCAGGCTGCACAGCGCGACGCGGCGCTTTTCACCGCCAGATAGCACGCCAATTTTGGCATCCCACGGTGGCAGGCGCAGGGCGTCAGCGGCAATCTCAAGCTGGTGCTCACTATCCGTGCCAGCCGCAGAAATAACGGCCTCTAGCTGGGCTTGCTCGGCGGCGAGGGCGTCAAAATCTGCGTCTTCTTCGCCGTAAGCGATATACACCTCCTCTAACCGCGCTTTGGCTGCAAAGACCGCGCCCATGCCCGCTTCCACGCTTTCGCGCACGGTGTGTTCGTTGTTGAGTATGGGTTCCTGCGGCAGGTAGCCAATCCGCAAACCCGGCATCGGGGTGGCTTCGCCTTCAAACTCGGTATCCAAACCGGCCATGATTTTGAGCAGGGTGGATTTACCCGAGCCGTTGGTGCCGAGCACGCCAATTTTGGCGCCTGGGAAGAAGCTGAGCGAGATGTCTTTGAGAATTTGACGCTTGGGCGGCACAATTTTGCCGACCTTGTTCATGGTGAATACGTATTGAGCCATTTTTGGGGGTATCAGTGATTGTCTAGGGGAACGAAAAAAAGCGCAAAATACTGCGCTAACCCTCCATTATCGCAGTTATCTTTGAACTTGATGTCTCAATCAACTGCGAACAAACAGCGTCACCAGTGCCTCATCCCCGACTTGCTGACTCCAATGCCCATGAACGGAGGGATCAAACACGGCTCCTGCGGGCAGGGTATCGTCTGAGTAAAACGCCTCCCCCGCCTTGAAAACCCGTGAGCTACCGTCTTGCAAAAAAATCTCCATCGCGCCGCTGAGCACCACCAGCCACTGCGGCGTGGTGGTGCAATGAAACGAGCTTTTAAAACCGACGGGGCTCTGGCGAAACTGAAAACCATGTGAGGGCATCAACTTTGAGAGCATGGCCTCGGGCTTGCCCTCTGCGAGGGGCAGCACTTCTTCGCGGAACTGGGCGCGACCGTCTGTATCGGTGAATAAAACGACTTGGGTGAAGCTTGCCATGGTCATTTACGCAGCGACAACCGCTTTCTCAGCAGCATCCGTCACGTCGGTGAAGTCAGGCATTTTGTCAAAATTCATGTATTGATAAATTTTGTCGCTAGCCGCCGTCAACACGCCCATGTCGGCCATGTACTCCGCCTTGGTTGGGATGCGGCCTAATTTAGAGCAAATAGCGGCGAGCTCAGCGCTACCCAAGTACACATTGCTGTTTTTACCCAAACGATTCGGAAAGTTGCGGGTCGAGGTAGAGAACACGGTGGCCCCCTCTTTCACCTGCGCCTGGTTGCCCATGCACAGGCTGCAACCGGGCATTTCCATGCGTGCGCCGGCGCTGCCCAGCACACCGTAATGACCTTCTTCGCTCAACTGGTGTGCGTCCATCTTCGTCGGTGGTGCAACCCACAACTTGACCGGAATGTCACGCTTGTTTTCCAACAGCTTGGACGCTGCGCGGAAGTGGCCGATGTTGGTCATGCAGCTGCCGATAAAGACTTCTTCAATCTTCGCGCCCGCCACCTCAGACAGGGTTTTGACATCATCCGGATCGTTCGGGCAGGCGACAATGGGTTCGTGGATGTCGGACAAATCAATCTCAATCACAGCGGCGTAGTCAGCGTCTGCATCGCCTTTGAGCAACACAGGATTGGCCAGCCAGGCTTGCATCGCCGCAATGCGGCGGTTGATGGTGCGTACATCTTGGTAACCCGTTGCAATCATCCACTTGAGCATGGTGATATTGCTGTCGATGTACTCGATGATGGGCTCTTTGTTCAGGTGTACGGTGCAGCCGCCGGCGGAGCGCTCGGCTGAGGCGTCGCTGAGTTCAAACGCTTGCTCGACCTTGAGGTCAGGCAGCCCTTCAATTTCCAAAATACGGCCAGAGAAAATATTGACCTTGCCCTGCTTGGCCACGGTCAGCAGACCCGCTTTGATGGCGTACAAAGGAATGGCGTTGACCAAATCACGCAGGGTGATGCCAGGTTGCATCTTGCCTTTGAAGCGGACCAACACGCTCTCTGGCATGTCGAGTGGCATCACGCCGGTGGCTGCGCCGAATGCAACCAAACCAGAACCGGCAGGAAAGCTGATACCGATGGGGAAGCGGGTGTGGCTGTCGCCGCCGGTGCCGACCGTGTCAGGCAGTAACATCCGATTCAACCAGCTATGGATGATGCCATCACCTGGGCGCAGCGAAATGCCGCCACGCGTGCTCATAAATGCTGGCAACTCATGGTGCATTTTCACGTCGACGGGCTTGGGGTAAGCGGCAGTGTGACAGAAAGACTGCATCACCAAGTCGGCGCTGAAGCCCAGGCAAGCCAAATCTTTCAACTCATCACGGGTCATGGGACCGGTGGTGTCTTGCGAGCCGACGCTGGTCATTTTGGGTTCGCAATACGTACCTGGGCGAACGCCCTGGCCTTCTGGCAATCCGCAAGCGCGGCCCACCATTTTTTGCGCCAAGGTGAAGCCTTTTTGGGTATCCGCAGGGTTTTTCGGCAAGCGGAACAGCGTAGAAACTGGCAAGCCCAGCGCTTCGCGCGCTTTGGCTGTCAAACCGCGACCAATGATGAGCGGAATACGGCCACCGGCACGCACTTCGTCAAACAGCACATCGCTTTTCAATTTGAACTCGGCAATCACCTTGCCGTCCTTGAGGGCCTGACCGTCATACGGGCGCAGTTCAACCACATCGCCCATATGCATGTTGCTCACGTCCAGCTCAATTGGCAGTGCGCCGGAGTCTTCCATGGTGTTGTAAAAAATCGGCGCGATTTTATTACCCAGGCAAACACCACCGAAGCGCTTGTTCGGAACAAACGGGATGTCTTCGCCGGTGAACCAGAGCACCGAGTTGGTGGCTGATTTGCGGCTGGAGCCGGTACCCACCACGTCGCCCACGTAGGCAACCAGGTTGCCTTTGGCTTTGAGGTCGTTGATGAACTTGACCGGGCCACGTTTGCCGTCTTCTTCAGGGACGATGCCGGGACGGGCGTTTTTATGCATCGCCAGGGCGTGCAGGGGAATGTCAGGGCGACTGAAGGCATCGGGCGCGGGAGACAGGTCGTCGGTGTTGACCTCGCCGGCCACTTTGAACACGGTCAGCGTGATCGATTGAGGCACCTCAGGACGGCTGGTGAACCACTCGGCGTCCGCCCAGCTTTGCAGCACGGATTGGGCAAACGCATTGTTTTTGTCGGCTTTTTCTTTGACATCGTGGAACTGATCAAACATCAGCAAGGTCTTTTTCAAGCCCGCTGCAGCCTCGGCGGCTACAGCTGCATCGTCCAGCAACGCTACCATCGGGCCGATGTTGTAGCCGCCAAGCATCGTACCAAGCAGTGTGGTGGCTTGCGCGCGGCTAATGAGTTGGCAAACCTCGGTGCCGTGCGCAACAGCGGCCAAATAGCTGGCTTTAACCATCGCAGCAGCATCCACACCAGCAGGGACGCGGTGCGTGATCAGCTCAACCAGCATGGACTCTTCGCCCGCAGGCGGGGCTTTGAGCAGTTCAATCAGCTCGGCCGTTTGCTTGCTTGAGAGTGGCAATGGCGGAATGCCTTGGGCCGCGCGCTCGCTCACATGGTTTCGGTACGCTTCTAACATCTCAATCTCCTGGTGCAATAATTAAAGGGGTATATGGGTAATAAAAACGATCAGATTAACCTATATCCGGCGTAATATCTTCCTAGTTAGCTATTATTTATATAGCAAAATAACTCGGCAATGAATAAATTGAAGGCTTATTTGAGAGCATCCAAAAGGCCAGGCGTGTTGTTGTTTTTCATCGCCAAGGCCACCGCCGCCTGGGCCGGGTTGATGCAGTCATCGGCCAATCTAGAGCCCAGTTTTTGATTCATCATCATGGATTTGTTGGACATTTGCAGCCAGATAGCGCCTTCTTTTTTGTCTTCCAAACGCACTGCGCCACTCGTTGTAACGACCGGAAACATGTGATACGTGTGATTTTTCACATTCACATGGAAATAACCAGTTGATGCGGGATCGGCTGTCAACGTCACGCCGACACCTGATTCACAGGCCTGATGGCCCACATACACATGAGGAACCAGCGCCAGTTGCGCCGCCGTCAGGGGCATATCGCTCTGGGTCACAGGCGTGACTTGCCCGGCGGCAGCTGGCGGTTTGGCTTTGGCTTTGGCTTTTACTTGTGCTTTTACATTCGATTTGCCAGCTGTTTCTGATAGCGCGGCGAATGGCAAACTCAAGATCAAGGCGGCAGTGATCAATGATTTCATGATGGCTCCTGATGAAGTTCCGGTTAATGATTCGGCTGATGACTAACTGCTGCCTATTTTCGTCTTTTCAGACTCGAAATAGGTTGCAACGAGCTGACTTGAGGCGCGCCCCGTTTGATGCGCCCGCTCTAACACCTGCCAGTAA
>JASJPN010000156.1:0-1301 GCA_031426635.1 Polaromonas sp.
CAACCCTGACGGTGTGCGGATCGCTTGGGACGGGGAAGTCCCTTTCATTCGTTAGCGAGCACAACCATGTACATACCCAAGCACTTTGAGGAACCAAGAGTTGATGTCCTCCACCAACTTATTCGTATTCAACCACTAGCCACGCTGATATCACTTTCATCCACTGGGCTTAACGCCAATCACATACCGTTGCATCTGTCGGAAGGACCGTCTCCGTTCGGCACTTTGCGCGGCCATGTGGCACGACCGAACTCAGTATGGAATGACTATGTCAAAGACGTAGAGGTACTAGCGATCTTCAAAGGCCCCGACGCCTATATCACTCCATCGTGGTATCCAACGAAGGCCGAAAACGGAAAGGCCGTTCCCACCTGGAATTATGCGGTCGCTCATGCCTATGGCACGCTTCGCGTGATTGATGACGTTTCATGGTTGCGCACTCACCTTGAGGCGCTTACCAACCATAACGAAGCAACCTTTTCCGAGCAGTGGCGCGTATCCGATGCACCTCACGATTTCACAGAGAAACTGATCGCTGCAGTCGTCGGGATCGAAATTGAAGTTACTCGACTGGTTGGAAAATGGAAGGTGAGTCAAAACCAACCTCCACAAAATCAAGCAGGGGTCGTTCAAGGTTTACGTGCTATCAGCTGCATGGGCGCGTCGGAAATGGCCGCACTCGTCGAGAGAGATAGTGCTCGCTAACAAATCATTCCACCGGATCTGCGCGAAAAGCCGCGCAGGCCGGTGAATTCGAACGTTAGACAAACTCAGACCTATGCAACTCAGCAAAATTGATTACGAGAGCCTTAACTCTCGGCAGAAGGAAATCTTCAATTTCCAGAAGATTTCAGGGGTGCTTGCTGACTACGGATTCAACTGCATCAAGTTAGCTGACGACTGGCAAGGAGCGGATTTTCTTGCCTATCACAAAGACGGGCTCGATACGCTGAAAGTGCAGTTGAAATCGAGGCTCACTATCGATGAAAAGTACAAAGGCAAAGAGTTGTTTGTGGCGTTCCCGCTCAACGGACACTGGTATCTGGTTGAGCACGACACGCTTATCAAGAAAGTGGGTCAGCATACAAATTGGCTTAATACCGCTTCGTGGGTTAATAAGGGTTGCTATCACTCGGCAGCGCCAAGTGCGCAGTTAATGCAAAGTCTTTCCGGGTGCAAATTATGAGTTTGTCTAACCCGGCGCTCAACCTCGCTCCCTTCGGTCGCTGGACGCTGGACGCTGCGCGATGAAGCCGCGCCGCGCCGGTTAGCTCTACGTTAGGCCTCGCAATCGCCCGCCT
>JASJPN010000156.1:1320-8558 GCA_031426635.1 Polaromonas sp.
ACTTCCGACTTCTCGATAGGCCAATGTCCAACTTTGCCACCGCAGCTATCGGCTCATCTGCCCCGTTGCCCGCATCTCCGGTCGACTCACTCATCGCTGAGCGCACAGCTTTCAGCGACGACAGAACCCACCGCTTCACGCTCTTCAGACATTGGGGCGACCCAACCGACTACGCTTGCGGCATTAGCATGAACCCCTCAGGCGCGGCAGAGGATGTGGGCGATCCAACAGTGGACGGTATGGTTCGCAGAGCAAGAGAGTTCTGGGGCGTCGGCGCCTACTACCAACTCAACGTCATGTCCATTCGCGGAACCTACTCGTCGGAATTGGCCAAAGCGGCGGTGGTCAACCTCCCGGAGAACGATGATTGGATTCGCCGTATCGCGGCAAGTGCCCGACTCGTAGTCGTGAGTTGGGGGAATGAGGGTCACAAGTCGGGCCGGGGCGCCGCAGTGGAGACGATCTTGCGCGACGTATGCGATCCGGCGAAGGTGCTCTGCTTCGGCAGGAATATGAACGGCTCGCCGGTCCATCCGCTCTACCAGCGGCTTAACGCACCGCTGGTGCCATATTTTGTGTAGTTGTCCTTGCTCAGCGACACCGCAGCGAGGCCTAACCCCTCGCTCAAGCGGAGCTCGAACGTTAGAGCGCACATGCTCCGATCAAAACCGCCAAGGCGCGCACTTCTGCGACACACAAGTCAGACCGCCGGCGTCACCGTAGCGCCTCGCGAGCCGCATTGGATTGACGTTTGGCTTCCCAGGTTGAGTCATATCGCCCAGTTCGGCCTGTTCGTTTTCACATTGGGAAGCATCTACTACACGGTTATCCCGCTGTATCAGAAGGCGCTACTCGAAGAGGCCATCGCAAAGAAGGAAACTGATCTCGCTTCGCTGACCAAGACACTTGAGGCTTCCTATAGTCGAATTCGATCCTATGCAATCCGGGAGTTCTACATCGCAGCAGCTCCGAAATGCTCTGGCCTCTTCCAACCTCCTGAAAAGCCCGTGGTACTCGGAGAGCGACAGGAACCTCGCAAACCCCGTGCAGAGCACGTCTACTCTATAGACGTGCCAACGTGCCTGCGAGAAGCAGTGTCCAAAACTTCAGCGCTGAGTGATCTCAAGCCCGAAGACAAACGGACATTTTCAGAAGCAGTCGAAAGACTTGGAATAGAACTCCTCGAAAAACGCAAGAAGTCATTGGAAAGCTATCAAGCTGCTCCTTCAAAAGTCACCGAAGAAGATATCAAGGCTCTACCCCCGGAATCGTTTCGCGTTCAGCATCTCAAGTTTCTTGAACGGATTCCAGGCCACGTTGTTTCGCGAGAAGAGTGGCGAATGCTCGTCGCGCAAACTGCACAGGAAAAGGTCGGCGCAGAGTACGAACAAGCTATCCACGATGGGCTTGTGGCGCTGCGCAAGATCTCTTGGGGCAAGGAGGCTCAGAGTGCGCCAACTATTCAATCAAGGGGACCATAATCGTCCCGATTATGGTCCCCTTCACATCCGCCGCCCAAAGAACTAGCCACCTCAAACAAACTTATGAAGGAGTGATGACTCATCAACAAATACGCGCTTTGGGACGAATTTTTAAAGGCACGCATTGTACGCAAGGCAGCAAAGCGCTCTGCTGGCGTGGTTTTTCAAAAAATCTTGACAAATACACCTCATTAAGATATCTTAAAGATATCTCATTTAGGGGCTCGTCATGACTGCTCGTGCTTTAACCAACAACGTCTCCAGCCAAATTTCATTCCGCTACCGCGCCACAGACAGCGCCACCGGCGTTAGCCGCGACACGGCGAAACGCTTGGCCGCGCAATTGGGGGTGGACGAAACCCAGGCCATTCACATCGCCCTGCACGACATGGCCATGCGGATGCTGCCGCAATACGAGGCGGACGACGGCGCGTTGACGGCGGCGCAGCTGGAGCAAATCAAACAGCACGTGCCACAAGGTAAAAAGCGCTCGGTACGCAGCAACCTGTTTGAACTGACTTTGAACGATACAAAACCCGCATGACGCACCTGTGGTGGCGCGAACCCACTGCGGGTGACATTGTGTGGTGCCACTTCCCCGACAGGATCCACCCGCGCCCAAAACCAAGGCCAGCGCTGGTACTTGCGGTGTTTGACGACGATGCGCCGCAGTTTCACGTCAAAGTGGCATATGGCACGAGTCAGCGAACGACGAGCTTATACAAAGGCGAGTTTGCCATCCTGCGGCAGCAACACGGCGCAGCCTTCGAAGCCGCCGGTTTGAGTTTTGACACCAAGTTTGACATGAAGCAGGCGCTGGATTTGCCCTACTCCACCGAGTGGTTTTCAGTCCCCCCCACCGCGCCGCATGGGCAAACGCCCAGGTTGGGCACACTGCACCCGTCGTTGGTGCGAGCGGCTGGGGCGGCGTATCAAGCCATCTGATTTCAGCCTATCCATACCTTGTTAATCGGCCATCACAAGTTGGAACGATGGCGAAGTTTACTATGATTTAAATAGCATATTAAGCAACAAACACGCCGGCTAGAGGCCAAAAACACCTCAAAATCACGAGTTTCAAGCCGTTTAAGCCTTCAACCGCTCAATCTCCCCCTTCACATCCGCCGCCCAAACCCTTCTGTCGCGGCCGGCGGCTTCCTGCGGCAGTCCATAGGTGACGACGGCGACGATGCCGGGGGTTTTGAGGGTGCGCCAGAGGGATGCAATCAGGGTTTCGTCGCCCACGTAGCTGGGCCCCTGGCTGACTTCCCCACTGTGTTCATCCACAAACTGCAAGGCCACGGGCTGAACGGGGGCTTGCGCTTTGAGCGCCGCTTCCAGCAGATTGCCATGAAAAGGGAGCAGATCGACGCCGTTGCCGGTGGTGCCTTCGGGGAAAACCGCCAAGATATGCCCCTGCGTCAAGGCCTCGCTCATGTCATGCACCATCCGCATGGCATCGCGGCGGGACTCGCGCTGAATGTAGAGTGTGCCACCCGCCGTGGCCAAGGTGCCAAAAACCGGCCAGCTCTTGACATCAGACTTAGAGACGAAGCGGCAGTGACGCGCCGCATGCATGACCAAAATATCCAGCCAGGAGATGTGGTTGGCCACCAACAGGATGGGGCCAACGCTCGGGGGAGTCCCATTTACTACTAATTTAATAGCAAGCTTGTCAAGTAATTCGCCGGCCCAAACCTCAATCCTTCTATCTCTTTGGGTTTGAGAGAGCCGTGGAAAGTAGCCATAAATGGTGAACAAACCCACCGCAAGATGGGGCACAACAATCAGCAGTTTGCCAATGGCAACCCATTTGGACATGGTTGGCGGTCAGGCGATCTGTGCCGCTTCGAAAGCCACATGCCCGCCCACCAGGGTGCAGCGTACCCGTCCCGGCAGTTCCAGGCCTGAGAACGGCGTGTGTTTGCCTTGACTGCGCAGTGTATCGGCGGTGACGACCCATGTTGCCGCTGGGTCGAAAATGCACACATCGGCCGCGCCGCCCAGGCTCAATTGGCCCAGGTTGATGTGGGTGGTGCCGATCGCAGCAGCCGTCACCGTACCCAATACTTTGGCAGGCCGACTGGTCAACGTCGCCAGTACTTTGGGCAGGCTCAAGGTTTTATCCAAACTGTCACTTTGCCACTTCAAAGCCAGGCTGAGCAGCAGTTCCAGGCCTGTTGCGCCGGCCTCACTCTCGGCAAAAGGCAGGGTCTTGGCATCTTCGCTGACTGGCGTGTGGTCGGACACCAGCGCGTCAATGGTGCCGTCAGCTAATCCCATGCGCAGGGCCTCACGGTCACGCTGCTGGCGTAGCGGCGGGTTTAATCTGGCGCGGCTGTCAAAGTAACCTAAATCCGTGTCCGTCAAATGCAGTGAGTTGATGCTCACATCGCAGCTCACCTGCAGGCCATCTAGTTTGGCTTGACGCACCAATGCCACACCGGCAGCACTGCTGATGCGGCAGAGGTGGACGCGGGCGTTGCTTGTGGAACGCATCAACTCAAAAATAGTGTGCAAGGCAATTGTTTCTGCGGCCACCGGAATGCCACTGAGTCCCATGCGCGTCGCCAAAGCACCGCTGGCCGCCACACCTTTGCCCAAGTGCATGTCTTGCGGACGCAGCCAAACGGCGTACCCAAAGGTGCTGGCGTATTGCAGGGCGCGTTGCAATACCTGGGTATTGACCAGCGGCACCTCCGCTTGACTAAAGCCTACGCAGCCCGCTTCAGACAAACCGACCATCTCGGTCAACACGTCGCCTTGAAGGTTCACGGTCAAAGCACCGAGCGGGAACACGCGCGACTGGTGCAATTTTTCAGCGCGAAACTTCAGCATTGTGACCAAACCGGGCTCGTCAAGCACGGGGTCGGTATCTGGCATGCACACCAAACTGGTCACGCCGCCGGCAACGGCTGCGGCCAGCTCGCTTTGTAGCATGCCTTCATGCTCAAAACCAGGCTCGCGCAATCTGGCGGCCAAATCGACCAGGCCGGGCGCGACGATGCAGCCTGTGGCATCGATGGTTTTGTTCGGAACAAAGTCAGAAGCGATATTTTTAATCGCAAAAATGCGCCCAGCGGCAATGGCCAGGTCGCATATTTCATCAAAACCAGTAGCCGGATTAATGACGCGGCCGTGTTGAATCAGTATTTTCATGTTTATTCTCTTAAATCAGGCCACCCCTGCGGGCACGCCAGGCATCCTAGGCTTCATTCCCTGCCACAATGCTCATCACCGCCATGCGCACGGCAATACCGAAGGTCACTTGCGGCAAAATCACGCTCTGCTGGCCATCGACGACCGCCGAGTCAATCTCGACTCCTCGGTTGATCGGGCCGGGATGCATCACGATGGCATCTGGCTTGGCGAGTTGCAACTTTTCAGGCGTGAGGCCATAGCTTTTAAAGAATTCTTGGCTACTCGGCAAGAGCGCACCACTCATGCGTTCGCTTTGCAGCCGCAAGGTGATAACGACATCGCAGTCTTTGATGCCCTCCTCCAGGGTGTGGCAGACCCGCACGCCCATCAGCGCCATGTCACTGGGCACCAGGGTTTTGGGTCCCACCACACGCACTTCAGCGCAACCCAGCGTCGTCAAGGCATGGATGTCTGAGCGTGCGACGCGGGAATGCAGCACGTCGCCGACGATGGCGACCGTGAGATTGGAAAAATCTTTCTTGAAGTGCCGAATGGTGAACATGTCCAGCAAGCCCTGTGTCGGGTGAGCGTGGCGGCCGTCACCGGCGTTGATCACGTGCACATGCGGCGCCACGTGCTGCGCAATCAGGTAGGGCGCACCGGCTTCACTGTGCCGCACCACAAACAAATCGGCAGCCATGGCGCTGAGGTTGGCAATGGTGTCGAGTAACGATTCGCCTTTGGACGCAGAGGAGCGCGCAATGTCGAGGTTGATCACATCGGCGCTGAGACGCTTGGCGGCAATCTCAAACGTGGTGCGGGTACGGGTAGAGTTTTCAAAAAACAAATTGAAAACGCTTTTGCCGCGTAACAGCGGCACTTTTTTGACCTCGCGGTCGTTGACCGAGACAAAGTTGGCTGCCGTGTCCAAAATATGCGTCAAAGTCGCTTTCGGCAGACCTTCAATGGACAGCAGGTGGATCAACTCGCCGTGTTGATTGAGCTGAGGGTTGCGTTTGTAGAGCATGTTTGTGCAGAGTTGAAGAGTTTTATGCTGCTGGTGTTGTGGCTTTGGTTTGGACTTCAAAGCTAAAGTGACCCGATTCATTCCGTGCCAGCGTTAAAGACTGATTCTCAGGCAAGACCAGCTTGACCGCGGCGTATTCGGCATGAATGGGTAACTCGCGCCCTCCCCTGTCCACCAGTACGACGAGCTGGACGCGCTTGGGGCGACCGTAGTCAAACAACTCATTCACCACGGCGCGGATGGTGCGCCCGGTGTAGAGAACATCGTCGAACAGCAAAATGTCGGCCCCGTTCACATCGAAAGGCAGCACCGTTTGTCCGCCCGAACTTAATCCACGCTGTGAGAAATCGTCGCGGTGCATGGCCGACGAGATGGTGCCTGCCTGGCCGGAGAGGTTTAAGTCCCGCTGCAAACGTTCAACCAGCCACGCCCCGCCCGAGGTCACGCCAACCAACTGCATTGTAGGCTGAAGCACCTGCTGCACATGGCGCAACAATTCTTTGTAAAGGGCTTCCGCATCTAAAGTGAAGGCGCCCGTGCCAGGCGTGTGAGGGGAAGTCAAGGCAAACTCCTTAAAAATTGCTCCAGGATGATACAAGCTGCTGCGGCATCGGCGTCTTTGGCACCCATTTCCAGCGCCTCGGTGGTACTGTAACGCTCATCAACCTCAAACACCGGCACTTTAAAGCGGCCATGCAATTGACGGGCAAATTTTTGTGCCCGGCGGGTGTTGTCGTGCGCTGCACCGTCTTGGTAATAGGGCACGCCCACGACAATCGCATCCGGCTGCCACTCTTTGACACGTGCATCAATCAACGGCCAGCGCGCATCGCCCTCAGCTTTCACGGTGGCCAAACCCTGCGCACTGCGCATGAGTCGGTTGCCCACGGCAACACCCGTGCGTTTGATACCAAAATCGAAAGCTAAAAATGACTGCAAGTGTGGCGGCACAGGTGGCGCAGCCAGCGTGCTCATGCGTGACCTGCCACGGGCGAAAACATCCAGGCCTCGACGCCTAGTAATTTGAGTGCTTGGTCGTAGCGCTGTTCAATGGGTGTATCGAAAATAATGGTCATATCTGCCGCCACGGTGAGCCAGCTGTTGTCAGCCAGCTCAGACTCCAACTGCCCCTCCCCCCAAGAGGAGTAACCCAGGGACACCAGTATTCGACGCGGCCCTGCACCGGTGGATATAGCTTCCAGGACATCCCTTGACGTCGTCATTTCCAAGCCGCCAGGAATCGTCATGGTGGAGGCATAAACCGAGTCTGCAGAGGGCGCGTCGCCTTCAGAGGGCGTCCCCAGCATGGCTTCATGCAAAACAAAACCACGCTCTGTTTGCACGGGTCCGCCCTGGAAAACGGGCGCGCCAGACAAATCTTGACGCTGTAGCGGCAAATCGACCTTGTCAAACAAGCGCTTGAGGTCCATGTCACTGGCTTTGTTGATGATTAAGCCCAGTGCGCCACGCTCACTGTGTTCGCACAGGTACACCACCGATTTAGCGAACCCCGCATCTTGCAGGCCAGGCATGGCAATCAAAAAATGATGCGTCAGGTTAATGGGCGCAAAATGGGCGGGCACAGAATC
>JASJPN010000156.1:8658-12477 GCA_031426635.1 Polaromonas sp.
AAAAACGTCGTTGGTGGCGGCTTTAGCTACCGTTGTATATTGACGCAACACCGCCAGCAAGCCCTCTTCTGAATATGGCTTGCCCAAATAGGCGTTGACACCCAGTTCTTTCGCAAGATCACGGTGTTTTTCGGCGATACGTGAAGTGATCATCACAATAGGTAAATGCTTCATCCGGGCGTCTGCTCGGATGTTGCGAACCAAATCAAAGCCATCCATGCGTGGCATTTCAATGTCGGACAACACCACCGCAGGAATTTCATCGCCAAGTTTTTCAATGGCCTGCAAACCGTCAACAGCCAACACAACCCTGAAACCCTCGCGCTGTAACATGCGTTGGGTAACCCGGCGTACCGTGATGGAGTCGTCAACCACAAGTACCAACGGCGCCTGCGGGCCTTCTACAGCTTGCAAAGGTGCAGCAATACCATCCACAACCTGTGTGCTTATTGGCGCATGACTTGTGCTGAGTTGTTGCGCCGCCGCACCATAAACAACAGCCAGCGCCACAGGGTTGTAAATCAGTGCCACCGCGCCGGATACCAGTATCGCCATTCCAGCCAATCCAGGCAAACGCGCCAGTTGCGGGCCAAGATTTTTAATCACCACCTCTTTGTTGCCAAATACCTCATCCACGTGGATGGCAATTCGTTGACCCGCACTGCGGAAAATGATGACCGGATTCGTCTTCTGCAAGGGCTCAACGCTACGCTGAGAGGCTTGCAACAGGGCACCGGACCAATAGAAGGGCAATGCATCTTCTTGCGCACCCCAATAGCCACTGGCATAGGCTTGCTGAACGTCAGCCGCAGGGGCACGTCGAACGACTTCAACCAGATGTGCGGGGACGCCGAAAGACAAGGTGCCAGAGCGCATCATGACCACTTGTGTCACAGCGGTTGTGAGCGGCAGCACCAATTTGAACCGCGTCCCCTTGTGGGCGTCACTGGCCACTTCGATACGTCCACCCAAGGCCATGATTTCTGCACGAACCACATCCAAACCGATGCCACGTCCAGACAGCTCCGTTACTTGAGACGCCGTCGACAAGCCTGGTGTGAAAATCAAATTGGTCGTTTCCGCATCTGATAACGTGCGGTCAGGTGCAATCAATTTTTGTGAAATAGCCTGATCACGAATGCGTTTGTAATTCAACCCAGCGCCATCGTCACTGAACTCGATGACCACATCATTACCGTCTTGCAACAGACTAATGGCGATCGCACCTGTCAATTCCTTGCCTGATTGCAAGCGTTGCTCTGTAGATTCAATGCCATGTGCCACGCAGTTACGCAGTAAATGTTCAAAAGAAGGCGTCATACGCTCAAGCACACCGCGATCCATCTCAATGGAGCCGCCAATGATGTCAAGCTTGACTTGTTTGCCGGTGTCTTTGGACGCTTGCCTCACCACACGGTACAAGCGGTCAGAGATACTCTCAAATTCCTCCATCCGCGTTCGCAACAGGTCCCGCTGCAAGTCACGTGTTTGGCGTGCTTGCGCAATCAAATCATCTTCAGTCAACTCAACTGTACGCTGCAAACTACGTTGCACCGTCGCAACGTCATTGACCGATTCGGCCATCATGCGGGTCAGTTCTTGTACACGGGTAAATCGATCAAACTCCAACGGGTCAAAGCCTTGTTGCGAGTCTTTGGCCTGTTCCATCCGCGATTGCATCTGAGTTTCAGAATGGAACTCTACATCGCGAAGTTGTTGACGAAGTCGATCCAGGTTGCTGGTGAGATCACCCAACGATCCACGCAACTGCCCTAATTCGGATTCAATGCGCGTACGCGTCAGCATGACCTCGCCAGCTTGATTCACCAAGCGATCCAGCAGTCTGGCACGAACGCGTACCGATTGGCGTGATTCTCTTTTCTCAGTCAACAAGACACTGGTAGCCGCAGGCGCAACTGTAGATTGCGCCACACCGCCTGCATCGAGAGGTGGCACAGGCACATCACCGGATGGCGCGTCTGCTTCAGGCTGCTCTTCCATACTTGCTGAAGGAGCAAAAGCATCCGAACCAACTGGCGCCTCAATTTCGTTGGGTTGACTCAATCCATCAAAATTGTTTTGAAGGACATCCAGGCGCACAAGCAAGGGTTCAAGCAACTCGTCGGTTAGATCCTCAGAGCCTAACTCTTCAATTTCAGACTCCATACGGTGTGATAACTCACCCAAGCGCATGGCACCAGCCAAGCGTGAGCAGCCTTTGAGGGTATGGAGTGTCCTTAAAATTTCTGAACGTGCACTTAAATTATCGGGCCGTGTTACCCACTGTCGCAGTGCGCTTCCCAGCCGTGGCAACAACTCTCGCGCTTCTTCTTCAAATATGTGAAACAAGTCCGCGTCCAGGGCATCGACCAACTCGATATCGTCATCATCATGCGTCTGAACCTGTTCTTGCACTGGAACTTGATGAACAGGGGCTGTAGCTGGCAATATCGTCGAAAAAGCAGCCTTCGCTGACACGATGGCCAAGACCGGCGCAGACGGTTTGAGAAGGGTAGATGACTCAGTGCTCGCATCCAAAAATTTCAGATCAGCAAGTTGTTGCAAGATCTGCGCATTGGGTTCTTTCAAGAAACCCGCAGCAAATTGATGTAGCAAGCGGTGGCACTCTTCCGCCGCACTCGAAAACAGTTTGGCATGCTCCAGTGTTCCATGGGGCCGTTGGTATGCTCGCTCAAGGGCATGTTCCAGCAGTTTTGCCAGTTCTGCAAGGCCATGAAAACCAACCGTAGCAGAACTCCCTGCCAAGGAATGAGCCAAGCCAACGGTTGAATTTTGCAAAGGACGATGCAACTCCATCGACCATTCGTCTAACTCGGTGACCAAGCGCCTGGCCCATTCATCCGCTTCATTCAAATAGACGTTATAAAGTGGTATACCAATTTTTAGCGTGCCTATGACCTTGAATTGCTCTTCATACTGATCATTAACGATCGGTGAAGCCAAGTGGTCAACCACCTGTTCCGGCTCTGACTCGAGCGCAGCCGGTATCTCTAATTTGATACCGTCTGAATCGGAAGTTAAATTCAGTTCCGGCTTGCATTCTTGCTCAGTTTGCACGAGGGGAGCCACTTCCGGCTCATGTAGCTTTTGTTCGGAGTGTGCCGCCGCTGCGTCCTCAAACTCTTGTATTGCAGGAGTTGCCGTGCTATCAGCAGCCAACACGGCCAAATGCTGCTCCTGCTGTATGGCGTCTGCAAGGGGGATGTGCTCTGAAGACTCTGAAGACTCTGAAGATACAGGTAGCTCTGATAAGGTGAAGGTATCAAAAAATATGTCCGGCGTTGGTCGTTCGGACTCGCCTTGAATCGGCGTAAGCACAGGCTCGGGCGTCGCTGTCGCTTCAGACTCAATAACTTCAGGCGCAAGATTTGGCTCATCGAGCGTGGCCAGGCCCTGTGTATCGAGTCGATTCTCAATTCGCATGGCATCTGCGGCACGGCGAAATGCAGTGGCAGTCCAATGCTCAGCTTTGTTGGCAAACAGGTCCTGCACCCAAAGCGAAAACGTGTGCAGCGCTGCCGCTGACAAGGTACATAAACTGCCATCAAACGGCGCTTGATCTGCCAACTTGGTATTGATCAGCTGCTCAAAAGACCATGCTGCCTCGCCAAATTCGGTCAAGCCAACCATGCGGGCGCTACCCTTAAGCGTATGAAACACCCTGCGTAACGTAGACTGCGACTCTAAGTTATTCGGATCCTCTAACAATATCGCAACCATGTGTTGCCCATTGGCAATCACTTCATTGGCTTCTTCTAAAAATATATTTTTTAGTTCAAGGTCATCCTCAATCTGCTG
>JASJPN010000156.1:12577-20818 GCA_031426635.1 Polaromonas sp.
GGCTTCAGCGATGTTGGTCACCCGGCCCATGAGTGGATTCAAATCACCTGTTTTGTCATCAAAAGCAAATAATTTTTTGGCAAGCGCAGGCTGATAATTGAGCATATCAATCAAGAAACCCAGTGCGCCCAAATTGTTAGCGAATTTATCAATGAGACCGACGGCACGTGCGCGCTCAAAATCGAACTCTGGAAGGGAAAATTCTTCTACGCTTTCGCGCATACCCGTAACGGCATTCGATGCTTGATCCAAACCCAAGACGGAAAAAATACCGCGCATTTGACCCAGCTTACCGGGCACGGCTTGCAACGCAGACGCATCGGAGGGCGCTCGAAAGTACTGATCTATTAATTTCTCAATGTCTGTTAAACAGATGCGTAACTCACCCACGACGCTACCCATTGATTCACGATCACTGACTCTACGGTACAGGTCTTCTATCCATGGCTCTACCGTTTTTGCTTGTCCACCCATCCGGACATGCTCCATCCTCTGGGCCAACCCGGTCGCACGCAATTCCATTTCTGCGTCTGTTAAACCCCACTCTTCAAAGACAGCCTCCAAATAGAGTATCGCTGTCGCCACTTCCATAGCCAATTCGGCATGAGGCGGCATCTTCGTGAGCGCCACGGAATCTATCGCATTGGTTAATGCCTGCGCCAAAGGGTGACTGGAAGGATAGAGCTTAAGCAGCGAGTCCGTCACTAATTTAAACTGCTCTGACGTGCCTCTTATTTTTTGAATATCACCGCTAGACAGCGCTGTCCACAACTCCTTGGCAACAACAATGCGTTTTCTTGATAGCGCTAATACAGCTGGATCAAAGTGACCATAATGGCTAACTTCATAATCCACCGGTGTCATCGTTGCCAGAGACCAAGCCTCTTTAATAGCCGCCAGACAGGGTGCACGTGATGACTCTACCGATGTCGCCTGGTCACAAAAAAACAGCAGGTTATGCATGAACGTATCGGAAAAAACCCAATCCCCATGCTGCAAGTTTTTGTAATGAATAACAACACCCGAGACGCTACGCTTTACATAAACATCCACCGGCAACAAATTTTCTGAAATAGCCTCAAAAAATGCGGCACAAATTTTCCAGAACACCGCCGCTTTAAAATTGGTTTGAGTCGTTGAAAGACCCAGACTCAATTGACTGAGCTCACTCGCGGCTTGTTTATCAGCCGTTTGCATCACTCGAAGTAATGCAGCATCCACGGCAGACCGCACACTCGGGTCGTATTGCCGTGACACCTGGCATGCTGGCATGTCAGGATTGAGCCAGGTGAATGGGTCCCTGCTCCATAAATCTGCAGGGTGGACACGTTCTACCCCCGCCAAAACTTTGACATCGCGGTATGGAACAAACAAAGCCACCGACGACACAGCCTTGCCTGATAACAGACACTCCAAATACTCCATCACGGCAAAACTGGTGCGCTCCAATTTACCAACCGCATCCTCAGTAGTTAATCCAGGACGTTGTATGAATCGCTGAACAACCTGCTCCATCGCGCTGACTATCCGCAACGTCTCGCGCAAGCCCAACATGTCCAGGGCTCCCACGATTTGGTGCAATTGCTGCCTTGCGCCGCGCAACTGGTTGGGATCGGCTGCTGCCAAGTCTGCGCCATGCTTCATATCGGCTTCTCGCACGAATCGTTTGAGACCTTTGATCGCAGTGTCAAAAGACTTACGCAACTCCTCAAACACCCAAGCCAATGGACCCAAGTCCATGACAGCCACATCTATCACGGGAGCTGTTTGCGTATCGTCAAGTTGCATAGATGAACCGGGAATAGTGTGTGTTAGCGTCAGAATAATCAGGCGATTTTGAATCGTGCAACCGACTCTCGCAAATCATTCGCCATTTTCGACAATTCACGTACCTGCTGAGCCGTCGCGCGGGTGCCCTCACCGGTTTGCTCTGTCATGGCAGAAATATGCTGAATGTTGCTGGCAACAATGTTGGCTGACGCTGCTTCTTCTAAGGTTGCGGTTGAAATGTGCTCAATCAATTCAGCCAGCCTGCGTGACACGTGGTCAATTTCCGTCAAAGCTGTACCGGCAGAGTCTGACAATTTAGCCCCTTCAACCACGCCAAGCGTTGACCGCTCCATCGCAGCAACAGCATCTTGCGTGTCGGTTTGAATGGCTTTAACCAAAGCGGCAATTTGCCGCGTTGCATCTGCTGAACGCTCGGCCAATCGCTGCACCTCTTCCGCAACCACAGAGAAGCCTCGCCCTGCTTCGCCTGCTGAGGCCGCCTGAATCGTTGCATTCAAAGCCAGCACATTGGTTTGCTCCGTGATGTCTGAAATCAGCTCTGTGATCTCACCAATTTCCTGTGAAGATTCACCCAGCCGCTTGATACGTTTGGAGGTTTCTTGAATTTGATCACGGATGGCGTTCATACCACCAATAGCATTTTGCACAGCTGCCAAGCCCGACTCAGCTGCCGTCAAGGATTGCCGAGCCACCAGGGCCGAGTCTTGCGCCTGCACCGACACTTTATTAATACGACCGGCCATATCGAGCACCAGTTGACCGGTTTCGTTAATTTCTCTGAGCTGCTTGGTCGATGCGGCCAAAAGCTCTGTCGAAGTGTTTTCAGCCTGCATGGTGGTTTGCACGACGCGTCCCGCCGTATTTTGAACGTTACCCACCAACAGCCGCAACTCTTCGACCGTGTAGTTCACCGAATCAGCAATTGCCCCCGTGATGTCTTCTGTCACGGTGGTTTCTTGTGTCAAATCACCTTCAGCAACGGCCTGCAACTCATTCATCAAACGCAAAATGGCGGCCTGATTTCCATCATTCACACGTTTGGCTTGCTGCTCTTGACCCTCAGCAGCCAGTCGCTGTTCTTGAGCGAGTGTTTGTTGCCGTTTGACATCTAGCAATTGCACATAGGCCAGGCCAGCAGCACAAAGAATAGCAAATACCGTAGCCAAAATCAGTGTCAGCAACGCACCGGCACTCAAACCAGATTTCGTTGACAGCTTGCCTTGTAAATCTTCCAAATTTTGACGCAGGGGTTCGCTGTCCGTAATAATGGCGACTTGAGCCTCACGCGCAGAGACAATGCCTTGCAAATTACCCAGAATCGCGCCAGCCTGAACTCTTGTCTGCTCATACAGCGCCATCAGAGCATCCAGTCTTTCGCGGGTTTGCGGATCTTTGGTGCCAGTAAGACGCATTTCAGCGCTACCCGTTTGTAATCCTTGCGCAATTTCCTTGAACGAGTTCAAGTCCTTGCCCAACAAAAACACCGCCTCGGGACTAACTCCCTCCATGGTCAAGAATTCGTTGGCAGATTTACCAATTCGCTGCGTCAACATCACCAACTGTCCAGCTGCAGAAATTTCAGTCGATGCTGCATTTTGTTGCAGCTTGAGTGAAGTTATGGTTTCAGCAATTTCAAGCAGATCTGACGATTGCCGATTGATGGTGCGCAGTGCCGTCCCCACTTGTGTCAGAATTTTTTGCTGACTCAAAACCGTCCCTGCATTTTTTTCAGCGTGTTCCATCAAAGGTGAGATTTTCTCAATCTCCTGCTGTGCATCTTCAGACACCGCTTCGATGCGCATTTGCTCATCACCGGTCTTCAGTCCACGGATTGTTTTAGCTAAAACCTCTGCACTTTCCTTCACCTCTGGAAATGCTTGCGGATTTCCCACCAAAGCTTGCGATACTGATTTTGCCAGCCGCTGAGACTGCATGAGAGCCTGGCCCGTTGCCGAAAGCTGCTGCGACACTTTGTCCGCCTGAGTCAAAGCTACAAACGTCACGAACGCCAACACAACAAGCGCCAGAGCCAACAACGCTGCCAAAATTCGTTGGTGGACGACAACTGTTCGCTTGCCCAGAACAGGTACCTCAATCAAGCTCTGATTGTCTTGCTCTTCGTCTACCTTGACTTCCGCCTGAAACGTCAAACTTTGTGACTCTGTTGCGCGTTCAGTAGACTTTATTTCAGTCTCGGTACCTGTATCACTCGACACGTCCACAGACTCTGCGGATAAGTCAGTTGTAGCCACACTCGAATCATGGATCGATGTATTTTTTTTCCGAGCAAACAGCTTTTGAAATAAATTGAGTTCAGACATGAAACGACCTTAAAGAAATCAGTACGCGTTAATATTTAAAAAACTATTTTGTTGAGATAGCAACTGAAGATTAATTTCTTGCCAGCGCACACCATTCAAATCAATATAGATGTGCCCAAAAAATACGGGAGCGCCCACGTCTGGCTCCATTGATTCACGGAAAGATTCGGTGCTGCGCAGCCCTTCCAAACGGTCTACCAACAAGGCGCAATTGACCGCAAGTGAGGCGCTGAGCGTGACCAGTCTGGACTCTGATCGTGACAAGAGATTGCGCGAGTGCGGTTTTGTGTTGTTTAGAAAACTCGCGAAATTGGCGATCCCAAACAAAGAACCTCGAAGATTGGCGACACCCAGGTACCAATCCTGAGTGTGGGCTACTTGATGGGTAACCGTCCAGGGAAATATTTCGCCGGATTGACTGAGTGGAAATAAATACTTGGCACCCTCAGAATCAACAGCCAGCCAAACCGCAGCGGATGACACATCACCGGATCGAACGACTTGCAATTTTTCGGCCAAGCGGCTTTGCAATTCACGTAGATTTTTTCGCTTGTCCATGCAGTATGAGGCTCTTGGATCGGGTAATGATCGAGTGAATTTTTAGCCCTGGGCCCTGATTTTTGCAATCAATTCTTCAGGATTGAAGGGTTTGGTAATGTAGTCCTTAGCGCCCTGCCGCAAGCCCCAGAGCCTGTCTGTCTCTTGATTTTTGCTGCTGCACATGATAATTGGTACCTGCGCGTACAAAGGATCGCGTGCGATGGACCTGGCCAGCTGAAAACCATTTTTGCCCGGCATCACCACATCAAGCAAAATCAAATCCGGTATTTCCTTTGCCAAACAGAGCATCGCCTCTTCACCGTCGTCAGCAGTTGTCACTTCAAATCCATTCTTTTGCAAGAGATCCGATATAAACATCAACTCCGTTTTAGAGTCATCTACCACCAGTACTTTATGAATAGCCATTATTGAGTTCCGAGTTTTACACTAGCAAATTGCTGCACCGATTGCAGCAATGCATCCTTGACGAAAGGTTTCGTTAAATATTCTTGCGCACCCACCATGCGACCACGCGCTTTATCAAACACACCATCTTTCGATGACAACATCACAATCGGAATATCGACATAACTGGGATTGCGTTTGATGATGGCACATGTTTGATAGCCATCCAGGCGCGGCATCAAAATGTCGCAAAAAATCAAATCTGGTTTGTTGTCGCATATTTTGGATAAAGCGTCAAATCCATCCTCAGCCAAGAAGACTTCATGACCGCCTTGTTTTAAAAATATCTCTGCACTTTGACGCACGGTATTGCTGTCGTCGATGACCAAAATTTTGAAAGTCGATTTAAGTGTATTCATTGGCATGATCTAAGTGTATTGGCTCAGCGTATCGCTGCCTGGATGGATAAGCAGTTAAATTTCAACCATTTCAAAATCTTCTTTACGCGCTCCGCACTCCGGGCATGTCCAATTCATAGGCATCTGCTCCCAAGTCGTCCCCGGTGCAATCCCATGTTCAGGCGCTCCTAATTTTTCGTCGTACAACCAGCCACAAATCAAACACAACCAAATTTTGGTTTCACTCACAACAAGAATACCTTTGCACAAAGATTAGAATCGTCCCATTGTAGCCAGACCCGCTCAGTGTTTACAGTTTCTTACATCTATTTGTCGGTATTTTCCGACAAGCCGGGGTTTAGGCTAATAAAAACAGCGCTGCACCTGCGATCTTAAAAATCCAATGATGGCCACAGACACGCAGCATGACCACTTATAAGTTTACACACCGCACACCATACCCTTTAGACTGCTCGACTCATGACACAAAACATGCCAACTGACAATAACATCACCCTCTTTGAGCGCGCAAAGCGCAGCATTCCCGGCGGCGTGAACTCGCCGGTGCGGGCTTTCAAAGCGGTAGGCGGCACACCACGCTTTGTGCAGCGCGCCCAAGGCGCACATTTTTGGGATGCCAATGGCCAGCGCTATATTGACTACATCGGCTCCTGGGGGCCGATGATTTTGGGCCACGGCCACCCAGCCGTTTTAGAAGCGGTGCAAAAAGCCGCTTTAGATGGTTTTTCGTTTGGCGCACCGACTGAGCGCGAAGTCGAACTGGCTGAAGAAATCATCAAACTCGTACCGTCGATGGACATGGTCAGGTTGGTCAGCTCAGGCACCGAAGCAGCGATGAGTGCGTTGCGTCTGGCGCGCGGTGTCACGGGGCGCGACAAAATCATCAAATTTGAAGGCTGCTATCACGGCCACGCTGATGCTCTCTTGGTCAAGGCAGGCTCTGGCCTGGCCACTTTTGGCAACCCCACCAGTGCGGGTGTGCCTCTTGACGTGGTGAAACACACCCTGGTACTCGAATTTAACAACATTGCCCAGCTGGAAGAAGCCTTTGTCCTGCATGGCAAGGAACTGGCCTGCCTGATGATGGAGCCGATTGCCGGCAATATGAACTTTGTCCGCGCCAGCCCTGCTTTTGCCACCCGTTGCCGCGAACTATGCACTGAGTATGGCGCGTTACTGGTGTTTGACGAGGTTATGTCTGGCTGCCGCGTGGCGCTGGGCAGCGCCCAAGCTGTCCTGGGTATCAAACCCGATATCACCGTGCTGGGCAAGGTGATTGGCGGCGGTATGCCGCTGGCGGCATTTGGTGCCTCGCGCGCCATCATGGAACACTTGGCACCTCTTGGCGCGGTGTATCAAGCGGGTACGCTATCGGGCAACCCGGTTGCGACGGCTTGTGGTTTAGCCACCTTGCGTGAAATTCAAAAACCCGGATTCTTTGAAGCTTTGTCTCTCAAAACGCAAACCTTGGTGGCTGGTTTGACACAAGCGGCGCATGGCGCGGGCGTGCCATTTTGCAGTGACAGCCAAGGCGGCATGTTTGGCTTTTTCTTGATGAACGAGCTGCCGCAAAACTACGCCAAAGTCATGACCACCGACAGCCCGCGCTTTAACCGACTCTTCCACGGCCTACTGGACCGTGGGGTCTACATCGCACCGGCTCTGTATGAAGCGGGCTTTGTCAGCGCCGCGCACAGCGATGCGGACGTTGCAGAGACGATTGCAGTGGCCACAGAGGTGTTTGCGGCGCTTTAACCTTTATCCCCATGATCGATACCCTTCCCAAAACGCCCGCCCATGCAAGTGAGACCACGTTGCAAAACGATCCATCCAAGGCGCAGGACCGCTCCAAATCCGTCCAACCCATCCTTGAAAAGCTGTTTGAACTCTATCCACACCTGTTTGGCGCTGCATTCCTGCCACTCAAGCTTGGTATTTTTCAAGAACTGTTGGCCAGCCACCCCGACCACTTCCAGCGCGACGCCCTCAAAGCCGCACTGGGCCTGCACACACGTTCAACCCGTTATCTGCAAAGCGTAGCTGCTGGCAACAAGCGCCACGACCTACAGGGTGCTGCGGTTGAAGACGTGACCCCAGAGCATGTTTACCTGGCCCTGCTTGAGCTGTTCCGCCGCCGACAAAGTCGCTCCAAAGTAGACCTGCGCCCCACCTTCCGCGCACAACTGATTGCCGCGTTTGAGACCTCAGGCTTGAGCCGCCAAGAGTACCAACTAAGGGTGCAGACCAACGAAGCTGAAGCGACGCTCTTACTGGAAGAATCACTGAGTGAGTACGACGCCATACTGGCCAGGCAAGTGGCACTGCGCAGAGCTTTTGAGAGCAGCGGCAAGACACCGACGGAATTTGCCGATATGTACGGCCTGGATCAAAACGACGTGATTGCGGCGCTAGGTCATCGCTAAACGGCCAGGGAACGCCTAAGTTGCTATATATTTTTAGCATCTTAGGCAATGAATACGCTGGCTATATGCCAATTTGGCAGATGATTATGCCTCTATGGCTACCAAACTAGTAGCATGGGTATGGCTTGTCAAGCTTGTGATTACTGTTTATATACACAGAATATGCGAGACATATTTATTCACAAGGTGTTTCATTTAAGGGAATACGCTTGCATTCAACTACTGAATTCTCAAAAATCCTTGCAAACTCAGTCAGTGCAAGACAATCACGTCATCTCAAATTGAAGCTTCAAAAGGAAAACGATGGACACCCTGATCCTGTCTCGGTTGCAATTTGCGGCC
>JASJPN010000157.1:0-1859 GCA_031426635.1 Polaromonas sp.
AGGTGGCCGCCTTCGGCCAGGCTCATGCCCATGATGGTGTCGCCGGGCTTCAGGAAGGCGAGAAATACGGCTTCGTTGGCTGATGCGCCGCAGTGGGGCTGCACGTTGGCGGCTTCGGCACCAAAAATTTGTTTCACGCGGTCAATCGCGAGTTGCTCGGCCACGTCCACGTGTTCGCAGCCACCGTAATAGCGCTTGCCTGGGTAGCCTTCGGCGTATTTGTTGGTGAGCTGGCTGCCTTGCGCGGCCATGACGGCTGGGGAGGCGTAGTTTTCGCTGGCAATCAGCTCAATGTGGTGCTCCTGGCGGGCGTTCTCGGCCAAAATCGCTGCATACAGCTCAGGGTCGGTTTGTTCTACAAGAATAGTGCGGTTGTACATGGTGTCAGTCCATTCACGATGATTAAATGAGGCAATCGGCCATGCTTACAGGTCACGATCAAACGTTGCTGTCAACGCTGATGTGGCATCAAACAAGGGCTGCCCAGGCGAACGGCTGAACACGGGCGATGTCCAGAGGTTAAAGTTAAGGTTCAACCCCCTCACCGCCAGCGGTACGCTTCCCAGTGGTTGTTGCGGGTTTGCTTCACCCGCTTGGAAAATCCCACATCAGCAAGGTGTCTCCCAACGTGGAGTGACCCTGCCTATCGCCAGTCGCGTACTGCGTTAGTGTAGCAAAGAGAAGGCGGGGTGCATCAATGAGGCTATTTTTTCACCGCCAGTTTCCACGGCTGGCTGGGCTGGAGCCACGGTAGGCACGATGCTGGGCTGGTCCGTCGGCAGGGTGGCTGGCTTGCTGGCTGTGCTGGTGCGCATTGGGGCCGGCCGGCCAGTGGCCACTTGGTGAAGCCGCGAATATTCCGCCACTACTTTGGCGGCATAACCACCGTCGCTCTCTAAATTGGCGGCTCCAACGTAGTATTTCAGACCGCCCTCAACCGAACCCGCACGTGAGATGCTTTCTTGCAACACTTTGACACCCACGCGCAGGTTGGTCAAGGGGTCAAAGGCGGCGAGTTTGCCGCCAAAGTCTTCGTATTTGTCGCTGTGGATTTTGGTCATGACCTGCATCAAACCCTGCGCGCCCACGGGGCTTTGGGCGAAAGGGTTGAAGCCCGATTCAATCGCCATGATGGCCAGTATCAAGGTGGGCTCAAGCTTGGCTTTGCTGCCAATGGCATAGGCCTCGGCGACCAAGGCGCTAATGGGCTCTGGGGCGACGCGGTATTTTTTGCTCAACCAGTAAGCCACGGCGGCTTGTTGCTTGGGCAGATCGGCGGGGTTGGTGGCAGTCGCTCGCTCGCTGGCATCTAAATCTGCCACCACGATTTCTGTCTCTGCACTGGCTGAACCCATGCTGGCGAACACGTTGTGCCGCGTTTGCAACCAGCTCAGCAACTCGGCTTCACCTGTTTGGCGCAGGTTCGGGTGGGCCAGCAACACCATGCTCACAATGGCGAAAGCCAAACCGAGCAAGGCAAAGCCATTTTGGGTGATTTCGATAAAACCATGGCTTGTGTCGCGGGCGACGGTGCGCAGGCTTTGGCTGATTTTTTGAAGGCCTTGTTTGATAAGGCCGTTTTGTAGCAGACCGTGGTCTGCGTTGTGCAAACTCATGTCTGCTTGGTTCGATAACGCTGTCATAGCTTCTCCACTTCTTTGCGGGCCCACGCAGCTAGTCTTTTTAGCTTCAGAGCGGGGCCTGCTATCGGACGGTTACGCGGGTCATCGTGCTATCCTTTTTTTGACGATGGACCTTGCCGGACATCGGCAACGAATTCGGGTAATCCCTAGTCATGCTCGGGATGCGCGAATTCTAAAGGCACTCCAAAGACAAGGTCAAGCATATCAAATCAGTTT
>JASJPN010000157.1:1959-4331 GCA_031426635.1 Polaromonas sp.
TATCTGCCGATATTTTCATCAGATTGGGTCAGGGCGCACACATTTATAGTCAAAACACGGCGAAAATAGGCACCTTTAGTCAAATTGATCTCGAACGCTGAATCGTAGCTTGTAGGAGATCGTGCTGACGCACTCACTATATATAAGACATGCTTCGTTTTCTGACCTCTAAAATCACACCTCCAGCGACAACACCCCCCCCAACTACTGCGAAGAACAAGATGACTGCCTCTGCGACTGCCAAACCTACCGATCCCCATCCTTTAGACGTCATGACGGGCGGGGCATTTTCGGCATCGACGGCGGGTGACCGTGCCGCGCGCATTCGTGACTGGCTCGTCACCAACCCCAGCGTGGAGCAGATGCAAGAGGTTTTCAAAGAGCTCGGTACCCGTGACAAGGGTGCTGTCAAACCGCTGCGAGAAAAGTTAGATGAATTGAAACGCGCCAAAGGCCAGGAAGCCATCGGTGCTGAATGGGCGCAGAAGGCGCAAACCCTCCTCACGCTAGGCAAGCTCAACATTGCTGACGCCATGGCGTGGCAGCGCGATGCCGCCAAGGCCGGCGCACCGCTGTCCAAAGAACCCTTGGCCAGCGTCAAGGTGCAATTGGCCGAACGCATCAAAAGCATCGAAGACCTGCAGCACCACACCCAAGTGCAACGCGAAGCCGCCGTATTGCTGGCGCAGCGCACCGAAGTTTTGTCCACCAAGAGCTGGCGCGACGCGCACGCGGTGTTGCCAACGCTGCAAACCGATGTGCAGCATTGGCAAGATCAGGCGCAGGCGTTGGTGCTGGATGCCAACTGGCCCAGCGTGGATGCCAGATTTGCACCGCAATTGGAAGCTTCTAAAAGCCAGTTGTTGGTGGTGTGGGATGCTTTCCAAGCGGCTTTGGCGCAGGCCGAAGCGGCTGCCGTCGACGCGGCCGCGCCACTGCCGCCTGTACCGGTATGGGCGGACGAGTTGCGCGTTTTGCGGGGCGTAGCTAACCCAGCGGCTGAAGCGAAACCTAAAAAATCCAAGATTGACCCTGAAATCAGGCTGCAGGCAGCGCAGCATGTTCGTGAGGCGCTATTGAAATTAGAGCAAGAAGTTGCTGAAGGTCATGGCAAAGCCAGCGCTGGTGCGGCCAATGCCTTGCGCAATGCGCTCAAGGAACACGGCAAACTGATTGATGACAAGCTGGAAAACCAAGTCCACGCCGCCCTGTCTGCCGCTGGCGAACTGGAAGGCTGGCAGCGCTGGCGGGCGGACCAATTGCGCGAAGAGCTGGTGGCCAAAGCTGAAGGTTTACTCAAACGCCCCGAAGGCCAGGCCCTGGGTGGCCGAAAAATGCAGGAGACCCTGCGTACTCTGCGTGAACAATGGAAGCAAACCGACCAAGGCGGCTTGGCGAATCATGCCCTGTGGAAGCGCTTTGACGATGCTTGCAATGAAGCCCACACGGTCGTCGAAGCCTGGATTGAAAAAGTCAAAGCCGAGAACGCCATCCACCGCGAACAGCGTTTGGCGCTGATTGCCGAAGTGGGCGCTTGGGGCAGCGGCCAAGCGGCCGAGCTGGCCCAGCGCGCGGACTGGAAGGGACTCAGCCGTGGTTTGAACCAATTTGCCGAGCGCTGGCAAAACCTGGGGCATGTGAGCGAAAAAACCTTCGCCGAGCTGCAACCCCAGTGGAAAGCGGCCATGGACGCGGCCTACGCACCCCTGCAAGCGGCGCAAAAACAAAGCGTTGAGCGTCGCCACGCCATGATTGAAGAAGCCAAAGTGTTGGGCGCGATGCCTGTCTTGCGCATTGACGCCGTCAAAGCCCTGCAACAGCATTGGCAGCATGAGGCCCAAAGCGTGCCGCTAGAGCGCAAGTTTGAGCAAAAGCTGTGGGATACCTTCCGTCACCCGATTGATGAAGCCTTTAACCGTAAAACCACCGAGCGTGAAAAAGCGGCCTCCGTCATGGGCGAGCATGATCGCCGCGTGCTGGATGCGGCCAAAGCGCTGGAAGTTGCCAATGCCTCCGGTGATGGCCAACAAATCCGCGCCGCCATGACAGCGCTAGAGGCTGCGCTGCGTGGACAGACGGCGGCAGTTGCAGCGGCCGAGGCCATAGCCACAAACGATGATAAAAATATGGCTGCAGCCGGTATAGATATTGCATCATCAGCTACAAATATGATAGCAAATTTAGAGACTCCTGTCGCCGCTGAAGCGACTTCCGTTGCGCCAGTGGTGGCAGAATCTGAAGCGGTGGAGTCTGCCGAATCAGCCGAGCCGTCCGCACCAGCGCCAGCACCCAAGCCAGCACCGAAGAAAGTCATCGCTGTGCGCGGGGACGACCGTCCCGGCATGAAAAAGACCGAGCCTGTGGTGGCTGGA
>JASJPN010000158.1:0-9293 GCA_031426635.1 Polaromonas sp.
GGGTAGCGGCCTGGAAGCCGTTGCACTAGGCCTCCCAGTCAGTTTGCCTACAATATCCCCGTGATTGAATCTACTCCAACCCCCACCCAAAGCCAAACCAGCCCCGACAACACGGCTCCCAGCACGGTCGCCTACCCTAAAACCATCAAAAGCTTCGTACGCCGCGCCGGGCGCATCACCACGGGGCAAACCAAGGCATTTGTGGACTTGGGGGCACAGTATCTGCTGCCCTATCAGCCAAACGCTATAGATTTTGTAGCTTCATGGTCAAATAACACGCCGGCTAGAGCCGAAAATAGCACCTTAAATGCAGATAAATCAGCCCATCCAGTCGTTTTTGAGATTGGCTTTGGCATGGGTGAGGCGACGGCACATATTGCGGCCTTGCTGCCGCAAACCCATTTTCTGGCCTGCGAAGTGCATCAGCCAGGCGTGGGCTCGCTGCTCAAACGCATTGGTAACAGCCTGGAGACAGATCAGCCGATTGACAACATCCGCATCATCTCGCACGATGCCGTGGAGGTGATTGACCACATGCTGCCCCTTGGCAGTCTGGACGGCGTGCATATCTTTTTTCCCGACCCGTGGCACAAAAAACGGCACAACAAGCGGCGTTTGATTCAATCGCCACTGATTGCCAAGCTGGCAGCGCGTTTAAAGGTGGGCGGCTACATCCACTGCGCCACCGACTGGCAGCCGTATGCAGAGCAGATTTTGGAGGTACTGAGCGCCGAACCGTTACTTAAAAACAGAGCCGACCCCGTAACTGATGCCGAATTAGCCGGTTACTCCCCCAAGCCCTATTACCGGCCACTGACCAAGTTTGAAAATCGGGGCATCAAGCTGGGACATGGCGTATGGGATGTGGTGTTTGAGCGGGTCTGACTTTTCTGTAGAAATCGTTTTTGAGGACAGCGCCCTCCTGGTGCTGAACAAACCCAGCGGTTTGCTGTCTGTGCCCGGCAAAGGCGCGGATAAACAAGACTGCCTGAGCGCGCGGGTTCAGCACCACTATTCAGAGGCGTTGATCGTGCACCGGCTGGACATGGCAACCTCGGGTCTGCTGCTGATGGCACGTAGCCTGGCGGCGCAGCGCCTTTTGAGTATGGCGTTTGCCAGCCGTGACGTGCAAAAGCGCTATGTCGCCGTGGTGGATGGGCGTGTCAAGACCGCTCAACATGGTGACCCCACCGAGCCGTGGCAACTGATTGACCTGCCCATCGCACCCGATTGGCCGAATCGTCCGCTGCAAAAAATTGATTTGGAGCGTGGCAAACCCAGCCAAACACAGTTCCGCGTGCTCGGTTACGACGCTGCAAACAACACGACTCGTCTGGAACTCGCGCCCATCACGGGCCGCACACACCAACTGCGTGTACACCTGCAAGCGCTGGGGCACCCGATTTTGGGGGATGCGCTGTACGCCAGCGCGGAGATCGTGGCCAAATCAAACCGCTTGCGGCTGCACGCCAGCGTCTTGAAATTGCACCATCCGCTCTCGGGCATAGCGTTGTCCATCCGTCACCTGCCGCCGTTTTGACCTGCAAACCGCTGTATGCTGTCAGTTGCCAGTGGTTGAACGTTCATTCGCCCCTCATACTAAGGAGACACTCATGCGTCGTGAAGTTTTTGTTGTTAGCGGCGTAAGCCGTCTCCTGCCTGCACCGGCATGACAACACGACAAGCACGCTGGAGCCTGGGGGCCAAGCTGGCCTTGATTGGCGTGCCGTTTTTGCTATTGGCGTTACTCTCCACGGTGGCGACTCTGTGGGTTTCGTGGCAGCTTGACGGTGGCGTGGCGGCGGTGAATGAAGCCGGCCGCATGCGCATGCAGGCCTACCGCATGGCGCTCACCGTTGGCACTGGCGACCCACGGGAACTGCCACGGCAAATCGAACAGTTCAACCAGAGCCTCAACCTGTTGCGCGCTGGCGACCCCGAACGCCCGCTCTTCGTCCCTTGGGACGGTGAGGTACGTCGTCACTTCGCCACCGTTGAGCAGGACTGGGGGCGGTTTCATGCCCAGTGGCTTGCGCAAACACCGCCCAGCCTGACCGAGTTGCGTGGTCAGACCGTGGCTTTTGCGGCAGACATCGACGCACTGGTTACCAGCATCGAGGCGCATATGGCGCGCTGGACTTCCATCCTGCATTTACTGCAAATGGGGGTCCTGGTGCTGGCGGTTTTGGGTGCGACGGTTCTGCTGTTTTCCGGTTATTTGTTTGTGCTTGAACCGGTCAACCAACTCAAGCAGGCCATACAAAAGATTCAGCACGGCGACTTCGGTGCGCGCGTTGACCGTGTCACCAGCGACGAATTCGGAACGCTGGCCGAGGGCTTCAATGGCATGGCTGAACATATGCAGTCCATGTACCGCAACCTGGAGAGCAAGGTGCAGGAAAAAACCACCGAACTCGAAGAAAAGCGGGAACGACTGGAATCGCTCTACGAGGTCACTGCTTTGGTGGCACGGGCCACGTCGCTGGACGAGCTGGCTCAGGATTTTTCGCAGCGTGTGATGCGTATTGCCCGAGCCGACGGGGTCGCGCTGCGCTGGTCGGACCAAGCCAACCAACGCTACCTGATGCTGGCTGCCAGTGGGTTGCCTACTGCCATGGTGGAGGAAGAGCAATGTCTGCGTGCTGGAGACTGTCACTGTGGCACGCCCTCGCCCACCGACGGTCTGCGCGTGATCCCCATCCATGCGTTGACAGCGCAGTCGCTACAGCACTGCACCAAAGCGGGATTTGGCACATTGGTCAATATCCCGATACGGTTACACGAACGCCTGATGGGCGAGGTGAGTCTCTTCTTCCACGCCAAAGTGTCGCCTTCGGCTGCCGAGCGCTCGCTCCTGGAGGCGCTCACCAGCCACTTGGCCAGCGCGATGGAAAACCTGCGCCTCAATGCCCTGGAACGGGAAGCCGCCATCTCCGGGGAGCGCCATTTTCTGGCGCGCGAACTGCACGACTCCATCGCCCAGTCGCTGGCTTTTCTCAAGATCCAGGTGCAACTCATGCGCGATGCCCTGCGGTCAGGTACGGCGACCGACATACAAAAGGTGCTGGAAGAAATCGACACGGGCGTGCGCGAGAGCTACGGTGACGTGCGCGAGTTACTGATGCACTTTCGCACCCGCACCAATACGGAAGACATCGAACCCGCACTCGCCACCACGCTACGTAAATTTGAGCACCAGACCGGACTAAAAACGATTTTGGCGATATCCGGTCAGGGCATGCCGCTGTCGCCAGATCTGCAGATCCAGGTTCTGCACATCGTGCAGGAGGCGCTCTCCAATGTGCGCAAGCATGCCCGCGCGTCACAGGTCTGGCTGGATGTACAGCAGCAGCCCGAATGGCGGTTTGAAGTGCGTGACAACGGTATCGGCTTTACCCCTGACAACCACCCGCTGGACGAGACCCATGTCGGCCTGCGCATCATGACCGAGCGTGCACAGCGCATTGGTGCTTCGCTGGAAGTACTGTCCACGCCCCGACGTGGCAGCTCCATCATCCTGACCCTGCCAGCACCAGCCCATCCGATGCCTGCAAGCCAGGCGCAGGCATCATCCAGCGCGCAATCACTTGCCGCATAACTCTTGCTCGCACCCATGACAGATACAACGCCAAGTCCCATACGAATTCTGGTGGTTGACGACCACACCCTGTTCCGCCGCGGTCTCACCGCCTTGCTGGCGCGCGATCCCCACGTCATCGTGGTGGGTGATGCTGGCGATGCCGGCGAGGCACAACGCCGCGCGCAAGATCTGCAACCCGATCTGATCCTGCTGGATAACCACCTGCCAGGCGTGAGCGGAGTAGACGCTTTACCAGCCTTGCGCGAAGCCGCGCCACGGGCTCGCATTTTAATGCTGACCGTCAGCGAAGATGAGGCCGATCTGGCCGCCGCTTTGCGCGGTGGTGCAGCAGGTTACCTGCTCAAGACCATCGAAGGTGACGCACTTATCAGCGCCATCCGGCGGGCCGTGCAGGGCGAAAGCGTCATCGCGCCCGAGATGACCAGCAAACTGGTCGCAGCCTATCGCGGGGCGGCTGCTGGAGCCGATATGCCGTCACGACCACCGGCAGCACCCTCTTTCTCGCCACTGGATGCACTTTCACCCCGTGAACGCGATATTTTACGTGGCATTGCGCAAGGTGCCAGCAACAAGGAAATTGGCCGCGATCTCGGTATTGCTGAGACCACGGTCAAGATCCATGTGCAACATGTGCTGCGCAAACTGGACGTGAGTTCCCGGGTCCATGCCGCGGTGATTGCCACGGGAAACGGCCTCATTTAGCTGCCCGCTTTTAGTCGTCCCTTGATCCGCGATGACTTTGATTCAGCGCAAACAAACTGTCTTTATCAGGTCGGATAGTTCTTTAGAACTACCCAGCCCACCATCCATCTAGTTCCACAGAGTTGGCCTACCGCTCCTTCAGGGGGATACCGCGTCGTGCGCCCGGAACTTACAGTCAGGTCAGGACGCAACAGGAGCTTTTGACATGACTAAAAAAGGACAGGCACTCTCCGTACTGATGGTCAGCACACTTGCATTTACAGTGTGTTTTATGGTCTGGATGATGTTCGGGGTGATTGGGATCCCGATCAAGAAGGCACTGGGACTCAACGCAACGGAATTCGGGCTGCTGACAGCAACACCCGTGTTGACCGGCTCGCTGATTCGGGTGCCACTGGGTATCTGGACCGACAAGTACGGTGGTCGCATCGTCATGACCCTCCTGATGGTGCTGACTGTGCCCGCCATCTGGTTGATGAGTTACGCCACCGCTTACTGGCATTTCCTGGTCATCGGATTGTTTGTGGGTCTGGCCGGTGGATCGTTTTCAGTGGGCACCCCCTACGTGGCACGGTGGTTTCCCAAAAATCAGCAGGGGTTCGCCATGGGCGTCTATGGCGCCGGCAACTCGGGCGCAGCCGTCAACAAGTTTGTCGCTCCGGCGCTGGTGGTGGCTTTTGGCTGGGCCATGGTGCCGCAAGTCTATGCGGCCATCATGCTCGGCACCGTGGTGCTGTTCTGGCTGTTCAGCCACAGCGACCCGACGCATCTGGTACCCAGCCATGTCAAGTTCAGCGACCAGCTCAAGTCCCTGAAGGATCCCAAGGTCCTCAAATACTGCCAGTACTACAGCATTGTGTTCGGCGGCTATGTGGCCCTGTCGCTGTGGATGGTCCAGTACTACATCGGCGAGTACGGGCTGGATATTCGCGCCGCTGCCCTGCTGGCCGCCTGCTTCTCGCTGCCCGGCGGTGTGCTGCGGGCTATGGGCGGCTGGATGTCTGACAAATGGGGCGCGCACAGTGTGACCTGGTGGGTGCTGTGGGTCAGCTGGATTTGTCTCTTTTTGTTGAGCTATCCCCAAACCGATTTCACCATCCTCACGGCCAACGGCCCCAAAACCTTCCACATCGGCCTGAACGTCTACGCCTTCACCGGCCTGATGTTCATTCTGGGCATTGCCTTTGCCTTCGGGAAAGCCAGCGTCTTCAAATACATCAGCGATGACTACACCGACAATATCGGCACCATCAGCGGCATCGTCGGTCTGGCGGGCGGCTTGGGTGGCTTTGTGCTGCCCATCATGTTCGGCGCGCTGATGGATCTCACCGGCATCCGTTCCAGCGCCTTCATGCTGATGTACGGTGTGGTCTGGGTCTCCCTGATCTGGATGTACTGGACCGAAGTGCGTCGTGCCGAAGTCATGGGTAGCAAAGCCACCCCCTTCAGCCTGCAGGGCTGATCCCCAACAACACGAAAGGCGCATCATGAATACAACGAGCAAGACTGGCGTTGACATCGCCGACTGGCGGCCGGAAGACACCCAGTTCTGGGAGAACACCGGCAAGAAGATTGCCTACCGCAACCTGTGGATCTCCATTCCCAGCCTCTTGTGTGGCTTCGCCATCTGGGGCATGTGGGGCATCATCACCGTGCAGATGCTCAACCTGGGCTTCCCGTTCACCCAGGCCGAGCTGTTCACGCTGACCGCCATCTCGGGGCTGGCTGGCGCCACCATGCGGATCCCGGCGTCGTTCCTGATCCGGCTGGCCGGCGGGCGCAACACCATTTTCCTGACCACGGCCATGCTGCTGGCGCCGGCCGTCGGGACCGGCATCGTACTACAGCACCCGGAGTGGCCGCTGTGGGTATTCCAACTGATGGCGCTGTGGTCGGGCGTGGGCGGTGGCAACTTTGCCAGCTCAATGTCCAACATCAGCACTTTTTTCCCAAAGCGGTTGCAGGGTACGGCGCTGGGCCTGAATGCAGGCTTGGGGAACTTCGGCGTCACGACGATGCAGATCGTGATCCCGCTGGTCATGACGATGAGCATTTTCGGAACTTTCGGCGGGGAATCCATGACGCTGGTCAAGGATAGCGGCTGGATTTTTGGCAAAATCGCCGCAGGCACCCCAACCTGGATCCAGAACGCAGGCTTTGCCTGGCTGTTGTCACTCATTCCCCTGTCCGCCCTGTGTTTCTTCGGCATGAATAACCTGACGACGGTGTCGCCCAACGTCGGCGGCACGGTCGGTGCATTTCTCAAAATCATCTGGCTCTACACACTGTCCTTCGTACCCGCAGGCGTCGGCCTGTACCTGTACCTACCCAAACCTACCGGCTTGGGCCTCTTGAACATGTGGGTCGCCATGCCGCTGATCATTGTCAGCACGCTGTTGGTGTTGAAGCTCACGGCGTTTGGCACGATGAAAGACAACATCAACAAGCAGTTCGCCATCTTCAGCAACAAGCACACCTGGTCACTGACAGCGCTCTACATCGTGACCTTCGGCTCGTTCATCGGCTTCTCCATGGCACTGCCGCTGTCGATCACGGTGATCTTCGGTATCAGCCACATCCCGGATGCCGCAGGCATCATGCAGCACACCCTGAAAAACCCCAACGCGCCTTCGGCACTGACCTATGCGTGGATCGGACCCTTCGTCGGTGCGCTCGTGCGGCCCATTGGCGGCTGGATTTCGGACAAGGTCGGCGGATCCATCGTGACGCAAGTGATCTCCGCTGTGATGGTGGTGGCCTCGGGCGCCGTAGGCTACGTGATGATGCAGGCGTATGGCTCGGCCGCGCCTGAACAGTACTTCGCCGCCTTCATGTGGCTGTTTGTGCTGCTCTTTGCAGCCAGCGGCATTGGCAACGGCTCCACATTTCGCACCATTGGCGTGATTTTCGACCGCCAACAGGCTGGCCCCGTGCTGGGCTGGACCTCGGCGATTGCAGCTTACGGTGCCTTCATTGCCCCAGTAGTTATTGGCACCCAAATCAAAGCGGGCACACCACAAATGGCCATGTATGGCTTCGCCGTCTTCTACGCACTGTGCCTGGTTCTCAACTGGTGGTTTTATCTGCGCGCTGGCTCAGAAATCAAAAATCCCTAATTTAGGCTTCACCCCATATTTCAGAGGTATCTTATGAGCCACTTTCTTGATCGACTGACCTATTTTTCCCAGCCCACGGAGCCGTTCTCCGGCGACCACGGCGTCACCACCGGCGAAGACCGCACGTGGGAGGACGCCTACCGCAACCGCTGGGCCCACGACAAGATCGTGCGCAGCACGCACGGCGTGAACTGCACCGGTTCGTGCTCCTGGAAAATTTATGTCAAGGGCGGCATCGTCACCTGGGAAACCCAGCAGACCGACTACCCGCGCACGCGCTGGGACATGCCCAACCACGAGCCGCGCGGCTGCGCCCGCGGCGCCAGCTACAGCTGGTACCTGTACAGCGCCAACCGCGTGAAATACCCATTGGTGCGCGGCCGGCTGCTCAAGCTCTGGCGCGAGGCTCGTCTGTCGATGGATCCGGTCGACGCCTGGGCCTCCATTGCTCAGTCGGATGCCAAGCGCAAAGACTACCAAAGTGTGCGCGGACTTGGCGGCTTCGTGCGCGCCAGCTGGGACGAGGTCAACGAGATCGTGGCGGCCTCCAACGTCTACACCATCAAAGAGCATGGGCCCGACCGCATCATTGGTTTTTCGCCGATTCCTGCCATGTCGATGGTCTCTTATGCCGCCGGCAGCCGGTATTTGAGCCTGATCGGCGGCGTGTGCATGAGCTTTTACGACTGGTACTGTGACCTGCCTCCCAGCAGCCCGCAAGTCTGGGGTGAACAGACCGACGTGCCCGAGTCGGCCGACTGGTACAACTCGAGTTTCATCATCGCCTGGGGCTCCAACGTGCCGCAAACGCGCACGCCTGACGCCCACTTTTTCACCGAAGTCCGCTACAAAGGCACCAAGACGGTGGCGATCACGCCCGACTATTCGGAAGTCGCCAAGCTCTCTGACATCTGGATGAGCCCGAAACAGGGAACCGACGCCGCGGTCGCCATGGCGATGGGCCACGTCATTCTCAAGGAGTTCTACTTCCCCGATGGCGGAAAGCCGCGCAGCGCCTACTTTGACAACTACGTGCGCCGCTACACCGACATGCCCATGCTGGTGATGCTCAAGGAACACCAGCTGCCCAGCGGCAAGACCGTCATGGTGCCCGACCGCTATGTGCGCGCATCGGACTTCAACGGCAATCTCGGCCAGGCCAACAACCCCGACTGGAAAACCGTCGCCTTTGACGACGGCGGCAAGGTGGTGCTTCCCAACGGCGCCATTGGTTTCCGCTGGGGCCCGGACGGCCGGGCCGACGAGGGGCAATGGAACCTCGAAGCCAAAGAAGCCCGTCACGGCAGCGAGGTCAAACTCAAGCTGTCCGTGATGGAGGGTGAGAACCCCAGCACCGAGACCGCTAGGGTCGGCTTCCCCTACTTCGGCGGCATCGTCAGCGAGCACTTCCCGAACAATGCGACCGGCGCCGGCAGCAACGATGTGCTGGTGCGCACCGTGCCGGTGCAGCGCATTTCCCTCGGCAAAGCCGGCGAGCAGCGCGAGGCCCTGGTCGCCACCGTGTTTGACCTGCAGGTGGCCAACTACGGGGTGGCGCGCGGATTGAGCGGCGAGCTGGCGGCCAAGAGCTTTGACGACGACACCCCGTACACGCCCGCATGGCAGGAGCGCATCACGGGCACGCCGCGCGAGCAGCTCATCACCGTAGCCCGCCAGTTTGCCGAGAACGCCGACAAGACGCATGGCAAGTCCATGGTCATCATCGGCGCGGCCATGAACCACTGGTACCACAGCGACATGAACTACCGCGGCGTCATCAACATGCTGATGATGTGCGGCTGCATCGGGCAAAGCGGCGGCGGCTGGGCGCACTATGTGGGCCAGGAAAAGCTGCGCCCGCAAACCGGCTGGAC
>JASJPN010000159.1:0-38236 GCA_031426635.1 Polaromonas sp.
CACTGATCGGCGAGGCGGTGGATTATTCCATCTACCTGTTTGTGCAATCCGAACAGAGTACCCGCGATCAACAGCACTGGGTCAAGCGTTTCTGGCCAACCATCCGTCTGGGTGTCTTGACCTCCATTGTTGGGTTTGCCTCGTTGCTATGGTCAGGTTTCCCGGGATTAGCGCAACTCGGCCTGTATTCCATTGCTGGTCTGATCACCGCAGCCCTTGTGACGCGCTACGTGTTGCCACACTTGCTGCCCAGTCAGTTTCGCATCCATGATGTTTCGGCTATGGGACATAGCCTGTCGCGACTTGTGCAGCGTGCGGGTGCACTACGCTGGCCTGCTGTTGTTGTGCTGTTGTTGGCCTTGGTTATTCTGATGCAGCATCGTGACAATTTATGGAATGACAAAATTTCTTCTCTGAGTCCCGTGTCGCAAGCTGATATCAATCTGGATGCCAGCCTGCGCGCCGATACTGGCGCACCAGATGTGCGTTATCTGGTAGTAGTTTCGGGTGCCAGTCGTGAAGATGTGTTGCAGGCAAGCGAACAAGTTTCCAACGTGCTACAAACTCAAGTCGATCAGGGATATCTGGCCGGATTCGAGAGTCCCAGCCGCTATCTACCCAGCCTCGCCACCCAACGTTTACGTCAAGCCAGTTTGCCAGCAGCCCCAGTTTTACAGTCGAACCTGGCGCAAGCGGTGCAGGGCCTGCCCGTTAAATCAGTCCTGTTTGCGCCGTTTCTGGCTGATATGGCTACCGCCAGCAAACAAGCTCTGCTGCAAGCGGCTGATCTGGAAAAAACTTCGATGCAAATGGCACTCAATGCGCTCCTGATTCAACAAGACAAACACTGGAGCGCGCTGTTGCCATTGACCGCGCTTGCGGATAAAGAGATTCATGCCGTACGCATTCGCGCGGCACTGAACGCAGCCAAGCTGCCCAGCGTGATGTTTGTCGATATGAAAGTCGAGTCAGACCGTCTGTATTCCGGCTATTTGAACGAAGCCATCATCTTGTCACTCAGTGGGCTGGCGGCCATCATCGGATTGTTGCTGCTTGTGTTTCGCTCACCCCTGCGCGTAGCACGCATCATCGCCCCATTAGCAGCAGCGGTCATCACGGTCACTGCCGGCTTGGCATTGTTTGGCCAGCAGTTGATCATTTTGCATTTAATTGGCTTGTTGCTGGTAGTTGCAGTGGGATCGAATTACGCCCTATTTTTTAACCAGACCGGACCCGATTCAAAAATCGCCCCAAGCACCCTGGCTTCGATGCTGTTTGCAAATCTCACCACCGTTGCTGGTTTTGGCCTGCTGGCGTTTTCAAACGTTTCAATTTTGCAAGCGATGGGTGTCACCGTGGCACCTGGCGTGATTCTGGCGCTGCTTTACGCGGCGATTTTCGCCCGCATGTCCCATGCTTGAATATCTGTGGCAGAGTACTTTGCTGATTCGCGCAACGCTGATGCTGCATATCGTGGCCCTGTTTGTCCTGATTGCCTCTCCAACACAGTGGCGTTGGGTACTGGCGACACTGATCGTCAATCACATGGTACTCACGCTGGTTGGGTTGTGGCCACGGAGCCATTGGCTGGGGCCAAACTGGACCCAGTTGCCCGCCACAGCCACCGCGCGCAATGAAGTGGCGCTGACCATCGACGATGGTCCGGATCCCGTTGTGACCCCGCAGGTGCTTGATCTGCTTGAGCGTCATGGGGTCCAGGCTACTTTTTTCATGATTGGTGAACGAGCCATACGCTATCCCGATGTGTGCCAAGACATCGTGCGACGTGGTCACACCATTGAAAACCACAGCCAGCGGCATCGCCATAATTTTGCCTTTTTGGGCTTGGCGGGTTTCACCAGAGAATTACAGGCGGCGCAAGCAACCTTGACCACGCTAACAGGTCAATGTCCACTGTTCTTTCGGGCACCAGCGGGGTTTCGCAATCCGTTTCTTGACCCCGTGCTTAAACGTCTGGGATTACTTCTCGTCAGTTGGTCCGCACGTGGATTCGATACGCGTGTGCGTGATTCTGAGCAAGTCAAACGCCAACTACTGGCTGGGCTACGCCCCGGTGCGATACTACTATTGCATGACGGTCATGCAGCACGCACGCCGGCAGGTACGCCCGTGATTTTAGAAGTACTGCCGGCATTGATAGATGCCGCTGTTGCGGCCAATCTACGATTTGTATCATTGCGGCATGCCTTATTATGAGAATCTCTTTGGCTCAGCCATTGTTCAGCGGACATGGCACTCGCGCTCTACCTCGCGACACAATACTAATATTTGGTGTAACAACAGTGCAGATCGCATTTCTATTTGAACTCACTCAAAACCATGATTGAAACCCCTCCGCTATCAGCTTGGCATCAACGAATTGCACACAACCTGTCGCAGCATGTATGGCTCAAGGCTATCGGTACACCGCTATTTATCGTGGTGTTTTTTGGGGCTTATCTCTACCTGCTTAAAAACCCCATGTACCCGGCAGTGGTGATGCCTATCACAGAACTGGATCAACTCATTGGTTTTCAGCCTACGGCCATGCCACTGTATATCTCACTCTGGGTATACGTTTCATTGCCTCCAGCGTTACTGGCCACGCAGCGCGAACTGTTCAACTATGCCGGTGCAATGGCGGCAACCTGCTCAATTGGCCTGCTGATTTTTTGTTTCTGGCCAACATCTGTTCCGGCAGCACAAATTGATTGGGTACTGTACCCTGGCATGGACTACCTTAAAAGCATGGACGCAGCGGGAAATGCCTGTCCATCACTGCATGTTGCCACCGCAACTTTTTCGGCTATCTGGCTCAATTTGGTCTTGCGGCGCTTTGAGGTACCGTCTTGGGCGCTGGGCTTGAATTGGGCATGGTGCGCTGGCATTATTTATTCGACATTAGCGATACGGCAGCATGTCGTCATAGATGTCGTTGCAGGGCTGGTTTTGGGGGTATTCGTTGCTTACCTCTCATTACGGCATCATTCGGCTGCGGCGGCAAGACATGCAACTAGGCTACAGTCAACATGAACGGTATCCGAATTTTGTTAGTATTACGTTTTGATTTTGGTTTGACTTCATGGTGAACGCGCTGCACCTCTCCAGCTTTACGGCAACCAGTGCGATGGGACGTGGGCTTGATCAAACGCTGGATGCGTTGCGCCAATGTCGTGGTGGCCTGACTCCTTGCGCATTTGACAGTGTCGATCTGCCAACTTTTATTGGTGAAGTTGCGGATGTCGACGCAGTCAATCTACCCTCTCGTTTGAGCGCATTTGACTGCCGCAATAATCGTCTGGCAACCTTGGGTCTGCAGCAGGACGGTTTCGACACCGCTGTCAGAGCAGCGGTCGATCGTTATGGTCCGGCACGTGTCGGCGTATTTATCGGAACAAGCACCGCGGGCATTTTTCAAACCGAACTCGCCTATCGTCGGCGCGATAAGCTGAGTGGCGCGCTACCTCCAGACTTCATTTACAGCACCACGCACAGCACATTTTCCGTAGCCAACTTCACGCGTCGGTATTTTGACCTGACCGGACCGGCTGTGGCGATTTCTTCAGCATGCTCATCCAGCGCCAAGGTGTTCAGTTCGGCACGTCGGATGCTGGCCTCAGGTTTGATTGATGCGGCTGTCGTAGGCGGCGTCGATTCCTTGTGTCTGACCACGCTGTATGGATTCAACTCGTTGGGCCTCATTTCCAAACAGGTCTGCCGCCCATTTGATGCAGAACGTAACGGCATTTCGATTGGTGAAGCAGCCGCTTTTGCATTACTGGAACATACACCCGATCATCTCGCTGCAGATGCCGTGCTGTTAATGGGCATAGGTGAATCGAGCGACGCTTACCACATGTCCTCGCCACATCCGCAAGGTCTGGGTGCACGCATGGCGATGCAAGATGCCCTGCGCATGGCCGGTTTGCAGCCACCTGATATTGACTATATCAATCTTCATGGCACCGCAACCCAGAGCAATGATGCGGCTGAAGGAAAAGCCGTTGTTGACTTGTTTGGCTCGGAGACTGCGTGCAGTTCGACCAAAGGCGCGACCGGTCATACGCTGGGCGCTGCCGGTGGAGTTGAAGCCGTGATTTGCGCGCTTACGCTACAGCACGGTTTGCTGCCGGCGGGATTGAATACCCTCCATCCCGATCCAGCGCTGCGCCTCAATTACTTGTTGAAAAATAGCGATTATCCAGTTGCGCATGTACTGAGTAACTCATTCGGTTTTGGTGGCACCAACTGCAGCCTCATTTTTGGTCGAGCCAATTAATCCATGCAACTTTCCGCCTATATTGAAGGTATCGGTTTACTCGGACCAGGTTTAAATGACTGGCCGAGCGCACAGGCCATTTTATTGGGACAGCAAACCTATCAACCCAGCAAAACCGTTTTGCCACCTCCGACCCTGCTACCAACAGCAGAGCGTCGCCGCAGTGGTGCAATTGTCAAGCTCACCCTGGCAGTCGGACTGGAAGCCATCGCTGCTGCGGAGCAAGAGGCAGACAAGCTAGCGAGCGTGTTCTCTTTGTCCGGTGGCGATGGTGAAAACTGCCATGCCATCTGTGACATGTTGGCGTCAAGTGACCGGGCAATTTCTCCAACTCGCTTTCATAATTCAGTTCACAATGCCGCCGCCGGTTACTGGGGCATCGCCACGGGTGCGATGACCAATGCATCCGTCTTGAGTGCATTCGATGCAAGTTTTGGTTCGGGCCTGCTCGAAGCCATGAGCCAAGTCGTTGTAGACCGCACGCGTACCTTACTGCTTGCCTGTGATACCCCCTATCCCGAGCCTTTACACAGCGTTCGCCCCATCACGGATGCACTCGGGATCGCTTTGGTGCTGGCGCCACAACGCAGTAAACATGCCCTAGCACATATCAGCGTTGCGCTCACTGATGCCACGGCCCACTCACTTGATGACAGTGCACTGGAAAGCCTGCGTCTTGGAATTCCGGCTGCGCGCGGACTGCCACTCTTGCGAGCCATTGCGTTAAAGCAAAGCACACACATCGTGCTTGACTACCTTGACAACTGCCGCCTCGCTGTGACTGTGACACCATGTTGAACCCTGACACACTCGACCACGTCTGGATTGCCGCCCATGTTCCACACCGGGGCAACATGTGCCTGCTCCATCGTGTACTGGCCTGGGATCAGCTCAAGGTACAGTGTGATGCCATCAGTCACCGCGACAGCGCGAATCCGTTACGCGCCCATGGCCGGCTAGGTTCTGTGTGTGGCATCGAATATGCGGCACAGGCCATGGCGCTGCATGGTGCTTTACTGGCCGCGCCAAGCCTCGACACCCCCCGCGCCGGCTATCTGGTCAGTGTGCGCAGCACGACGCTGCACGTGGCGCGTCTTGACGATATTGCCGCCGATCTATTCATTGAGGCCAGCTGCCTAACGGCCAGCGCCAACAACATCCTGTACGAGTTCAACGTGAGCGCTGCGGGTCACCTGCTGCTGGCAGGACGCGCGGCCGTAGTGCTCAATGCGGCGGCACTAATTACCGGAGATTCTTGATGAAAATTGCCCTGGTCACAGGCGGAAGCGGCGGTATGGGTGCCGCCATCTGTCGCCGACTCGCGGCCGATGGCTGCCATGTTTATGTTCATGCGAATCGTGGCGTGGAGATGGCGCAACGGCTGGTTGACAGCATTTGCGCCGGTGGTGGCCGTGCCGAGACCGTGGTGTTTGACGTGACCGACAGTAGCGCGGTAGCCGATGCCCTTAACCCGATCATCGAACACAATCCCATCCAGATATTGGTCAATAACGCCGGCATCCACGATGACGCCATTTTCCCCGGTATGCGGGCCGAGCAATGGCATCGGGTCATTGATGTGTCGGTGAATGGATTTTTCAACGTCACCCACACGTTGATGATGCCCATGATCCGCAGTCGCTGGGGTCGCATTATCAATGTCTCCTCCATCGCGGCGCTCACCGGCAATCGCGGCCAGGTGAATTATTCCGCGGCCAAAGGCGCGATCAATTCCGCCACCAAATCGCTGGCCCAAGAAGTGGCCAGTCGCGGCATCACGGTGAATGCCGTCGCCCCCGGCATTATTGACACGGCCATGATTGCCTCGACATTCAAGGCAGAAGACATCACCCGCCTGGTGCCGATGAAGCGGGTGGGTCAACCCTCGGAAGTCGCGGACCTGATTGGCTTTCTCGCCTCCGAGCAGGCGGCTTACATCACCGGTCAGATCATCTCCATCAATGGCGGCATGATTTAACGGGTCACCCTCAAACTTATGACTATTGCCTCCACGCTGTCCATCCACAAGACCGAAGCACTGCTGTTTTTCACACTGCTGCAACTCACGGTGATTGTGCTGGCCGCCCGCATTGGCGGCGGTATTGCGCTGCGCATCGGGCAATCCATGGTGGTGGGCGAAATTGTGATTGGCATCCTGCTGGGGCCTTCCCTCTTTGGCCTGCTCGCCCCCGATGTCTTTCAGTACGTGTTTCACTCCGGCGCGCCAGAACCGATGCAGATGCTGTCCCAAATCGGGCTGGTGCTGCTGATGTTTCAGATTGGTCTGGAGTTCGACTTTTCCCACTTGCGTGCGCCGCGCAACCGTAGCGCGGTAATGTGGATCGCCAGCTTCAGCCTGATCGCGCCCTTTGGCTTGGGCTTTATCGTCGGCCAAGCCAGTGCGTCAACTTTGTCACCGGGCGCGCACCCGCTGGGTACGGCGCTGTTTGTAGCCACCGCTTTTTCGATTACGGCCTTGCCCATCCTTGGGCGCATCATGATGGAATTCAACATGACGCACACCCCGATCGGCGTCATCGCCATCAGTGCGGCGGCGATCAACGACGTCATCGGCTGGCTGCTGCTGGCATTGATTACCACCCTGTCCCTGTCCAACTTTGATGCGCCCAGCTTTGCGCTCAAAGTGGCGCTGGTGCTGGGCTTCTTTCTGGCGAGCTGGTTTCTGATTCGTCCGTTCATGAAGCGCATCCTGCACCGCTGCAATGCGCAGTCGGGCGTGTTGTCGCACAACCTGCTGGGCATGGTGCTGGCGGGCATTTTCCTGTCAGCGATGACGACCTACCAGTTGGGGATTTTCGCCATTTTCGGCGGCTTCATGATGGGTGTCCTGCTCCACGATGAACATGCCTTTGTGCGCGCCTGGACCACCCGCATCAGCCCGTTCGTCACGGTGTTCTTTCTGCCTATCTTCTTCACCTATACCGGTCTTCGCACCCATATCGGTAGCCTCGACACCCTGGTGGCGTGGGGCTGGTGTGCGCTCATTGTCTTCCTCGCCACCCTGGGCAAATTTGGCGGCGCTTATCTTGCCGCCCGGGCGGCGGGCATGAATCACGAGGAGGGCAAAGTCATGGGCGTAATGATGAATACCCGCGCCCTGATGGAACTGATCGTCATCAATGTCGGCTACGACCTCGGCGTGATCTCGCAGCAGATGTTCACCATCCTGGTCATCATGGCCATTTTCAGTACCGTGGTGACCTCGCCGCTGCTGCGTATCTGGCTGCCGCGTATCGGCATCCCGGTGCCGTCACGCTCGGGAAAAACCGAACGCACGGCGCATGAGCAGCATGGGTAGGCGCAATACAAAACCCAGGAAAAGCCGCGTGTGCATCCAGGTCAGCAAGACGTTGTCGCGCAAATAACGGAAGTGCGAGACGCCCCCTTCCTCGGAGCTCAGGTAACGCACACGGGCGGGTAAATTGACCGGCTTCACGCCACTCCAGCACAGTCGAACAGCCGCCTCAGGGTCAAAATCGAAGTGGCGCATCCAGGGTTGCCGCCGCATGACTTGGCAGAGCGGCGCAATCGGATAGACCCGAAACCCGAACAGCGAATCGCCAATGCCAGCCCAGAGGGTCTCCAAATTGGCCCACCAGTTGGACACCTGCCGACCCTTGACACGCAAACTCGGTGCACTGGCGTCGAACACCGGCACGCCCAAAATCATGGCTTGCGGTTGCTGAACGGATGCCGCCATGAACGCGGGAATGCGATCGGCGGGGTGTTGGCCATCCGAGTCCATCGTCAGGGCATGGGTATAGCCGGCGGCGGCGGCCAGCTGAAAGCCATGCAAGACCGCAGCGCCCTTGCCCTGGTTGTGCGGGAGTTCAATGACGCGCAGCGCACTGTCTTTGGCCGCCATGTCATGCAGGCCTGCAGCGGTGCCATCCGTGCTGCCATCGATGACGATCCACACCGGATTCCAGTATTGGCGCGCATCCCGGACGGTTTCAAAGACTTTCGCGCCAGGGTTGTAGCTGGGGATGATGACAACATGGGTTGTGGATGCGGTCATAGAGATTCAGTAGTGAGGTAGCGGGTCGACTTCTATGCCGGAAAGCGCGCCGGGTGGATGAAAGGCTGAACCCAGTACCAATTCATTTGCGAAGTAATCCTGCAATTCGACCATGAACTGCTGGGCATTTGTCGGCGGATCGAAACGACGTCCCAAGCGCACTCGGTAAGTTATTGGCATGACACATTTACGAAACAAAGGCCAGCCTTTGCTGAGATATTGTGTATCCGTTTCGATCAAGACAGTCTGTACTGGCACTTGTGCCTTGTGGGCAATCAATCCGATGCTGCCTCTGAGCGGATTCACAGGGTTGTGTGTGGTACGTGTGCCTTCTGGAAACAACAGCAAATGACTGCCGCTCTGGAAATCTTCAACAGCCAAATGGATCATGTTACGTAGCGGTTCGCTGCGTATGTAGCGCGCCAGCCGTGCTCCGGCACCCAGAAAAACATTGTTCATTAAATTCACTTTCATCACGCAAGCGACATTTGGCAGGCGAGAAATCACCATCACGGCATCGAGTAAACATGGGTGGTTGGGCGCGATAATCAGCGGGGTTTCACCACGTAAAGCATCCAGCGCAGTCAAGTCAAAATGGCATCGGCGCGAAGCACTCAGACTGGCAAGATACAAACGAAACGCGATCATGATCACCCAGCGTCCGACTACCCGCCCCCGATGTAACGGTAACAATGGGTAGAGTATTACCGCAATCAAGGTCCAACTCAGACATAGCAACCCAAGCCAGATCAAGCCCAGATACAACACCAGATAATCATAGAGCCCGATTAATCTGCGCATCACGCCCCGCCATGTGTGATAAACGCATCCAGGCGGTAACGAGCAGCCCCCAGCTCATGGCTTTTCCACACGTCACTCAGTTGCACCGATTTTGCAACAGCCAGATTTTCACATGTCGATGACGTACAGCGCTTGCCCATCAGCGAACTGTAGCAACCACTTCTTCGACAGGCCGGATATTGCGCCTGCGCATTAACCAAGCATGAATGGTACGTTTCAGCTTGACGGTAGAACCTAAATAATACAGGGCCTTGAATATCATGATTGAGCGCCACGTGGGTGTTTTGCCAAATACATCGCCGGCCAATACCGAGAGCAACGCTTCTTTGACGCGAAACACATTACGCGGGTTCATGAACATGTCGCGCATGGTGGGATTGGTGACGCGGTAAATAAACCAGGAAAACGCCTTGGGTCCAACGCGCATACTCCGGTCAAACATTTTCAGAGCTGTAGCGGCCTGGTTTGGCTGACGCAAACAAGTGTCCACCGTATCCGCAGCAACAAAAGCGTTTTGCATTGCCAGCATCACCCCGGATGAAAAAACCGGATCGATAAATGTGTATGCATCACCCAGCAAAAGAAAATGATCGCCATGGGTCCGGTCGCAAACGTAGGAGAAATTACCTGTGGCCTCCACCTCAGACTGAAGTTGCGCATGCTCCAACCGTTTTGCTAACTGTGGGCATAAGGCAATCGTTTCTTTAAAAAACACGTCAAGTGGTTTTTGACCACGCGTTTTCAGGTAATACGGCCAAGTCACAGCACCCACACTGGTCATGCCATCAGTCAGGGGAATAAACCAGAACCAGCCATGGTCGAACCAAAAAATGGTGATGTCACCCTCACTTTTTCCGGGATTGCGCTGCGCACCAGAAAAATGCGCATAAATCGCCGTGCTGTTGTGTTTTTTATTGCGCTGTTTTATTTTCAGACGGTTACCCAGAAAGGTATCGCGACCTGACGCATCGAGGACAAAACGGGCGCTCCATGTTGCGAGTCGCCCGTCATCGTACCGTGCCTGTACCAGCGCACCCTGTGAATCCGGCAAAAAAGTCACCTCTTGCACTTGGCATCCTTCAATGACGTTTGCATTTTTTGCCGCGGCATTGCGAATCAAGATTTCATCAAAATCGGAACGCCTAACCTGGTAGGCCATGGGCATGGATTTGTCCCAAGCATCAGCAAACTCGACTGAAGACGGATGATCGTGCCAAGGCGAGACGAATTGAGCGCCCCATTTCTCCATACCGATAGCTTTGACCGCTTGGGCAACGCCCAGCTTCTCTAGCAACGGCAAATTAGCAGGAAGCAATGATTCACCGATATGAAACCGCGGGTGATGGGCTTTTTCAAGCAGGGTAACGTGGTAGCCGCGTTCTGCCAACAACGTAGCGGCGGTGGCACCAGCGGGTCCTCCGCCTATGACAAGAACATCACATGCGGATGGTCTTGTGCTGGGGGACAAGGCGTTGTTATCCATGCAATACCCATATGAATCAAACACACTTCATTCTATCGTAACGCCCGGCTTGTATGCCGATATAGTTTGGTGGATTCAGGTGAAGGGTATGAAAATTAAACGCAGTGGTACAAGCAGCAGACGTTGCAATAGGTCGGGTGTACCAAGGTCGTTACTTCGCGACCCATTCGTGCGTGTTGCCTGGCTCAAGCAACTTTTTCTCAACCGCCGTTTTGGCTCCTGGCACAGCCTTACGGGCAAACAAACTGTACATCGTTGGAACCACAAAAATGGTTAGCAGCGTCCCCAGCGACATGCCGCCCACAATCACCCAGCCAATTTGAATGCGGCTTTCAGCACCCGCACCGGTAGACAACGCTAACGGCAAAGCGCCAAGAACCATAGCACCAGTCGTCATCAAAATCGGACGCAGACGCTGCGATGAGGCTTTAACCAGGGCATCCGTCATATCCATGCCAGCGCTACGCAATTGGTTGGTGAATTCAACAATCAAAATACCGTGTTTGGTGATCAATCCCACCAAGGTAATCAAGCCAATTTGTGAATACACATTGAGCGAACCGCCACTCCATCGCAGGGCCAGCAAGGCGCCAATCACGGACATCGGTACCGACAGCATGATGACAAACGGATCGATAAAGCTCTCAAACTGAGCTGCTAGCACCAAGAAAATAAATAACAAAGCAAGCGCAAACACCAAACCAAGCGAACCCTGTGAGCTTTTGAATTCGCGCAAACTGCCATTCAAATCCGTGCTGTAGCCGGACTTCAAGACCTTTTTGGCAGTAGCATCCAAAAACTCCAACGCCTCACCTTGCGAATAATTGGGTGCGAGATTAGAGGTAATAGACACTGAACGACGCTGGCCAAAATGATTCAATTCGCGCGGCGCTACGGCTTCGCGTACTTGAACCAGAGCGGACAGCGGGATCATGGTGTCGTTGCGTCCACGCACGAAGATTTTTTCAATGTCATCCGGCGTGTCACGCCCGGTGGATTGGGTTTGTACAATCACGTCATATTGGTCGGCATCGCGCTTGTACCGCGTGACCTGGCGGCCACCCAGCATGGTTTCAATAGCGCGTGCCACCACCTCAACGCTGACACCCAAGTCAGTTGCTTTGGCACGATCCACGTCAATTTTCAGCTCCGGCTTGTTTAAACGCAAATCAATGTCTGGTGTTAAAAAGCCCGGATTTTTGGCAATTTCATCCATGAACTGGCGCGTCATGGCATTGAGGTTTTGGTAGCTTTCTGAGGTCACTATCACAAAGTTGATAGGACGCTCACGAAAACCCTGCCCCAGTGAAGGTGGTGTGATGGGAAAAGCTGTGACACCAGCCAAGCGAGCAAAACCAGGCTGCATCTCCCGCGCCAGTTCCAGCGTCGTCTTACTGCGGTCTTTCCAGTCTACCGCGCGGTAAAACACATTAGCTTGCGAAACGGTGGGGTTGCCAGCGGTAACAAATATGCGGTCGAACTCTTTGTATTGCATCCCCATTTTTTCCATCTCATTGACGTAGCGCGAGGTGAAATCAAGGGTCGAACCATCAGGCGCATTCACCACTGCCAAAATCACACCCCGGTCTTCCAGGGGCGACAGTTCGCGTTTCATATTGGGCAAGATCAAATAGATAGAAAAGGCACAAACGGCCATGACACCCAGAACGATCCAACGTGTGTGTATAAAAGTACGCTTGATAACGAAAAATACCCCGGTTTTCTCGCGCTGCGTGTCATAGCCAGTCGTCACAAGCCATCGCAATACGTGGCCATAGCCGTTTGTTAGGGCTGTCAGCCCGCGTTCCATGGTGCGGTCAAACCAATTGGGTTTGGGATTGTGCTTGAGCAACAGTGAGCACATCATGGGCGACAAAGTCAGCGCAACAAAACCCGATACCACCACCGCACCGGCTAGAGCCAAGGCAAATTCGACAAACAAACGACCAGTGCGCCCCGGTGTAAACGCCAGCGGCGCATACACCGCCACCAACGTAGCTGTCATCGTGACCACAGCGAAACCGACCTCACGCACGCCTTTGATGGCAGCAGAAAAAGGATCCAAGCCCTCTTCAATATGACGATAAATATTCTCGAGCACCACAATGGCATCATCCACCACCAGTCCAATAGCCAATACCAATGCCAACAGCGTTAAGGTGTTGACGGTAAAACCTGCTAGCGCCATCATGGCAAACGCACCAATCAAGCTGACAGGAATGGTGATGATGGGAATAATCGACGCGCGCAGGGTGCGCAAGAAAAAGAAAATGACCAAGGCCACCAACACCACAGCCTCAAAAATAGTTTTGTAAACATTCTCAATTGATCGCTCAATAAATACCGAGTTATCGTTGGCGATATCAATACTCATGTCAGGCGGTAAATCGGCCTTGAGCTTGGGCATCATGTCGCGCACACCTTTTGACAACACCAGTGGGTTGGCTGTCGCTTGCCTGATCACACCGACCGAGATGGCGTATTTTCCGTTCAATCGAACGGAGTTGCGCTCTTCGGCAGGCCCTTCCTGAATGTGCGCCACATCGCGCATTTTCACGGGAAAACCATTCACCGTCTTAATCACAATATCGGCGAATTGGCTTGGCTTCTCAAGACTGGTTTGTGATGTGACACTGAACTCACGTTGCATCGACTCTATCCGACCAGCCGGTATCTCAATGTTGTTGCGCTTGATGGCATCTTCCGCATCTTGAGTGGTGAGTTTGTAAGCGGCTAGTTTGTCTGGGTCCAGCCAAACACGCATCGCATATTTGCGTTCGCCAAAAATACGCACGTCCGCAGCACCCGTCACCGTTTGCAGCCGAGGCTTGACAATGCGATTGATCAAGTCGCTGATTTGCAGCGGATTCAAGGTATCGCTAGAAAATGCCAGCCAAATGACGGGAAAGGCATCGGACTCCACTTTGGAAATCACGGGTTCATCAATCGCTTGTGGCAAGCGATTGCGTACACGTGAGGTGCGGTCGCGCACCTCGGCAGCGGCTGCGTCAGCATCTTTTTCCAGCCGAAACCGCACGCTGATCTGCGCCTGCTCGGCGCGGCTGACTGACGTAATCACATCGACCGCGTCAATGCCAGCGATAGAGTCTTCAAGCGTTTTGGCTATTTGTGACTCCACCACCTCGGCTGAAGCACCCGGATAGCGGACACTCACTGTCACCACGGGCTCGTCGATTTTTGGGTATTCGCGTACCGACAAACGGGTAAAGCTAACCGCACCAATCAACACCACCAAGAGCGATAAGACCGTGGCCAACACCGGTCTGCGGATGGACATTTCTGCGATTTGCATCAGGATTTCCCTGCAAGGCAGGGGTGAGCGCCTGACAAAGGCTTGCTCTCTGAACCAAGACCTGCTTTAGTGGCTACCTCAGCCAGTTTTGGCCGCCCCCCCTCACCTGCGCTGCCTACAGCTTGGGGCTGTCCAGCTGGACGGCCCAGCTCAATCACCTTCACCACCGTGCCATCTTTTTGCACGCGCTGCTGCCCGGCCGTCACGACTTCATCACCTTCGCTCAGACCATCCAGGATTTCAACCTTGCCAGGCCTGCGAATACCTACCTTCACCTCAATCCGCTGAGTTATCTTGCTGTCTTTGTCGGTCCCGCTCACAAGTTTGATGACAAACTGCTTACCTCCTTGCGGGACAATCGCCTCTTCAGGAATCATTTTGGCTTGATCACGCGCACCAAACACGACATTGACCCGAGCGAACATGCCTGGACGCAACTGATTCTGACGGTTATCTATGCAAGCTCGCACACCAACCGAGCGACCATTCGAGTCTACCAAAGGGTCAATCGCTTGGATGATGGCCGTAAATTTGCGCCCCGGCAGGGCATCCATATCCACTTGTGCACTTTGCCCCTTTTTCACCTTGGTTTGAAAGCGCTCTGGCAAACGAAAATCCACGAACACAGCTGTCATATCTTCTATATTGACAATGTCGCCACCGTCTTTAAGGTAATCCCCTACGTTGACACTGCGGATGCCGGTGATACCGCTAAATGGGGCGGTGATTTTTAGCCTTGCTGCCGTAGCTTGTGACAGTACCAATTTGGCCTGCGCGACCTCCAAGTTGGCCGCACTTTCTTCAACCGAACGTTTGCTGATGAAATTTTGTGCCACCAACTCCTGGTTGCGTTTGTGGTTGGCCAGGGCGATGGACAACTCTGCCTGACTTTGTTTAACTTGAGCCACCTGCAATTGGTCGTCGAATTGGACCAACAGTTGGCCTTTACTAACGTGATCACCATCACGAAAATTAAGTTGCGTGATGCGGCCACTCACCTCTGGCCGCAGCGTCACGCCCTGGCGTGATTTCAAACTACCAACCGCTTGGGCGTCATCAGTGATCTGCATCACTTCGACCTTGGCTGATTCAACGGAGGGTGGGCGCGCACCGGTGGCTACAGCATGAACGGAAGTATTTGATGGTGCTTTATGTTGATACCACCAAGCTGCGCCAGATGCGGCGGCAATACCTAAAACAGCGACGGTTGAGTAAATTGCTTTGGGTGCCATATTGAAACAATTACTGACGTTACATAGCCCGCAAAGCTTGCTCAACACCTTTGTTGGCCAAGGTATCTGCTCGCTCATTTCCCGGATCACCTGCGTGACCCTTCACCCAACACCATTCAATTTCGTGACCGCTGGTTAACAATAAAATATCCAGCTGTTGCCACAAGTCAACATTTTTGACAGGCTGCTTAGCCGCCGTTTTCCAACCCTTTGTTTTCCAGCCAACCAGCCATTCAGTTGCGCCCTGGAGCACATATTTACTGTCAATGTATAGAGCAACTTGACAGGGTCTTTTGAGCGCTTGCAAGGCCTCAATCACGGCCGTCAACTCCATCCGGTTATTGGTAGTGACCAATTCACCGCCAAACAGTTCCTTTTCAACCTGCCCGCTAGACCTCAAGAGCACGCCCCAGCCGCCAGGACCAGGGTTTCCCTTGCAGGCACCATCCGTGTAAACAACTATCTTATTCATACTTAATATTCATCCTTAACCTTTATGAAGTGGAATTTATTTGCTACAGAAACAGGAGCGCTTGCCTTGACTCGTGAGTCTTTCCAATTCGGACTGAGTATCCGCATCCCGTGCACACGTTTGACTGCAACGACAAAATATACAGCCCCAAAAATGGGCCAGTAGCTCTCACCCGCTTTGTCCATCCAGGAAAAGCGCTGTAGCCATTTTTCGCTACGCACAGCGGGCCGGTAGCAGCCAAATTTACCAGATTCAATTTCGAAATTTAGCAGTCTGAGCCAATCACGTAGCCGTCGATAACCAATAAGCTCACCCGATTCCGGCAAAAGCAGTTCGCCCAAACCATACCGCGAACTTGCACCCTTGTCCAAAGAACGACGCCCTCCCTCTTGCGTCAACCTCCACAAACTCAAAGGGTTAAATCCGCAAATGACCAGCTTGCCCTCTGGTACGAGCACGCGCTGCGCCTCGCGCAATGTGGCATGCGGGTCAGGGCTGAGTTCCAAGCTGTGCGGCAAAACCAGCAAATCAAGGCTATTTTCAAAAAATGGCAACGCAGCAAAATCCGTTACCAAATCGACTGCGGGCCTGGCATCGCTGGACGCCATATCGGACATGTTGCCAGATGGATTGCCAAATGCGTTGTCTGGTGCATTGTCAGAAGATGGCACAGCCAGCCAGCGATGTGGCATGCGGCTGGCCTGCAAAGCGGGCAATGGCGCCAAACCCAGTTGTAGGGCATGATAGCCAAAAATATCAACGACCACTTGGTCAAACTGAGCGCGCTCCCAAGCCAGCAAGTACTGGCCAGTCGGCGTCTCCAACCAGTTTTGCATACTTATAATTTTACCGCTCATGAATTTAATTCCACTACCTGCCTTTAACGATAATTACTTTTGGCTGTTACACGATGGCACCCATGCCATCGTGGTTGATCCTGGAGAGCCCCAAGTCGTCCTCAGCGCCCTGCAACGACTTGACCTTAAACTCGATGCCATTCTAGTCACTCACCACCATGCTGACCACGTGGGCGGCGTACAAGCGCTTCGACTCGCCACGGGCGCACACGTCTATGGCCCCCGGTTTGAAGTCATCCCCGAACCAGTGACTCGTGTCAACGAAGGGTATATCGGTACATTTTTAGGGTTGCCATTTTCTGTGATTGATGTTCCAGGCCACACGTCAGGTCACATTGCCTACTATTGCGCTGCTGCATCGCTATCTCAGCTTGCCGAGCCGGGCAAGCAGCAACCCCTCCTATTTTGTGGGGACACCTTGTTTTCAGGTGGCTGCGGCCGATTGTTTGAAGGCACACCCGCCCAGATGCTGGATTCGCTCGATAAGCTCGCTGCACTGCCAAGTAACACTTTGGTTTGCTGCGCACATGAGTACACTCTAGCCAACCTTAAATTTGCGACCAGCGTGGAACCAGACAACGTAAATCTGGTCAACTACACAGCACATTGTCATACCTTGCGCGCCATGAATCTGCCCACCTTGCCTTCTACAGTGGGGTTGGAACGCCAAATCAACCCTTTTTTACGTAGCCGAGAAAGGTCCGTCCGTCAGTCAATTCAAGCGTATGCGGCCAACAACTCAACTCTGGATGACGCACAAGCTTTTGCCATCCTGCGTGAATGGAAAAACAAATTTCAATGAATATCACACCTCTTTTCAGTCAATTTGGACGTATGTCCATGGTTATCGCGGCACTGGCCTTAGCAGCTTGTGCCAGCACAGATAACCAATCCGCCGCCACCGCAGCAAGTAATTCAAGGAGTCATCCCGGTGTTCAAGCGGCAACCGGGGTTAAATCTGCTGCTGGCCCCAACCTCAGTGCGACGCTGGCCGCCGATGTGGCTTTAAAACCCATCACGTCAAACACCATCGCAGCCAGAGATGTCGCCAATCTGATGCCACCCGCCAATGTTTGGGAGCGCATTCGTCGTGGTTATGCCATGCCCAATTTAGAAAGCGACATCGTGCGCGACCGTGAGCAATGGTATGCCACCAGGCCCGATTACATCCTGCGCATGACGGAGCGCTCCAGCAAATACTTATTCCATATTGTCGAAGAGCTGGAGCGGCGTAATATGCCGACAGAACTGGCGCTGTTGCCGTTCATTGAGAGCGCCTACAACCCCCAGGCTGTCTCCAGCGCAAAAGCTGCCGGCATGTGGCAATTCATGCCCGCAACAGGCAAATACTTTTCTTTGAAGCAGAACATTTTTCGCGACGACCGTCGTGATGTGCTGGCTTCCACTCGCGCGGCTTTGGACTATTTACAAAAACTGTACGGTATGTTTGGCGACTGGCAGCTGGCCTTGGCAGCCTACAACTGGGGGGAAGGCAGTGTTTCGCGCGCCCTTGCCAAAAATCGTGCCGCAGGTTTAGGTCTCACCTATAGCGACTTGAACATGCCCAATGAAACGCGTTACTACGTGCCCAAGTTGCAAGCCGTCAAAAACATCATCTCTGCGCCAGAAACCTTCAACCAGGCACTCCCCAACATCTCAAATCACCCCTATTTCGACTCGATCGACATCACCCGCGATATTGATGTTCAATTAGCCGCCCAACTGGCTGAAATCAAACTCGAAGACTTCAAGGCGCTCAATCCATCGGCCAGTCGTCCTGTGATTTTGGCTTCTGGCACACCCCAAATTTTGCTGCCTTGGGACAATGCAACCGTCTTCAAACGAAATTTAGCTAATTTTTCGGGTGGCCAGCTGGCCACCTGGACCGCCTGGACTGCCCCATCGACCATGAATGTCTCTGCTGTCGCCAATCGTGTCGGCATGAATGAAAACGACTTGCGCAGCGTCAACAACATCCCACCACGGATGCGGATCACGGCAGGCTCGACACTCTTGATTCCCCGCTCCAACAAGTCGCAAGCAGATGTTGCGGTCCATATTGCCGACAACGCACACATGGCCTTGTCACCTGAAATCGTGTTGAAACGCACCGTCGTCAAAGCTAAAAAGAAAGATTCTGTGGCATTACTGGCGAGCCGCTATAACGTCAGCGCCGCCAACGTTGCGCAATGGAACAAAATCAGTGCAGGTGCCTCTTTGACCATCAAGCAAAGTGTGATTTTGTATTTACCCGTGACCACCAGGTCAGTTGGTAAAACCCACGCCACCCACGCTCGCAGCCAAAGCCGAGTTGCCGCGCGCTCGAAACCACGCATGGTGAAGAGGGCGACGAGAACGTTTGCACGGAACTAGCCTGGGGGCACTGGAACAAAGCACTGAATTCAGAACCTGAATTCAGGCTCTGAAAATCGACTTGGCGCGTTTAGCGTACGCATTCGTGAAAGTTTTTGTCAACTCTATTTTGTCTGCTTTCATGGTGGGATCGAAGTTTGACAGATGACGAAGTGCGGCTTTAGCCTCTTCATCGGCAATCATGCCATTCAATGAAAAGGATTCGCGCAGGTTGTTGTAGCTGGCAAGGTACAAACTTCGATCACCCAGCAAATAAGCTTCAGGGACGACTTTGATCAAGTCTCTTGGACCCGCAGTTCGCAACCACTTGAGAGAGCGCACCACAGCGTTGGTCAGCGCTTGTGTCACAGCGCGGTTTTTATATAGAAAATCGGACGGTGCATACAAACAGGCAGCAGGCATCAGGCTACCGTACAGCGCCCTCGTACCTTTGAGTGTACGAGCGTCCGAGATAATTTTAATATCGCCTTTTTGCTCAAGCATCGTCATCACGGGTTCAAAATTACACACCGCATCGATTTGACCTGAACGGACAGCCGCGATGGCACCTGCGGCAGTTCCTACGCCAATAAAACTCACCTCGCTAGGCGGCAAGCCTGCGCGTTGCAGTACCAAATAAGCCATCATATTTGACGACGAACCCGGTGCGGAAATACCAATTTTTTTTCCTTTGAGATCCATGCCATTTTTGTAATTGGGCATATTTTTAATGGATACGCCCATCGCCATTTGGGGCGCACGACCCAGCGCAACAAAGGATTGAACGAATTGGTTTTTACTGTGTAAATTGATGACGTGATCAAACGCGCCACACACGGCATCGACTGTTCCTGTGGCCAAGGCCTGTTGGGCTTTGAGCACACTCTGAAAATCAATGATCTCCATCTCAATGCCTTCTTGCTCAAAGTAACCCAATTGCTCTGCAACGGTCAATGGCAAGTAATAAAACGCCGCTTTGCCACTGACAGCAAGCGTGACTTTGGTTTTTCCCACACGCGCTTCGATGCTAGCTGCAGATCTTGCCCACGTGAATGCTGCAAGGGCTGCTGATAAGCTAAAAAGACGACGGTTGAAAACTCCTTCTCTCATGACCAATGTGACTCCACTCCGTGTAATCTTATTCTCGATACGAGAGAGAATACAGAAACACAGACACATGCACATTGGGAACATCCCCGAGCGGGTTTGTACTAGCGTGAATACTACCGTGGCTATTCCCGTCGCACACTTTTGGGACTATCTTCGATCCACCAGAGCATGTGCAATGGTGCCTAAGTCTACATATTCCAATTCACTACCAATCGGCACACCGCGTGCCAGGCGCGTAACCAAGAGGCCACGCGCCTTCAGTCCTTCGCTGATCACGTGGGCAGTGGTCTCGCCTTCAGCGGTGAAATTGGTCGCCAAAATAACCTCTGTCACCAAGCTCATGGCCGTCGTATCGGCAGCACCCTCTGCTCCCTTGGTACCTGGCTTAGGCGCAACACGCTGGAACAACTTTTGCAAACCAATGTCCTTGGGACCAATGCCATCCAGTGGGCTGAGCTTGCCCATCAACACAAAATACAGCCCTTTGTAAGCACCGGTACGCTCTAATGCCAATTGGTCGGCAGGTGTTTCTACGACACACAAGCGGGTTTGATCGCGCTGGGTATCTTGACAGGTCGCGCACACCTCAGTCTGCGTGAACGTGTTACACAGGCTGCAATGCAAGACCTGCGTCACGGCCTGATCAAGCGCCTGCGCCATCAATTGCGCACCAGCACGGTCATGCTGCAACAGATGAAACGCCATGCGTGACGCTGATTTGAGCCCCACACCCGGCAAGCGGCGCAAGGCTTGAATCAGCGCGTCCAGGGCGTTGCTGTTGTGAACTGACACGTATCTGGCGATGACGTTTTAGAACGGGAATTTCATGCCACCTGGCAAACTAGGCATACCTTGTGACACTTTGCCCATCTTGGCCTGGCTATTTTCGTCCAGTTGGCGCACCGCATCGTTGAAAGCAGCCGCTAGCATATCCTCCAGCATGTCTTTATCGTCCGCCAACAGGCTGGGATCAATAGCGATACGCTTGACGCTGTGTTTGCCAGTCATGGTGACTTTGACCAAGCCGGAGCCCGATTCGCCCACCACTTCAGAATTACCGAGCTCTTCTTGCGCCTTTTTCATGTTTTCTTGCATCGCAGTCGCTTGCTTCATGAGTCCGGCGAGTTGTCCTTTGTTGAACATGGGGTTTCCTTAAAGTTAAATGTTTGAAATTAAAGTGCAGTGACTTTGATACTGCCAGGTACGATTTTTGCACCAAAGTCGCGCACCAGTTGCTGCACGTAGGCATCTTGGGTGATGGTATCTTGCGCCATGCGCTGCTTCTCTGCGGCGGCTGCGGTCATACGTTTAGCGGGTGTGTCGCTGGCGGGGCCAATTTCAACGCTGAGACGAACCGAATGACCCAAGCTCGATAACGCCAATTGCAGCTTGTCACGGCTGGCGGCTTGGTTAAGCGATTCACGCTCGATACGTAGCAGCCACGCGTCGGTCTGCTTGCCATCACTGTCACCGCTAACGTGGCTTGACTTGGTTCGCGCTACCAGTTGCGACTGCAAAGCCAGCTCGCGTACCAAGGCCGTGATGCTGTCTGTTGTCAAGAGCTGCTGCACCTGCGCATGCCAAAAATCACCCTCTGGCGTGGGCACCAATTCTGCTGGCGCTAATGCCGAACTAACGCCTGCACGCTCTGTGCGCTGCTCGGTTCGTTCGCTCGGGGCAGATTGAACACGCACCGGTATTGCTACATATTTTGTAGCATCTTGAACAGATTCCACGCTGGCTGGAGTCATATTTGACTCGTTTTTTTCGACAACAACACGCGCTGCAACGGTGTGGACGGTTTGCTCAGAGGGAGCCGCATCAACCCGAGTTGGCGGCACCACGGCGGGGAGAGGTTGCGATGGAGGCAGCGTTTTTTTTTCAGCCACAGGCTTAAATGCCAACAAACGCAGCAGCACCATCGTCAGTGCGGCGTACTCATCCGGCGCCAAGCCCAGCTCCGCACGGCCATGCAGACACAGACTGTAGAGTAACTGCGTTTCATCAGGCGGCAGCACGGCAGCCAAACGCGCTGTCTCTGCCGCCTCAGGATCACTTTCATCGACCGGCATGGACGGCACAGCCTGCCTGACTGCCATGCGCTGCAGCACAGCGGTCATTTCTTCCAGCGTGGAGGCCGCAGATAAACCGTTCAGCCGCAGCGTCTCGGATGTTTCAACCACGGTTTTGCCATCGCCCTGCGCCAAAGCTTCAATCAGGCGAAACACATAGCTGCGATCCACACTGCCCAGCATTTGACGCACAGCGGCTTCTTCGATCTTGCCACCGGGTCCCGAACCGCTGAAGGCAATCGCTTGGTCGGTCAGCGACAGCGCATCGCGCATCGAGCCCCGCGCACCGCGTGACAGCAGACGCAGCGCCTGGGTATCCGCGCTTAAACCCTCGGCCTGCAAGACCTTTTGCAGATGCTCCAGCACCGTCTCAGGAGCCATCGGCCGCAAATTGAACTGCAAACAGCGCGACAGCACGGTTACCGGCACTTTTTGCGGATCGGTGGTGGCCAAAACAAATTTAAGGTACTCCGGCGGCTCTTCCAGCGTCTTGAGCATCGCGTTGAACGCGGTGTTGGTCAGCATGTGCACCTCGTCAATCATGAATACTTTGAAGCGCCCCTGCACCGGCTTGTACACCGCTTGTTCCAACAGCGCCTGCACTTCGTCAACCCCGCGATTCGACGCAGCATCCAGTTCGGTATAGTCCACAAACCGGCCACTATCAATATCAGAGCATGCCTGGCACACTCCACAAGGAGTAGCGGTGATACCACCCTGCCCATCAACGCCTTGGCAGTTGAGCGACTTGGCTAAAATCCGCGAAATCGTGGTTTTTCCCACCCCCCGCGTGCCGGTAAACATGTACGCATGATGCAGCCGCTGGGTGGTCAAAGCATTCGTCAAAGCCTGCACCACATGCTCCTGCCCCACCAGCTCGGTGAAGTTTTTGGGGCGGTATTTGCGGGCTAAGACAAGATAAGACATGGCAGGATTCTACGGGTTTGGAAGCGCCGCTTACTGAGCCAATCGACGACGCATTTCGTTTATAATTGCACCCGACGGGCCTTCCCACATGGTGAAGCGGCCAACCGGGTCAGGTGGGGAACCAAGCAGCCCTAACTGTGGAGCCAGTGCTGGGGTCAAGGCTCGTCAACTTCCCTTTTTAAATCTTCATCCTCACTTGGCCCGCATACGCGCCATCAGGAGTTCGGTGTTGACTTTTCGGTCCGCATTGACTTGTTGTACCGTATCGCGTTCACCCATCGCTTTCAAATAAGCGCGCACCGGCAAATCGGCCAGCAAATCTTCCCCCAAAGCCAGCTTGCACGCCCCGGACACGGTGGGCAAATGCGTGATGGCGGCGCAATCGGCCAAAGTGAAGGCATCACCACCCACAAAGGGGCTGAATTTGGCTAATTTTGCAAACCCAGCAATGGTTTTGATGAGTAATTTACGGACCCGCGCCAGGTTCGCCTCGCCCATCGCCGGCGCACCGAAATAAGCTTGCGGATATAGCTCGCGCGCGACCAGCTCAAGGTGCAAGTCCAAATACACCACCAGTTCACGCACTTTGGCGGCTGCGAACGGGTCTGTGGGAATCAGCGGATGCTGCGGATAAGCGTCTTCAATGTATTCGCAGCACACAGAGGATTCCAAAATCACGCCTTGCGGGGTGTCCAAAAACGGTATTTTACCCAAGGGGGAGCGCTCAGACAGGGCCGGGTTGTCACGCAAGCCCGTCCAAACCAGCTCTTCTTCAAAAGCCACGCCTTTTTCCAGCAGTTGCAGCTTGACTTTGTTGTAATAGTTGCTGCCAGCGAAGCCGCAAAGTTTGAGCGTCATGGTGTCTCCAAAAAACGATGATGTTGTGGGGTGTCGGTTAATCTCGCCCTGAATTTTGATGCTATCAGGGTTCTTGCAGAGTCAATCTGGCGACTTTAACGGTATGTCCTCAAAACGGCCCGAGCCCGCCCGGCCATCGGCCTGCGTGATAATTGCGCCATGCATACTGAACTCAGCCCCATTTTTTCAACTGTCGGCATGGTCGGCACTGGTGCCATGGGCCGTGGCATCGCACAAATTGCGGCGCAAGCGGGCAGCCGCGTGGTTTTGTTTGACGCCGCCCCCGAAGCGGCTGGCAAAGCGCTAACTGCGATTAGCCAGCAATGGGACAAATTGGCGGAAAAAGGCCGCATCACCACAACTGAGGCCGCCAGTCGCACCGCCAGACTCAGTGTGGCGGCCACCCTGCAAGACTTGGCCGCTTGTGACTTGGTGGTCGAAGCGATTGTTGAAAAGCGCGATATCAAACAATCTCTACTAGCGAAGCTTGAAGGCATCGTCAGCGCCAGCGCGGTGCTGGTGAGCAACACCTCGTCACTGTCGATCACGGCTATTGCTGCAGGTCTGAGCCGTCCACAGCAGTTTGCTGGTTACCACTTCTTCAACCCGGTGCCTTTGATGAAGGTGGTGGAAGTGATTGCGGGCCTGAAAACCGAGCCAGCCGTTTGCACCAATTTAGCCGCGTATGCCAAACAAATGGGCCACACCGCCGTGCAGGCGGCCGACACGCCGGGCTTCATCGTCAACCACGCGGGGCGCGGCTTTGGCACCGAGGCGCTGCGTATCGTCAGCGAGGGCGTGGCCGACTTTGCCACGCTTGACCGCATTTTGCGCGACCAAGCGGGCTTCAAGCTCGGGCCGTTTGAGTTAATGGATTTGACCGCGCTGGACGTGTCACACCCGGTGATGGAGTCGATTTATCACCAGTATTTTGAAGAACCCCGCTACCGCCCCAGCGTCATCACCGCGCAGCGCCTGGCGGGTGGCGTGCTCGGCAAAAAAACCGGCGCGGGCTTTTACGACTACAAGGATGGCGTTGCTGTGCTGCCGCCCGAGCCGCCGGTGCCCGTAGTTGCTGAAATGCCGCCAGTGTGGTTATCGCCGCGTGCCTCGCGCCGTGCGGAACTGCTGCAACTTCTCAAAGACTTGGGTGCGGCGATTGAAACCGGTGCTGCGCCCTCCCCCGTGGCGCTCATACTGGTCGCGCCGCTGGGTTTTGACATCACCACGGTGGCCGTGGTGGAGCGTCTGGACCCCAGCCGCACGGTAGGCATTGACATGCTGATTGACGACGCAGCCACCAAGCGCCGTGTGCTGGCCACCAACCCCGCCACCCGCACTGACATGCGCGATGCCGCACATGCCCTGTTTGCGCGCGACGGCAAAGCAGTGAGTGTGATCCGCGACAGCGGCGGTTTTGTGACCCAGCGCGTGGTGGCAACCATCGTCAACATCGCCGCAGATATCTGCCAGCAAAGCATTTGCACACCGCCTGACCTTGAGACTGCCGTCACACTGGGCTTGGGCTACCCAATGGGGCCGCTGGCCATGGGCAACCGCTATGGACCCACCAATATCCTGGAAGTGCTGTTCAACATGCAAACCGTCTACGGCGACCCGCGCTACCGCCCCAGCCCCTGGCTGCGCCGGCGTGGCGCGATTGGCCTGAGTTTGATGCATGTTGAAGCGTAAAAAGTAGCTGAAAAAACAAGGAACTCCCAAGGAACATTTATGCCCGCCGAACTCCAAAGCACCAGCCAAGGCCTGACCATGGTGCTGACCATCAGTAACCCAGATAACCGTAATGCACTGGGCCCTGAAATCTACGCTGCAGGTATTGAGGCTTTGAACGTCGCCGAATCTAGTCCCGAGATACGCAGCGTGGTCATCACCGGAGCCGCCACCCCCACCGGCCCAGCCTTTTGCGCAGGTGGCGATTTACGCCGTATGCAAGCCAACCGCCAACAACCCGCTGAGGTCCAACAAGTCAGCATCGAAGCGCTGCACAGCTGGATAGAGTCGATTCGCGCCTTCCCTAAACCCGTGATTGCTGCGGTCGAGGGCATTGCCGCTGGCGCGGGCTTCTCGTTAGCTTTGGCGTGCGACTTCATTGTGGCAGCCAACAACGCCGTCTTTGTCATGGCTTACAGCAACATTGCGCTGTCCCCAGACGGGGGTGGCAGTTGGTCTCTGGCGCACACTTTGCCGCGCCAGTTGGTCAACGAACTGTTGATGTGCGGCGACAATGTGAGTGCCCAGCGCCTGCACGCGCTGGGCGTGGTGAACCGCCTGGCGGCTAGCGGCTACGCCTTGACGGATGCACTGATTTTGGCCGAGCGACTCAACGCTCGTGCGCCCAACGCCTTGGCCAGTTGCAAAGAGTTGGTCAACGAAGCCAGCTCAAACACGTTGCCGCAGCACCTGAAACTTGAGCGCGACCACTTTGTAGCCAACTTGCGGCACCGCAACGCGGGGCCAGGGATCGAAGCGTTTTTGATGAAGACGGCGGCGCGGTACGAATAGTGGTTTTTTCAGACGCTCTTTATGCTATGTATTTAATAGCATCTTAGGCAATAAATACGCTGACTATAGCCGAAAACACCTGCCACAAATGCGTCATATTTAAACCATATCGCGTTAACACTCAAGCGAGTGGCAGGCATCACTTCACGCCAAGCTCGAGCGTCCAATAGATTTTGTAATCGCTGGCAGGATTGGTTTTACAACTCACACCGAGGTCACGATACTCGGGCTGCATCAAATTTACACAATGACTGGGACTGGCCATCCAATCAGCCATCACCTGCGCCACGGAGGTTTGTCCAGCTGCAATATTTTCGCCCGCTTTGCGATAGTTGTAGCCAGCTGCGGGCACGCGTTGACGCAAGGTGGAGCCGTCAGAGCCTGTGTGTGAGAAAAAATTGTTGGTCGCCATGTCTGTCGAATGCGCCGTCGCAGCATTTTGTAACTGTCCATCCCAATTAACGGCACCCACTGCTGGGTACCCGACCCCTCCGCACACCGCACCTGCGCCGCGGTAAGCGTTGACACTGGCTTGCAAATCGCTTTGAAAGTTGGCAATGCCACACGTCGTGTCACTCTGTACTGCAACTGCGGGCGTTGACACTGCTGGAGCCGTCTCCGTAGGCGTCGTTGTCGTTGAAGTACTCGCGTCACCGCCAGAACCACCGCCACAGGCAGACAACAGCAATGCCGATAGCCATACACACTGATAAAAACGTACTTTTTGATGATGCATCACAAAACTCTTTCAAATAGTTGGCTTCCACAGCACAAACCACACAAAATCAGACACCTTGTTCATTCATTTGACATCATTGGCATCATATGACTTGCTTGGTGCCCTATTATGAAGTTTGGCTTAACCGAATACAAATTGACACACAAGCGACAACTTACTCACAAATGTGCCGTCCCACACGCGACAATGTGAACACATTCAGTCACTCAAAAGACAGGCCATGGACGAACCTATCCTTACTATCGACGAACGCGAGGCCATCAATTCTGGTCGCTGGTTTTCATCCCTTTCACCTTCACTGAGGCACGACATCCTCCGATGCGCATACGTCAAACGTTACAAAGACGGCGAACTGATCGCAGCGCGTGGCGATCCACCCGAGACGTGGATTGCCTGCGCCAAGGGTGCAGTGCGGGTGAGTTCGACCTCGGTTTCGGGCAAACAAATCACGCTGACCTACGTCGAGCCAGGCATCTGGTTTGGCGATGTCGCGATTTTCGATGGCGACCGGCGCACGCACGATGCCTACGCGCACGGCGATTCGACCATTTTGAACGTTGCCAAAGCCGATTTCAAAAAGATATTGGCCGCCCACACCGAGCTGTACGAAGCCATGCTGCGTCTGCATGCGCGGCGTATTCGCCAGCTGTTTGGCCTGGTAGAAGACCTCAACACCTTGCCTCTGCGGGCGCGCCTGGCCAAACAACTGGTTCACTTGGTACGCAGCTACGGGGTGCCGAGCCTCTCCGATGATTCAGAAATGCGTATCAGCTTACAACTGGCCCAAGAAGAGCTGGCGCAGCTGCTGGGTGCCTCGCGTCAACGCGTGAATCAAGAGCTCAAGGCGATGGAACGCGAAAATGTGATTCGCATCGAACCGGGTGGCCTGGTGGTGCGCGACCGCGCGGCCCTGATGCGCATCACGGTGGTGGACTGACTAAACAACCAACGATGCCATGAGCGAATTTGACCATTTTCTAGGTACCAGGCCGGTAGCAGGTAGCCACCTGTTTGATACGGCATCTCTGAGCCACTACCTTGAGCAGCACCTGGCTGGTTTTCAAGGCCCCCTCACGGTTGAGATGTTCAAAGGCGGACAATCCAACCCGACCTACAAACTGGTCACGCCAGGCATGATCTATGTCATGCGCGCCAAGCCCGGGCCAGTGGCCAAGCTGCTACCGTCCGCCCACGCCGTGGAACGTGAATTTGCGGTGATGCGTGGCTTGCAAGGCACCGATGTTCCGGTGCCAAAAATGTACTGCCTGTGCGAGGACGAGGCCATCATTGGCCGCGCGTTTTATGTGATGGAGTTCGTGCCAGGTCGCGTGCTGTGGGACCAATCGCTGCCCGGCATGACGACAACCGAGCGTGGTGCGATTTATGCAGAGATGAACCGCGTGATTGCCGCGCTGCACAAGGTGGATTTTGCAGCGAAGGGTTTGGCTGGCTACGGCAAACCGGGTAACTACTTTGAACGCCAAATTGGCCGCTGGAGCAAGCAATACACCGCCTCCATCACTCAGCCCATTGTTGAAATGGATCACTTGATGGCATGGTTGCCGGCACATATTCCGGCCAGTGCGCTCGACACGGGCAAGGTGAGCATTGTGCATGGCGATTTTCGACTGGACAATCTGGTGTTCCACCCCACCGAGCCGCGCGTACTGGCGGTGCTGGATTGGGAACTGTCCACCTTGGGGCATCCTTTTGCTGATTTCAGCTACCACTGCATGTCCTGGCACATCCCGCCAGGTGCGTTTCGCGGTATTGGCGGACTGGATTTAGCCAGTCTGGGTATTCCGTCAGAAGATGCGTACATCCGCAGCTATTGCGAGCGCACCGGGCTATGCACGCCTGCTGAACTGAAAGTTGATTGGAATTTTTACATGGCCTACAACTTGTTTCGCCTGGCGGCCATTTTGCAAGGTATTGCCAAGCGGGTCGAGACGGGCACGGCATCCAGTGCACAAGCGGCCAACTCTGGCGCGGGCGCGCACCGGTTGGCGCAAATGGCTTGGCAATTTGCCCAGCAAGCCTGATGTGATAACTTCAACGCAACCACAGCGAACAACATAACCAAATCAAGGAAGAACCATGGATTTTGACTACTCACCCAAAACCAAAGAACTGCAAGTCAAGGTACGTCAGTTCATGTTGGATCACATCTACCCCGCTGAACTTGCCTACAAAGACGAGCTAGAAGCCAACACCTTGGCGGGCAAGCGCTGGACGGCGCTGCAAACCATTGAAAAGCTCAAACTCAAGGCCAGGGCCGCCGGGCTGTGGAACTTGTTTTTACCCGTCGATAGTGCGGCAGCTTCAGGCTACGCGGGCGCAGGGCTGACCAACCAGGAATACGCGCCGCTGGCCGAAATCATGGGCGCGGTGCCTTGGGCCAGCGAGGTGTTTAATTGTTCCGCACCCGACACCGGCAACATGGAGACGATTGCCCGCTATGGCTCTGAGGAGAACAAAGCACGTTGGCTCAAACCGCTGTTAGAAGGCGACATTCGCTCCGCTTTTGCCATGACTGAGCCAGATGTGGCCTCTAGCGACGCGACCAATATCGAAACGCGCATTGAACGCCACGGCGATGACTACGTCATCAATGGGCGCAAGTGGTGGATTTCGGGTGCGGGCGACCCGCGCTGCGCCATCTTCATCACCATGGGTAAAACCGACCCCGATGCGCCGCGCCACTCACAACAAAGCATGGTTTTGGTGCCCGCAGACACGCCTGGCATTCACATCAAACGCACCCTGAACGTATTGGGTTATGACGATGCGCCGCATGGCCACGTTGAAATGACTTTTGACAACGTGCGTGTGCCTGTGAGCAACATCCTGCTGGGTGAGGGACGCGGCTTTGAAATCGCCCAAGGTCGCCTGGGCCCCGGACGCATTCACCACTGCATGCGCTTGATTGGTGTGGCCGAGCGGGCCTTGGAGCTGATGTGCAAACGCGCCGCCTCGCGCACGGCTTTTGGCAAAACGGTGGCTTCGCAAACCGTGACACAGGAACGCATTGCCGAGGCACGTTGCAAAATTGACATGGCGCGCCTGTTGACCCTGAAAGCGGCTTGGATGATGGACATGGCTGGCAACAAATTTGCCAAAAACGAGATTGCCATGATCAAAGTCGTCGCGCCCAGCATGGCCTGTCAAGTGATTGACTGGGCGATGCAAGTGCATGGCGGCGGGGGCATGTGCGACGATTTTCCGCTGGCGATGGCCTACGCCCATGCCCGCACCTTGCGCTTCGCCGATGGCCCCGATGAGGTGCACCGCAACTCGATTGCCAAACTGGAATTGGGTAAATACGCCGTCAATCCGCGCGAGGTGGCGATGCCGATAACCCGCGGCTACTGATGTGCAGAACGTGCTTCGAGCAGGCATGAGTACATATTTTTAGTACTCATTTGCTATTAAATTAATAGCTACTAAAGCATATGATACGCCGGCTACAGGCATATTTCTTATACAAGATTGAGTCACTCAAAGGTCAGGCGGGCTAAGGGGTCACGCACCACGGCGCGGTGTCATGGGCAAACCCCATCCATAAAGCCCAGACCGAGCTGGCCGCCAGCGCCAGCCCCGCCAGGCGCACGCCCCATTCGCCGGAGCCTTTCCCACGCCAACTTATTCGTAAGTGCAGCCACAGCCAGGGACCCGCCATCATGGACACCGTTGTCCCCAAAGCAAACAAAGCCATGACCATAGCGCCTTCAAGGGCACTGTTGGTCAAAGCAGCAACCAAGAGCGCTGAGTAGAGCAGTCCGCAGGGCAAAAAAGTCCAAAGTGCCCCAATCACCAGCGGTGCTCCTTTGCCCCGTCCTGCGGCCAGCGCGCGCGCACCAGACCATATTTTCCGACCTGCCTGCTCCAGCCAAACTGGTTGCTGCGCCCGCCAGACCAGCAACAGACCCAGCGCAAAAGTCGCGACATGAAATAGTGTCCATACTGGACGCAACGCTGCCGATTGAACAGTCAGCCAACCCAAGCCCTGCATAGAGGCCGCGGCCAGTGCGCCCAAAGCGGAATAGCCCAACACCCGCCCCGCCTGGAAAGTCCACATGGCAGGATTTTTACGTGGCCCTGCCGCCTGCCCAATGCCAGCGCAAGCCGCACCACACATGACAACGCAGTGTGGCCCACCGGCCAAGCCCATCAAAAGCGCCGTCAAAGCAAGAGAAGATTGCATCAAGCGATGCTAAATTATTTTAGAAAACTGGGCGCGCGTGCGGTCGGTTTGCAAATAGCGATCAAACACCATGGCCACTGCGCGCACAAAAAACCAGCCCATGTCAGTCACCTGTATGCCTGTATCGGACAAGGTCACCAGCCCCTGCTCGGCCAGCTTCTCCAGTGACTCGATTTCAGCGGCAAAGTATTGACGAAAATCCACCAAAAAGGCCAGCTCGATAGACTCAAACAACACCTCTCCCTGGCACATCAAAGCCATGATGACAGAGCGACGAAGCAAGTCATCTCGTGTCAGCGCAAGGCCACGTACTACGGGCAAGCGCCCCTGATCTAAAAAATCGTAATACTCTTCCAGCGTCTTGGCGTTCTGGCTGTAGGTGGCACCGATCCGGCCAATAGACGACACGCCAAGGCCAATCAAGTCGCAATCCGGCTGGGTGCTATAACCCTGAAAATTACGATGCAGACGCCCCTGCCGCTTGGCAATAGCCAGTGCATCGGTCGGGAGTGCAAAATGATCCATGCCGACATACACATAGCCAGCGCCCATCAAAGCGGACATCGAATGCGATAGCATGGCGATTTTGGCCGAGCCGCTGGGCAGCTCCAGGGCGTTGATCCTGCGTTGTGGTTTGAAGCGCTCAGGCAAATGCGCATAGGCGTACAGAGCAATGCGGTCCGGCCGCAACTCGTTCACTTGAGCCAATGTGCGGTCGAACGACTCAGGACTTTGCTGAGGCAGGCCATAAATCAGATCAATATTGATGGAATCAAAATGACGTTGCCGTGCTGCTTCCACCAAGGCGAAAACCTGCTCGGCAGGCTGCACACGGTGCACGGCTTTTTGTACCGCAGGGTCAAAATCCTGGACACCAAAACTCAAACGGTTGAAACCCAACTCAGCCAGCGTATCCAGCCGCGAGGGATCAATGGTGCGCGGATCAACCTCAATGGAGTACTCACCGCCAGGTGCAAAAGTGAAATTTCGCCGCAACATGCCCATCATCTCGCGCAGTTCATCGTCAGAAAGAAAGGTGGGGGTCCCCCCACCCAGATGCAATTGCGATACAGTCCGCCCAACACCCAATTGCTGGATGTGCAAATCCACTTCACGACTCAGATAACGCAGATACGCAGCGGCGCGGTCGTGATGCTTGGTGATGATTTTGTTGCAGGCACAGTAATAGCACAAGGAATCACAAAAAGGGATGTGTACATACAAGGATAAAGGCTGCCTCAAACCCGCAGCCCCCGTGCTACGCAACTTCAATGCCTGGATGTAGTCTGCGACTGAAAAAGCCTCGACAAAACGATCCGCCGTCGGGTAAGAGGTATAACGCGGGCCAGAAACGTCAAAGCGACGCAACAGGTCTTCGGAGATGGGGTCGGCAACAGCTGCATTCATGATGAATAATCCTCGGCAAGTGCGTCAAATATGACAGATAGAGAAAATTGTTTCTTGATCTCCATCAACCAGCACGGAAATTCCTGACTGCCAAATTGGCGTCAAATTTTGATCCTGACGGAAATCGTGCCAGAATGACGGCTATGAATCCTCAAACCCTCAAAGTTGCCTGCTCCAACTGCAATTTACGCGAGCTGTGCATGCCCATGGGTTTGAGCACCGAAGAACTGGACCGCATTGATGATGTTGTTGCGTCCAGGCGCAAGATCAAGCGCGGCGAGACCTTGTTTCGCAATGGTGAAAAGTTCACTTGCCTCTATGCCATCCGGACCGGTTTTTTCAAGAGTTGTGTGGCATCGGAAGACGGCAGGTATCAAGTCACAGGATTTCAAATGGCTGGCGAAGTTATCGGTCTCGACGGTATTGTGAATGATTACCACACCTGCGATGCCATAGCTCTGGAGGATGCCGAAATCTGTGTGATGCCATTTGATCGCATTGAAAAGTTGTCGCGTGAAATAAATTCGCTGCAACGCCACGTTCACAAAATCATGAGTCGCGAGATCGTACGTGAACATGGTGTCATGTTGTTGCTAGGTAGCATGCGTGCGGAGGAGCGTCTTGCCGCTTTCCTGCTCAACCTTGTGCAACGGTTGCATGCCCGGGGCTTCTCCCAATCAGAACTGATACTTCGCATGAGCCGTGAAGAAATAGGCAGCTTTCTAGGCATGAAGATCGAAACTGTGAGCCGGACATTTTCAAAATTTGTCGAAGAACATATCGTTGAAGTCAAACAGCGTCACGTTCGCATTCTCAGCACGGATGCGCTAAAAGAAATCGTGAATCCCAAAGCCTTCGACTAGGCCACCTCGGCTAAGCTGCATCAACGATGTCACCCGCGCATGCTCCCTGCTTAGGGCAGCCGTCTGGGCGATCATCAGTTGGTAAGGGGCACCGGTTGACTTCAAACGGAGACATGGCCAACAAAGTTGTCAAACCGCTAGACAACATGGTGATGATCCAAAATACAAAAAATGTCACCGTATAGACACCCTGCCGAGTAAGCTGTATCGACTGGCCAAACCATTGCAGGTCCTGCGGATCAACCATTGCAAACACCAGCATTTCAAGGACACCAGCCATCAGGAAAGCGGGCCAGACGATCCACATCATTCGTTGAGACAGCATATTTAAGCGTCCTGTGAGTTGAAAATCATTGGGATCACGGTTTAGTGACGGTTTTTGACGTTTCTACAAACCCAGTTTGCGCATGGTTACGCGCCAGTCCAGCCGGAGCCAAGCTAGCGGCATCATATCCGCTGATCTTGCCATTCCCCAATGTTTTGTTAATTTCAATCCCCTTGCGATAATAATCTTCGGTGACGATCGGATCAGGTCTTGTCACCGCAAGATACAAAGTAATGAAACCGGCGACCACCACGATGGCAGGGCCTGCCAGGATCATCCAGACATAGCCAAATTTCCACCATGGAACGTTTGAATCAAGAATTTTGTTTGGCATAAGTGTCATCCTTAGCGTGGAAATAAAAAAACCGATTTTTCCGTCAAGTGTCCCGCAGAGTCGAGCGAATCAATTTCAAACTCGATCGTGTGCGAACCCGGTGTCGCAGCATCATAGGGCGCCTGCACCCGGATGGGAACCCAGCGCGATTGCGTGGACTCCACCATCGTGACATTTTCAGAACTCACCACCAGACCTGGTAGACCGGTCGCCGTGATTTTGTAGTGCTGAGACGACTCGGTGGCGTTCATCACTTGCAACCGGTAAACATTCTCGATATTGCCACCCGACACAATTCGTGCCATGACGCCCCGATCACGAACCACATTGACCCTGAACGGCGTACGCATTGACAAACTCACCAACATGGCAATGACCACAGCGCCTAAAATTGCCGTATAAATCAGCACACGAGGCCGAAGCACCCGGCGCAAGGTCTGAGACCTGGTCCATTTCTGGCTCATGGCATTCTGCGTGGTGTATTTGACTAGCCCCCGCGCGTAACCCATTTTATCCATCACCGTGTCACACACATCGGCGCACGCGCCACACGCAATACATTCGTACTGTAGCCCCTTGCGGATATCAATACCGGTTGGGCAAACCTGCACACACAGCGTGCAATCCACGCAAGCGCCAAGACTCAAAACTGCAGGGTCTGCCTTGCGTGACCTGGCGCCGCGTGGCTCGCCCCGGCCAGCATCATAAGTCACGATCAGTGTGTCTTTATCGAACATGGCGCTTTGAAAACGCGCATACGGACACATGTATTTGCATACTTGCTCACGCATGAAACCCGCGTTTCCATAGGTTGCAAAACCATAGAAGAATGTCCAGAAAACTTCCCAGGACCCCATGTTCACCTGCACGAACTCCATGCCAAGTTCTTTGATAGGCGTGAAATAGCCGACAAAGGTAAATCCGGTCCATAGAGCTACAGCAAGCCACAAAAAATGCTTGGCTCCCTTGCGCGCCACCTTCTCAAAAGACCATGGCCGGGCATCACGGCGCATCTGGGCAGAGCGATCCCCCTCAACTTTCCTCTCTATCCAAAGGAAAATTTCAGTGTAAACCGTTTGTGGGCACGCGTAACCACACCACATACGCCCCGCCACCGCCGTAAAAAGAAACAGCGATAGCGCCGAAATAACCAAAATACCGGAGAGATAGATAAAGTCCTGCGGGTACAGCACCAGTCCAAAGACATAAAAACGCCTTGCGCCCAAATCGAACAACACAGCCTGACGTTGTCCCCACTCCAACCAGGGTATTCCATAAAACACCAATTGGGTCAAGAAAACCATCCCCCAGCGCCAGTTAGAGAACAGCCCCGAAACACTGCGAGGGTAGATCTTCTCTTGCGCCGCGTAGGGGGAAACCATCACGCCATCAGCACCCCCCGCCCCTTGGGGGACGATGGGAATGACTTTTCGGGTCCCGGATTCCTTGCCGTTCAAATGTACTTCTCCAACATTCTGTGCGTGTGCGCTGACGATACCCAACTTACTTGGCTGTGGCGATGCCCTTATTGGACAGGCTCCACACGTAAGATGACAGAACATCAATCTGAGCCTCAGACAGCAAGCTCGCCTGCGCTGGCATCTGATTAACCGTACCACTATTAATCATGGCGACGATGGCAGCCGCGCCATACCCGTGCAACCACACGTCATCTGCCAGGTTTGACGCACCCAAAGCCGTATTACCCTTACCGTCCATGCCATGGCAAGCAGCACAGGACACGAATTTTGCTTTACCAAGCGATGCTTGAAGAGAGTCGTGAGGGCTGCCAGACAGGCTTAAAACATACTGCGCGACGTTCTTGACATCGTCCGCTGTACCCACAGCCGCAGCCATAGGCGGCATGTTGCCAACACGTCCTTTAATAATTGACTCCTTGATGGACGCCTGCACACCGCCATACAACCAATCACCGTCCGTCAAGTTGGGAATCCCTTTGCTGCCCCTCGCATCTGAGCCATGACACTGAGCGCAATTATTCATAAACAAACGCTCTCCAATAGCCATGGCCTGCGCATCTTTGGCCATGTCCTCAGGCTTCATGGCGGAAAACTTGGCGTACAAGGGCGCGACCTCCGCGTTGCCTTTATCCACCTCTGATTGATGTTGGCCGGTTGATGTCCAACCCAATTTTCCAGCGTAAGTACCCAACCCTGGATACAAGGCCAGATAGACAAAGGCAAAAACGATGGTGATGACGAACAACCATGCCCACCAGCGCGGCAAGGGGTTGTTCATCTCGCGCAAATCACCATCCCACACGTGTCCGGTGGTGTTGTCGTTGACCGTCATCACCTTGACCGTGCCACTAAACCAAAGCAGCAACAGACAGGCCAGAATGCTGACGACGGTGACCCCAGCGACGAATATCGACCAAAAATTGCTTGTGAAATCGCTCATTTTTTATCCTTTTATTGCGGTTCGTCAGTCTTGTCGAAAGGTAGCCTGCCGGCCTCCTCGAAATCAGCCGCATTTCGGCGGGAATAGGCCCACACAACAATGCCAATAAACGTGACAAAGCCGACTACAGTAACCAACGAACGAAGCGTATTGACATCAAATTCCATAAAAATCACCTCCAACTTACTTGACCAAGGTTCCCAAAACCTGCAGATAAGCAATCACCGCTTCGACTTCAGTCTTACCCTTAATCTCTTCAGAAGCTTTGGCAATCTGCTCGTCGGTATAGGGAACACCCACGGTCCGCAAGGCCTTCATGTGCGCAGGCATGGACTCGGCATCCACCGTGTTCTTGAGCAGCCAGGGATAGGCTGGCATATTGGATTCAGGCACGAGGTCTCGTGGATTGTTCAGGTGATCACGATGCCACTGATCGCTGTATCGGCCACCCACGCGGTGCAGGTCAGGCCCTGTGCGCTTGCTGCCCCACTGGAACGGATGGTCATACACAAATTCGCCAGCCACTGAATAGTGGCCATAACGCAGCGTCTCAGCACGGAATGGACGGATCATTTGTGAGTGGCAGTTGTAGCAACCCTCGCGCTGATAGATATCCCGACCAGCCAACTGAAGTGCCGTGTATGGCTGCAAACCCTTCACCGGCTCCGTCGTTGACTTCTGGAAGAACAGAGGAACAATTTCCACCAAACCACCCACCAGCAACACCAGCAGGATCAGAACGATCATCAGGAAGTTGTTGGTTTCTATTTTTTCATGCGACAGTCCGCCGCTTGCTTTGTTATTAGCCATGGTCTTTTCTTTCTTTCCTTCTTATCAGGCGTGGGCAGCAGCAGCAGCGGGAATGGTCACCGTGACAGAACGGCCATTAGTCACCGTCTTGAGCGTGTTCCAGAGCATGATCACCATACCTCCGAAATACAAAAGACCTCCTAGCAAACGCAGCACATAAAACGGGAAAGTCGCTTTCACAGACTCCACAAAGGTGTAGGTAAGCGTGCCGTCGGCATTGATGGCGCGCCACATCAGGCCTTGCATCACGCCAGCGATCCACATGGCGGCGATATAGATCACGATGCCGATGGTGGCAACCCAGAAGTGCACCTCAATCGCTTTGACGCTGTACATTTGCTTTTGGCCGAACAGGCGCGGAATCAAGTAATACATACTCCCCATTGTCACCAGACCGACCCAACCCAAAGAACCAGAATGCACGTGACCGATGCCCCAATCGGTGTAATGGGAAAGCGCATTAACCGTCTTGATCGACATCATCGGCCCCTCAAAGGTGGACATGCCGTAGAACGAGAGGGACACAATCAGGAAGCGCAGGATGGGGTCGTCACGCAGCTTGTGCCAAGCACCCGACAACGTCATGATGCCGTTGATCATGCCCCCCCAACTCGGTGCGAGTAGGATCAAAGAGAACACCATGCCAACTGACTGTGTCCAATCAGGCAAGGCGGTGTAGTGCAGATGATGCGGACCCGCCCACATGTAGGTGAAGATCAGCGCCCAGAAGTGCACCACCGAGAGGCGGTAGGAATACACCGGGCGCCCGGCCTGCTTGGGCACGAAGTAGTACATCATGCCGAGGAAGCCGGCGG
>JASJPN010000160.1:0-10260 GCA_031426635.1 Polaromonas sp.
TATGTTCAGTTGCACCGTGCGCGCTTGCGTTTGCGCGAATGCTTGGATCTCAACTGGTTTGGTCACACGGCAAGAGGGATATGAGCAAGTGATGCACTTGATCGGAAATACAACATGGCGCTGATGCTGACCTGCAAACAAGCCGCTGCCTTGCTGGTGGCGCGCGAAGATCACCGCATCGCGCTGGGCGAAAAAGTGGTTCTGCGCCTGCACCTGCTGGCATGTAAGGCCTGCCCCAATTTTGAAAAGCAGTTGCTTGTCATGCGTAGCAGCATGCAGCAATGGCGTCATTACGTTGATGATTACCCCCTGGATGCCAATCAATTCAGTGTAAAAAAATAGCACAAAAACAACAGCTTTTCTTTTTTGTTTTTATAGCGCATAATGGCGACGTGTGTCTTTAGTGATGCGCAGGTTTGGTGATAGGTTAGTTTCACGCCACAGCGGTGCCATATTTAGTAAGTTGGTTTGTTGTGCTTTCGGGACCCCATCGCTTTGTTTTTTAGAGTTTTTTAGGAGTCCCTCAATGGGCAACAAACTGTACGTCGGCAATCTGCCGTACTCGGTTCGCGATAGCGATTTGGAGCAATCTTTCGGTCAATTTGGTGCTGTGACCAGCGCTAAAGTGATGATGGAACGCGATACTGGTCGTTCAAAAGGTTTTGGCTTTGTGGAAATGGGCAGCGATGCTGAAGCACAAGCAGCTATTGCTGGCATGAATGGTCAATCTTTGGGTGGTCGTAGCTGCGTTGTGAACGAAGCTCGTCCAATGGAGGCACGTCCTCCGCGCACTGGTGGCGGTGGCTACGGTGGTGGTGCTGGCGGCGGCGGCTACGGTGGTGGCGCTGGCGGCGGTCGTAGTGGCGGCGGTGGCGGCTACGGCGGCGGCGGTGGCGGCGGTGGTTATGGCGGCGGTGGCCGTAGCAGCTACTAAGCACGTCAATGGGCGTGAAGCTTAGGCTCTCATGTTCATGAGCTTCACACGAAGTTCATCACATTAAAAAGGCTCCGTTTGCGGAGCCTTTTTGTTTTTGGTCGTGTCACTTTTTGCCCCCTTATGTCCTCATCCCTTGTTTGGCGGTGGGGGTAGCACGGCTTTAACGCGGCCTTGCAGGCTGACCACGCGCGAGATGTTGTTGTAGTCCAATGAGTCGGCACTGAACTCGCTGTTGCCATGTCGAATAATCACGGGCAGGTGCGATTTCAAGCGTTCTTCATTGACAAAAGTGTGCAAAAACTCGCTTTTGAATTCTAGTTTAGGCTGCAAAACACCGCTGGCATCCACCGCTGATTCACGTACCGACTGTGCATTGCCGTACAGTTGCACTTCAGAGTTGTCGCCATTGCTGATGGCGCGGTTGGCGCTGGTGACGGTGGTTAAACGCCCTTGTTCATTGAAGTTGTGGATGCGAACGTTGTCAATTTCAAGGGTGTCTGTATCAGGAAAGTGCTGCGCCAGCCCACCAAATAACTCATTTTTGAGCTTGCCTTCAGGCGTGAAGGTTTTGACTGAAAACTTGCGCAAAAAGTAATCCGGCTCATGGTTGAGGGGGTGATCCGTAGCTGCTGTGTTCGTCACAGGCGCATTGCGCACCAGCCAGTAACTTCCCAATGCCAGCGCGCCCATCAATAGCACAGGCAAATAAACAACCAGCTGGTCTAGACTACGCCGAATGGGTTGCCAGGCGGTATTCATGGGCGGGCGCTTGTTGTCTCAAGCTGTGTGTACTTGGCCAATAAGCGTACGTAGTGTCCGCTGGCAAGCAGCAACACATCGCAAAATTCGCGCGCCGCGCCCGCACCTGCAGCCGCTGTGGTGATGTAATGAGCACGTGCCTTGACTTCTGCGTGGGCATGCGTTGGGGCGCAGACAAAAGCGCAGCGTTGCATGACGGCCAAATCAGGCCAGTCGTCGCCCATGACGGCAGCCTGATGCCACGTCAAATCCAGCGTTTGCAAGGCTTTTTCCGCTACAGGGTGTTTGTTTTCTGTTCCCAAGTACACGTGGGTAATGCCTAGGGCAGCCAAACGCGTGCGCAGGGGTGCCGAGTCGCGTCCAGAGATGATCACGGGTGTGATGCCCGCTTGTTGCAGCAGCTTGAGGCCGTGGCCATCCAGGGTGTTGAAGCGCTTGATGGTTTCGCCAGACTCGGTGAAGTAGAGGCCGCCGTCGGTCAACACGCCATCAACATCAAAAAAAGCCACACGAATACCTTGCGCTTGTAAGAGTAATTCGGCGGGGAAGTGTTGGGCAGGGGTGGTCATGCGTCTGGCCTGTAAGTCAAATCACTTTAGCGCGCATCAGGTCGCCAATATGCACAATGCCGCACAATTTTTCATCAGCATCCAGTACCAGTACACACGTGATGCTATGCTTTTCCATCAACTCGGCTGTGGCGACGGCCAAGGCATCAGAGCGCACCGTGCGCGGCGAGGCATGCATGACCTCGCCAGCAAGCGCGGAGCGCAGATCAACACCTTGCTCAATCAAACGACGCAAATCACCGTCGGTAAAAATGCCCAGCACATGACCTTGTTCATCCACAATGGCTGAGGCACCGACCGATTTGGCGCTCATTTGGCGCATCAAGTCGTTGAACGTGGCGCCAGCCAAGACCCGCGGTACGTCCGCTCCCGTGCGCATGACATCACTGACATGGGTCAACAGTTTGCGTCCCAATGTCCCCCCAGGGTGCGAGCGAGCAAAGTCTTCGGCCTTGAAGCCGCGTGCATCAAGCAAGGCCACGGCCAAGGCATCGCCCAAGGCCAATTGCGCGGTTGTACTGGCGGTGGGTGCGAGATTGAGCGGGCAAGCCTCTTTGGCGACGCTGCTGTCCAGCGTCAGGTCCGCGTGCTGCGCCAAGGTTGATGTTGACCCGCCAGTGATGGCAATCAAAGGCACGCCTTGGCGCTTGAGCATGGGCAAGATAACGTTGAGTTCTTGCGATTCGCCACTGTTTGAAATCGCCAGTACCAAATCCACCGATTTAATCATGCCAAGGTCACCATGACTGGCTTCGGCAGGATGCACAAACATGGCCGGTGTACCGGTCGAGGCCAAGGTCGCAGCGATCTTGTGGCCAATATGTCCGCTTTTACCCATCCCCATCACCACCACACGCCCGCGCACTGCCAAGATCTTTTCAACCGTTTGCGCAAACTCGTGATTGATGCGAGGTTTCAGGTCAAGAATCGCACAAGCCTCAATGTCTAAAGTTTCTTGGGCTAGGCGGATAGTTTGCAGGGCATCAAATGTCATGGGTTAATTTTATCGACTTCTAACAAGCCAAATTTATTTTAGTGCGTCCTGCGGGATTGGCCGACAAACTCTAAGCTAATATAGCTGCATGACCTCGCTCGAACTCACCCTACTGTACCTGTTTGCTGCCGTGCTGGGTGTCGCCGTTTTTCGGACACTGAGGCTGCCGTCGATGTTGGGTTATTTGGTGGCTGGCGTGGTGATTGGTCCCAATATGCTGGCCTTGGCACAAAACACGCAAAGCGTTCAACATTTGGCCGAATTTGGCGTGGTGTTCTTGATGTTCGCCATTGGTCTGGAGTTCAATCTGCCCAAATTACGCTCCATGCGGCGGCACGTGTTGGGACTGGGTTTGTTGCAAGTAACTTGTACCATGTTGGCGGCAACTGCGGCCACATTGCTTTTATCCAAGTTCTTGCCTGCTCCGTGGCGTCTAAGCTGGCAGGCAGCGTTGGCCTTGTCGGGCGTGCTGGCCATGAGCAGCACGGCCATCGTCGTGAAGTTGATGACTGAGCGCCTTGAAATGGAGTCTGAGCATGGCAAACGGGTCATGGGTGTGCTGTTGTTTCAGGATTTGTCGGTGGTACCTCTGCTGGTGTTGATACCGGCATTGGGCGCTTCGGACGAAAATTTATTCGTCGCCTTAGGTACTGCCAGCCTCAAAGCAGCGTTGTTAATTACCGTGTTGCTGGTGGGCGGGCAGCGCATCATGCGTTGGTGGCTCACCATGGTGGTTCGACAAAAAAGTGAAGAGTTGTTTGTGCTCAATTTTCTGCTCATCACGCTGGGACTGGCGTGGTTGACGGAATTGGCCGGTCTGTCGCTGGCTTTGGGCGCATTTATCGCCGGTATGCTGATCTCGGAGACCGAGTTCAAGCATCAGGTGGAAACCGATATTCGACCGTTTCATGATGTCCTGTTGGGTTTGTTTTTCATCACCATCGGTATGATGCTGAATTGGCGCATGGTGTTGGAGCACTGGCGTTTGGTCTTGCTGCTCGTGACCTTGCCGGTGTTATTCAAGTTGGTGCTGGCGGCAACGCTGGCTCGGGGTTTGGGGGCGACGGCCGGAGTTTCTCTGCGCACCGGTATTTATTTGGCGCAAGCGGGAGAATTTGGCTTGGTCTTGCTGACCTTGGCACAGGAAAACAAATTGGTGTCACCAACTCTGTTTAATCCCATCTTGGCCAGCATGGTTCTGTCCATGCTGGCCACGCCGTTTTTGGTGATGCACAGCAACAGCATTGTCATGAAGCTGGTGAGTAGCGATTGGTTGCAGCAGTCCTTACAAATGACCCGTATTGCACGGCAATCCATCAGCGCCAATAAGCATGTGATCATTTGTGGCTACGGTCGCTGTGGTCAAAATTTGGCAAGATTGCTGGAAACCGAAAAAATTCCCTATATTGCTTTGGATTTGGACCCTGATCGCGTGCGAAAAGCCGCTGCTGCAGGGGATCAGGTGGTCTTTGGAGACGCTGTGCGCTTACAGGCCTTGATGGCCGCCGGCTTGGCGCGTGCCAGTGCCGTGGTGATCACCTACTTGGACACGGCAAGTGCCCTCAAAGTGTTGGCCAATATCCGTAGCCATGCACCGCACGTACCGGCCATTGTGCGCACGGTCGATGACCACGACCTGGAAAAGTTGCAACTTGCTGGTGCTACGGAAGTGGTGCCCGAAGCGATTGAGGGCAGCTTGATGCTGGCCAGCCATGCGCTGGCGCTGGTGGGCGTGCCCATGCGGCGGGTGATTCGCGTGGTGCAGGACCAACGTGACGCACGATACAACCTGCTTCGCGGGTATTTCCATGGCCGTGACGACGACACGAGCAATGAACTCGATCAAGCGCGTTTGAGCACGGTGACGCTCAGCGCCAGTGACTACGCGCTGGGACACACTTTCGCTTCGCTGCAATTGGCAGAGCAAGATATCCGCTTGGTCAGTTTGCGCCGCAGCAATGGCATGCAGGAGACCTTGGGCACCAGTCTGGTGCTGGCACTTGGCGACACGCTGGTGTTGTCTGGTACACCGGAAGCCCTGGCGTTGGCTGAGAAAAAGATAGCACGCGGGTAGCCATCAAAATTTATTAAACTAGATCGCTCGACGCCTGTCGCTGCATTCAATATTTCAACTTGGGAGTTTCACATGACAAGTCAGACCATCCATATGGATAACCAGTGGTTGCCCTTCACTCCCAATCGAACTTTCAAAAACGACCCCCGGGTGTTTGCCGCTGCCGATGGCATGTACTTCACGACGCACGATGGACACCAGGTATTGGATGGCATATCGAGTTTGTGGTGTGTGGCTGCGGGACACAACTGCAAATCCATCAACGAAGCCATTAAAAAACAACTCGACACCCTGGACTACGCCACCGCCTTCCAGGTGAGCAACCCACAAGCGTTCAAAGCTGCTGAAATGATTGCGGCCATGGCACCGGGCGATTTGAATAAAGTACTATTTTGCAACTCAGGCTCGGAGGCCGCCGACACTTCGCTGAAGGTGGCCCTGGCTTACCACCGCGCACGCGGTGAAGGGCACCGCAATGTGTTCATTGGCCGCGAGCGCGGCTACCATGGCGTCGGTTTTGGCGGCATGAGTGTGGGCGGTATTCCTGCCAATCGAAAAGCGTATGGAACGGCCTTTTTGCCGCGCGTGGATCACCTGCGTTTTATCCATGACCCAGTCAACCACGCGTACATCAACGGGGGACAACCGCAGTGGCAGGAAGACATCTTGACCGAGCTGGAAAACCGCATCTTGCCATTACACGATCCCAGCAACATTGCGGCGGTCATTGTGGAACCTGTCGCTGGATCGGCTGGCTGGTATGTGCCCCCCCTTGGCTACCTCAAGCGATTACGCGACATATGCGACAAGCATGGTATTTTGTTGATTTTTGACGAGGTGATCACCGGCTTTGGTCGCATGGGCACCAACTTTGCCGCCGATTATTACGGCGTGGTGCCTGACATGCTCAACTTCGCCAAATGTGTGACCAACGGCGTCATTCCCCTGGGCGGCGTGATTTGTCGCGACCATTTATTTAATACGCTGATGCAGGCCAACGACAAAGCGCCTGAACATGCCATTGAGTTTTTCCATGGCTACACCTACTCGGGTCACCCAGTGGCGTGCGCCGCAGCCATTGCAACCCTCGATCTATTTAAAGCGGAAAACTTGTTTGAACGCGCCGGCAGCATGGGAAAAGTGCTGGGCGATGCCATGCACAGTGCTTTGAAGGGCTTGCCCACGGTGGTGAGTATTCGTTGCCTGGGTTTGGCGGGTGCTGTTGAGCTTGCCGGATTACCCGGTTTGCCGGGCAAGCGCGCTTATGACATCTTCGTGGAATGCTTCCACAAAGGCGTGTTGGTGCGCCCGGCGGGTGAGAATTTGGTACTGGCGCCAGCCTACATCGTTGACAAAGCGCAAATTGACGTGATGGTCGGCACCCTGGCCGACGCCATCAAAAAGCACGCTTGAACTTCAGACTTGGCGCGTTAATGCAAGACCACTGGGTTGTGTGCCAATTCCGAGTAACGATCCAGCATGTCTTCCACTTCTTCTTGGGTCGGCGTGTTGACCTGCCAAGCGTTGATCTGTTGTTGAAACAGCTCGGCCCATGAACCGTCCAGGTAAACCTCTTTGCCAGAACGCTTGTCCACAATTTCAAAACCATAACGCGCCAAGACGGGCGTTTTGATAACTGGCGTGTCAGAGGCTGCCGTGTTTGATGCAGGCACATCTGGCTCTACAGCATCAACCTGCATGTGAACCACCACAAAAGAGTCGGAATCGTAGAGCATTTGCATGGATGTTTGCCCGGTTAGCTGTGTAAAAACGCTTGAAATCACCATTGAACCTTTACCTTTATTGTCTTCTTATATGGCAACGGTTGTGTCAATTTCAAGGCTGACACACGGGGGTGATCAGATGGCAAAAAATGCCACGAATGTCGAATAGGGTCGAATAGGGTCGAAAACTATGGTGGCAGCATCACGTCTGGCAAGTTTTGCGAGTTTTGTAACTGCGCGTCAAAATAGTCACCATTAGACTCGGTTTGCCGGATGCGCACCGGCAAATAGTTCAATGCGGGCGCAAACCACAGTTCAATTTTTTGGTCAAACTCGCGCCTCGGGTTACGCGTCAGGCGCAGCGCTATGTGCGGCCCGGCCGGTAAACTCAGGATTTCGGGTTCGTTGACGGTGAATAGCCACATCTCCGCTTCGCGCGCGCTGACGGTTTGCAGGCTCAGCGTCGTATGGGTGGGGTATTTGGTGGGGTCAGCAGCGAGCAGGCCCGCCAGCTGAAGGATGATGCTGGACCGGTCTTGTGCGCCAGCCAGCAGCACAGCGTCAGGCGTGTTGGCGCTGAAGGTCAGCTTGCCCTGCGCGTGGTCAAAATGCGCTGCCAATTCGCTTTTCAGCCCTTTTTTGTCAGAAAACCGGGTGGGTAACAGACCTTGCGGCGACAAGTGCCCCACGCTGCTTTGCAAAAATACAGGAAATGAATAGTAGCGGGCCAGCAAGCTGAGCGCGTAATTGTCAGCATCATGCCGCCACATGAGTTCCGCTGTGCCTTGGTTGACGACGCTATTTTTGGTGAAAACGACGCTGTAGAGGTGTTTGGCAGAGTTTAATGCGGTAAATGCGGGTGATGGTGGACTGGATTCGCTACTGGCCGTCTCTGTGGCTGGGTCAGGTGCTGGCGAAGCTTCGTCTGGCGCAGCGGCGGCTTCGGGCGCGGGGGCTACGCTGTCCAGTGTGATCGGCTCCTGGCTAGGCACAGCAATGGCCTCAGCAGCATCAAGTGAGCGCGGTGGCTGCTTTGTGACTGGTTTGACTTTGGGTGGGGGAGGCATAGCGACGGGTGCGACGGGTGTGGGCTCGATGGTGCGGGTCGTGAAAACGGCTGTTGGGTGCGATTGACCGAGGTCAAATTGAATGCTGGCTGTGTTCAACAGGGCCATGTGCGCTATCACAACAGCCGCAATCAAGAGGGTGATGCGCACCAGCCAGGGGCGGGGGTGTGCTACGCCGCCGAAGGCTGGCTGAGAAGGGTTCAAAAAATCAAAAGCCATGCCAAAAGTTTGAAAACTGCTTGGAAAATAGGGTTAGAGGATATAGTTGGAGGATATATCACGGATGAGTCACATCACCAATTCTGTGACAATCGAACCATGAAACTCGCTACTTACAAAGATGGTTCTCGTGACGGTCAGCTCGTCGTCGTGTCACGCGATTTAAGCCAGGCCCATTACGCCACCGGCATTGCCAGCCGCTTGCAGCAGGTGCTGGACGACTGGAATTTCATGAGTCCACAGCTGCAAGACTTGTCAGACGTGCTGAACAGCGGCCGCGCCCGCCACGCCTTCCCGTTCGACCCCAGACAATGCATGGCACCGCTGCCACGTGCCTACCAATGGGCCGATGGCTCGGCCTACATCAACCATGTGGAGCTGGTGTGCAAGGCGCGCCATGCCGAAGTACCCGCCAGCCTTGACGCGGACCCGCTGATGTACCAAGGCGGCAGCGATGATTTTATCGGCCCCTGCGACGACATACGCTGCGTCTCAGAGGCTTTGGGCATCGACTTTGAGGCCGAAATTGCCGTCATCACTGGCGACGTGCGCATGGGTAGCACGCCCGAGCAGGCACTCGATGGCATTCGCTTGGTGATGTTGGCCAATGATGTGAGTTTGCGTCACTTGATTTCCGACGAACTGGCCAAGGGCTTTGGCTTTGTTCAAGGCAAACCTGCCACAGCATTCAGCCCCGTGGCGGTGACGTTGGACGAGTTAGGTGACGCTTGGGGTAAAGGTCGTTTGAACATGACCGTGCAAAGCACCTGGAATGGCCGCAAGGTGGGTATGTGCGAGGCGGGCCCCGAGATGACTTTTCACTTCGGTCAGTTGATTGCACACCTCTGCAAAACACGCAACGTGCGCGCTGGCAGCATCATCGGCTCGGGTGCGGTCAGCAACAAAGGCGTTGAAACGTCCGTTGGCAGGGGAAAAGACAAGCAAATCCGCACCGAGTGGCCCAAGGGTTACAGCTGCATCGCCGAAAAGCGCTGCATTGAAACCATCCAGGACGGTCAGCCCAGCACCGATTTCATGAAATTTGGCGACACTATCCGCATCGAAGTCAAAGGCAAAGACGGGCAAAGTGTGTTTGGAGCGATGGACCAAGAGGTGGTGCCGGCGGGTTTGCCAAGCACCTCAACCTGACCGCGCCGCAGATTTGTCAGCGATAATCCCCCAATGCCATCCCTGCGCCGCGCCCACTTCCTTGCACGACTCGTGCTGGTTTGGTTCGCCTTGTCGATTGGCGTGGCGATTGCGTCACCGGTGGTCAACCCGCAAGCCACGCAGCTGATTTGCACGGGTAGTGGCGTGATGAAAGTGCTCATCACCACCGCTGACGGCGTGCAAGAGGTCGTCAGCCAGAGTATGGATTGCCCACTCTGCGCCAGCATGGGAGCCCCGCCGCCCGCGGCGCGCCTGGTTGCTGAGCCGCTCTTACCGCTGTCCTACGCGGTACAGCCCATCCCCGCTGCAGTCATTGCCAAGCTGACCGCTGTACCGCCGCCCGCACGCGGACCTCCTGATTCCTTATAAGCTATTAAATTAATAGCACGCTAGGCATATTTTATGCCAGCTAGTGCCATATTTCATTGTTTATTTGGAATTTTACATGCGTAAAAATCGTATCGCCTTGGCAATTGCCGTGGCATTTCCCTTGGCTATTTCTATCAATTTAAGTGCTTTTTCGCAAACCGTGTCGTCAGATGCACCCGTCAAATCACTGGGTGTCGTGACGGTGACCAGTGGACAGCCCACCTCGCTGCCGACCCAAATCCCCACCACCATCGAAGGCGTCACCCGCGAGCAAATCGAGCAAACCATCAACGCCACCGACAGTGAAGATGCGCTCAAATACCTGCCCAGCCTGCTGGTGCGTAAGCGCTATATTGGTGATTACAACCACGCCGTGCT
>JASJPN010000160.1:10360-15266 GCA_031426635.1 Polaromonas sp.
AATTTGAGGCACATGCCCAAATTGGCGCCACCTCGCAGCCGTTTTCAATCTACAACACCGACACCACCTACCACGCCAAACAGGCCAGTGCCTCGGTCGGTAACAAAAGCGGTGCTTGGTCTTGGTGGCTGGACGTGAACCGCACCGACAGCGTGGGGCAACCCTTGGTGTTTGCAACCAAAGTGGTCAGCACCGGCGTCAAAGGCAGCGCGGGCACGGCCGTAACCGGCGCTGTACAAGAGTTGGACCGCACCAACGCGCCCTGGCTCATTTTGGGCACCAACACCCAATACAGCACGGTGCAAAACAACGTCAAAGCGAAAATTGCTTACGACTTTTCGCCCACCGTCCGCGCCAGTTACACCCTGGGCTATTGGGACAACACGTCAGAAGGTCGTCCCGTTAGCTACTTGAAAGACGCCAAAGGCAACCCGGTTTACAGCGGAAAAATCAACGTCGCTGGCAGCTCGTACGATCTGGGCGCAACCAATTTCAACCTGTCCAATGAAAAATTGGCCCATGTGATGCATGGTTTGTCTGTCAAAAGCAACACCAAAGGTGAGTGGGACTGGGAAGCCGCTGCCAGCCTGTTTGACTACAACAAAGACCAGTTACGTGCTGCCACCACCGCCATGCCAGGTGCGTTGCAAGGTGGCGCGGGCACCCTTGCCGACCAAGGCGGTACGGGCTGGAGTACCTTTGCACTCAAAGGCACGTGGCGCCCCGGCACCCCTGACAAGGTCAAAGGTGCGCATATTGTCGACTTCGGCTTCCAGCAAGAAAACTACAAGCTGCATAGCCTGAAATCCAACATCACCAGCAACTGGATCGATGGTGATGCAGGCAGCCGTGCCACAGAAATTGGCGGAAAAACCAGCCTGCAAAGCCTGTACGCGCAAGATACGTGGTCGTTTAGCCCGCAGTGGAAAGCTGTTTTTGGTGCACGGGTGGAGCATTGGACAGCGCAAGACGGCTTCAGCGCCAGCTCCGCCACCAACACACTGGACTACGCCAGCCGCAGTGAAACTTTTGTGTCACCCAAAGCCGCCCTGGCCTTCCAGGCCGCCAGCGATACGGTGATCAAAGCCTCAACAGGCCGTGCCGTGCGCATGCCAACCGTGGCAGAACTCTATGGGGCGACATCTAGCGCCACACTGACAACCATCAACGACCCCAACCTGAAGCCTGAGAAGTCCTGGACTACCGAGTTGTCTGTGGAAAAAGACGTTGGCAATGCCTTGCTGCGTGCGACCTTGTTCCGTGAAAACGTCAAGGATTCGCTGTACTCCCAAAGCCTGCTGGTGGATGGCAAATCGGTCAGTCGCGTTCAAAACGTCGATGCGATTCGCACCAACGGCATTGAACTGGCCTTGTCTGGCAACGATGTGTTGGCCAAAGGCCTGGATTTGTCAGGCAGCGTCACCTACGCAGATTCACGCATCACAGCCAACAAGGGTTTTGTCAGCAAAGCGGGCGACACCATCGGCAGATACCAGCCCCGCGTGCCCGTGTGGCGCGCCACAACCTTGGTCAGTTACCGCTTTGACGACAAACTCACCACCTCGCTGGGTATGCGTTATAGCGGCAAGCAGTTTTCAACCTTGGACAACGCAGACATCAACGGCTTTGCTTACCAAGCTGCCAGCAAGTACTTTACGGTGGACCTGCGTGTGCGCTACCAGATCGCCAAGCAATGGAGCTTGGCCGTGGGTATTGATAACTTGAATAACTACCAGTACTGGAACTTCCACCCCTACCCTCAACGCAGCTACAGCGCTCAGCTGAAGTTTGACTTGTAAATAAGCACCGTAAAAATCTCTTTATGAAAACCTCAGATACTATAAAATTAATAGCATTCATGGCAATATATACGCCGGCTAGTGCCGTATTTTCACATGTTGTTTTGGATGAGTCTGCCGCTCTGGCAGGGCGCAATTACAAGGCGGTTTTTCGCGTTGGTCATGGCTGTGATGGTGCGGCCACCACGGCGATCCGGGTGCAAATCCCTCCAGGTTTCACAGGTGCCAAACCCATGCCCAAAGCGGGCTGGGTGTTGTCCACCAAAGTCAGTCCACTGGCCGTGCCGTATGCCAATCATGGCAAAAAAGTGACGCAGGACGTGAGCGAGGTCACGTGGACCGCCGCCTCTCAAGATAACTGGCTGCCTGATGCGTACTATGAAGAGTTCGTCATGCGCGGCGGTTTGCCTGAAGCCGGTGGTGTCATGTGGTTCAAGGTGCTGCAAACTTGTGACAAAGGAAGCATCGATTGGGCTCAGGTGCCAACTTCAGGTACGTCAACCAAAGGGTTGAAAGCGCCCGCTGCGCTGTTGGAGATCATTCCCTCAGGCAGCGCTGGGCATCAGCATTGAGTTAATTGTCAGGTCTTGAAAATTTTATTTAGTTGTTAAAACAGGAGTATTTACCATGAAATCAATAGCATTAAGCCTAATCTTGGCATCGGCCACAGGTACTTTATGGGCGCAATCCGTCGAAGTTAAGGACGCCTGGGTGCGCACGAGTGTGCAAGGCCAAAAAGCCACGGGCGCGTTTATGACCATCACGGCCAAGGAGGGTGCGAAGCTGGTGGGTGTCTCGTCACCCGTGGCTGGCGTGGCCGAAGTGCATGAAATGAAAATGGAAGGCGACATCATGCGCATGCGCGCCGTCGCGGGTGGGTTGGATCTACCCGCTGGTAAAGCCGTGGAACTTAGACCCGGTGGCTACCACGTGATGTTGATGGACTTGAAAGCTGCTTTGCCAAAAGACGCCACCGTTCCATTGACTTTGGTATTCAAAGATGCCAAGGGCGTGGAGAGCAAAGTCGAACTCAACCTACCGGTGACGACGGCAGCGCCTGCGGGCAAAGCCGCCATGGACGCGAGCCAGCATAAACACTGACATTTTTAGCGCCCAGAGTGGGGTATTTGAGGGAACATTGGAGTAAGCTCTAGTCGTCGCCCTCTCTTTCAACCTCACATTGGAGCGCCTCATGAGCAACACCCCTGATATAAGCGGTTTCGGCAAATTCGTTCCCGGCTTTGATTTTTTGCAAAATCTGGCCAAACAAGCCGCCGGTGGCGCCGCCCAAGGCATGCCGCATCTCCCCAATTTGGGTCACTGGGTCGCACCGACCCTGAATGTGGAGGAGTTGGACAAACGCATTGAAGAACTCAAAGCCGTGCAATTTTGGTTAGACCAAAACGCCATGGCGCTGAAAGCGACGATTCAGGCCTTGGAAGTGCAAAAAATGACCCTGGCAACGCTCAAGGGGATGAACTTCAACTTTGGCGATGTCGCCAATGCCTTCAAGTCCAATGCGGCTACCGCCGTGGACTCGACTGCGGGGGCAGCCGTGCCTAAAAAGACGTCTTCAAAGTCCGATAGCAAAGTTGATGCGGCTACCGGCGGCGTGATCGATCCGATGCAATGGTGGGGCGCTTTGAGTCAGCAGTTTGGACAAATTGCCGCCACAGCCATGAAGGATGCGGCCACGCAAACGGCGATGGACACCACCCAAGGCATGGCCGCAGATTTGGCCAAAGATGCCTTCAAAAAGGCCAGCGATATGGCAAACACCATGACAGGCGGGGTGACCGGAGCGGTGACAAAACCCAAAGTGGCAGTGGCGAAAAAAGCAGCTGCCAAAAAAAGAACGCGCTAACCAAGGAATTGCCATGAGTACAGAAGGCCGCATGAAACTGTTCCCCTACGGCCACGCCACCCACCCGCAGTGGCAATTTGCAGCCGCTTTGGTGCTGGCTCAGTTGCGCGCGCAAATGGCGCAGCCGAGTTATGCCGCTGCGCCTGGCTTGGGTTTGCTTTACATCACCGATCACTACGCTGGCCAAGCGCAGGCCATCTTGGATTTTTTAAGCGCCGAGCTGCCAGAGGTGACCGACTGGTCTGGCACCGTCGGCGTGGGCGTAGCCGCCACCAACGTGGAGTATTTCGACGAGCCCGCGTTGTGTGTGATGCTGTGCGACCTACCCGCTGACCAATACCGCGTGTTCTCAGGCGTTGCGCCGTTGGCCGCGCCAGACAACCAGGACAGCCTGGATGATGAATGGCGCAGCAAGTTGCCGCCGTCCGTGTTTCAAGCCCACACTGCGCTCATCCACGCCGACGCCAATATGCCTGATGTCGGTGACATGATTGCCGATCTGGCCGAGCGCACCCGCACCGGTTACCTGTTTGGCGGGTTTGCAGCCAGCCGCTTTGAGCGTGTGCAGTTCGCGGTCGGTGGCAACGGCAACATCAAAGGTCAAGGTGCCGCAAGTGGCGTGTTTAGCGGGGGTCTCAGCGGCGTGGCGTTTGGCGACGGCGTGCTGCTGCTGTCCCGCGTCACCCAAGGCTGCCAGCCGCTCAGCACCAACGGATCCAAAACCAGGCAGATCACTGCCTGCGATGGCAATTTGGTCATTGAACTCGACGGCGAGCCCGCGCTTGACGTGCTGCTGCGCGACCTGGGCGTGAGTTTGGAAGAGCCGCAAGAGGCGCTGGAGCAAGTGCGCACGACTTTGGTCGGCTTGAGCGACAAAAGCATGGGCGTGGCGCATCCTGGTCATTTCGGTAGCGACGTGCGGGTGCGCCACATCATCGGGCTGGACCCAGGCCGCCGGGGCGTCGCGGTGGCTGACAATGTGGTTGAGGGCATGAGCCTGGCATTTTGTCAGCGTCATGTGGCCGCTGCACGAACTGACTTGGTGCGTATTTGCGCTGAAATCCGTGAAGAACTGGAGTCACTCTCCTTGCCCGAAGAGTTGGCCTGGGGTGACAACGCCGGTTTGGCGGAGGTGGCTGATCGGCCTTTTCAATCGGATATGAGCATACAACCCGCCAAGCGTATCGCCGGTGCGATTTATGTGAGTTGCTCTGGCCGGGGTGGCCCGCACTTTGGTGGCCCT
>JASJPN010000160.1:15366-17858 GCA_031426635.1 Polaromonas sp.
GCTACCTAAGGGTAAAACCGAGTGCCAGCACGGGAGATAGCTGGCTACAATCATCCAAGGTGTTTCACAGGCCATTTTCCTGTGATGACAATCGCAAAGATGCCATTTACTGGAACCAAACTTTCGCCTCCTGGAGAACCATTTGTCAGTTGATGCCATTCTTGAGACGCGCGGTCTGACCAAGGAATTCAAAGGGTTTGTCGCCGTCAACCATGTTGATCTTCAAGTCCAGCGCGGCCACATTCATGCACTGATTGGGCCCAACGGGGCGGGCAAGACCACGTTTTTTAACCTCTTGACCAAATTCCTGACGCCCACCCAGGGCAGCATTGTTTTCAACGGCGATGACATCACTCATGAAAAGCCGGCACAAACCGCGCGGCGGGGCATTGTTCGGTCGTTTCAGATTTCGGCCGTTTTTCCGCACATGACGGTTCTTGAAAATGTTCGCGCCGCGCTACAGCGCAATTTGGGTACCTCCTTTCACTTTTGGAAAGCCGAAAACACGCTCTTTCACCTGCATGAGCGCGCGCACCAGCTGCTTGCCGAAGTCGACCTGAGCCATTTCGCCGGTGAGCTGACAGTCAACCTGCCCTATGGCCGTAAGCGCGCGCTGGAACTGGCCACTACGCTGGCACTGGAGCCTGAGCTGATGCTGCTCGACGAGCCCACGCAGGGCATGGGTCACGAAGACGTGGGCCGCGTGACTGAACTGATCAAAAAAGTCTCTAGCGGCCGTACCATTTTGATGGTCGAACACAACATGAATGTGGTGTCATCGATTGCGGACCGTATCACGGTGCTACAGCGCGGTGCCATCATTGCCGACGGCACCTATGATGACGTCTCAAAAAATCCGCTGGTGATGGAGGCCTACATGGGCACCACCAACACCGAACTGCAGGGAGCGCACTGATGACCAAAGAACTCCTGCGCATTGAAGGTCTGCACGCCTGGTATGGTGAGTCGCACATCCTGCATGGTGTCAACCTCAGCGTGAATGAAGGTGAAGTGGTGACGCTGCTGGGACGCAATGGCGCGGGCCGCACCACCACCATGCGCGCCATTCTGGGGTTAACCGGCTCGCGCAAAGGTTCCATCCAGGTCAAAGGCGAAGAAACTATCAAGCTGGCTCCGCACAAGATCGCGCGGCTAGGCGTCGGTTATTGCCCTGAAGAGCGTGGCATTTTTGCCAGTCTCAGTGCTGAAGAAAACCTGATGTTGCCACCTGTCATTGCCCCCGGTGGCATGAGTATCGACGAGATTTACGCGATGTTTCCCAACCTCAGGGAGCGCGCCAGCAGCCCAGGCACACGCCTGTCCGGTGGCGAGCAGCAAATGCTGGCCGTGGCGCGCATTTTGCGCACCGGCGCACGCCTGCTGCTGCTCGATGAAATCTCGGAAGGCCTGGCACCGGTCATCGTGCAAAAGTTGGCCGAGATGATCCTGGCCCTCAAAGCCAAGGGCTACACCATTGTGCTGGTCGAGCAGAACTTCCGTTTTGCCGCACCCCTGGCCGACCGTTTTTATGTCATGGAGCATGGCCGCATCGTCAAGCAATTTGCCCAACGCGAGTTGTCCCAGAACATGGGCATGTTGCAAGAGTATTTGGGGGTATAGGCAGTTCGCGCTGCCAGCTCGTTATTTTCGTTCCTATCACCGCACTTTTCATATCAATCAACAGGAGAAATTCATGAAACTCAACGCTCTCGTCGCCGCCTTGGCCATTGGATTTTCCGCTGCGGCATCCGCGCAAACCAGCACCGGCCCGGTCAAGATCGGCTTCATCACCGATATGGCCGGACTGTACGCCGACATCGACGGACCGGCCGGCGCCGAAATGATCCGATGGGCGGTGCAGGACTTCGGCGGCAAGGTGCTGGGCCGCCCGATCGAGGTGCTGACGGCCGACCACCAGAACAAGGCCGACGTGGCCAGCTCCAAGGCCCGCGAGTGGATCGACAAGGACAACCTGGCCATGCTGGTCGGCGGCACCAGCTCGGGCACGGCGATCGCCATGTCCAAGGTCGCGACCGAGAAGAAGCGTCCCTTCCTGGTCATCGGTGCCGGCTCGGCCCGCCTGACCAATGAAGACTGCAACCCCTACACGGTGCATTACGCCTACGACACCGTGGCCCTGGCCAAAGTAGCAGGCTCCGCGCTGGTCAAGGCGGGCAACAAGGACTGGTACTTCCTGACGGCCGACTACGCCTTCGGCTACTCGCTTGAGGGCGACGCTTCCACGGTGGTCAAGGCCAACGGTGGCAAGGTGGTCGGTGCGGTTCGCCATCCGCTGAACGCCTCGGACTTCTCTTCCTTCCTGCTGCAGGCGCAGTCGTCCAAGGCGCAGATCCTGGGCCTGGCCAACGCCGGCGGCGACTTCACCAACGCCATGAAAGCGGCCAAAGAATTTGGCATCAACAAGACCATGAAGATCGCCGGCCTGCTGGTGTTCATCAACGACGTGCACAGCCTGGGCCTGGCCAACACCG
>JASJPN010000161.1:0-1806 GCA_031426635.1 Polaromonas sp.
CGCAATTTTGAAATCATCATTGTGGACAACGGTTCGGACGACCCGGCCACGCTGGACTATTTTAAATCGCTGGGCACGGTGGCCAACATGCGCATCTTGCGGATTGACGCGCCGTTCAACTACTCGGCGCTGAACAATGCGGCGGTCAAGGTGGCCAAAGGCGAGTTGATTGGTCTCATCAACAACGACATTGAGGTGATAACACCGGATTGGCTGGGCGAGCTGGTCAGCCATGCACTGCGCCCCGGTGTGGGGGCGGTGGGCGCACGGTTGTGGTTTCCGGACGATACGTTGCAGCACGGCGGCGTGGTGCTGGGCATTCATGGCTGGGCGGCGCATGCGCACAACCATTTCCCAAGGGGTAGCTTGGGCTACAAGGGCCGCATGGCTTTGACGCAAAACTTCTCTGCCGTGACGGGGGCCTGCCTGTTGGTGCGCAAAAGCAGCTATCTGGCGGTGGGTGGCCTGAACGAGGACGCCCTGAAAATATCCTGTAACGATGTGGATTTTTGCCTGAAGCTGCAAAAGCTCGGCTTGCGCAACGTCTGGACGCCGTTTGCCGACCTGTACCATCATGAGTCGGCCACGCGCGGCTTTGAGGATACGCCGGCCAAGAAGGCGCGCTTTGCCGGCGAACTGGCCTACATGCAGCGGCACTGGGCCAAAGAACTGCAAAACGACCCCGCTTACAGCCCCAATTTGACGCTCCATGCGCAAGATTTCAGTTTGGCCTGGCCGCCACGGGGGGGGAGTCTGGCGCACCCCACGGTGCTACAGTCCGGCATGGCGCCGCTGTACGAACGGCTGGCGACCTTGTCAAAAGGGCAGCGCCGCGTGGCCTACTTTGCTGAAAACGTCCACAGCAGCACTTTCAGATACCGCGCGGCCAATATGGCAGAGGTGTTGAATGCAGAGGTGGCGCAGGGCGAGTTGCAGACGTCGGCGGCATGTTTCTTCTCAAGCGATTTGCATCACACAGCGCACATCGTTAATAACGCAGACAGTTTGGTGATCAGCCGTGCGCGGTATGACGCTGGTTTGGCAGAGTTGGTGCGTCAATTCAAAGCACAACATAAGCAGGTATGGTTTGATATTGATGATTTGGTGTTTGATACGCAGATGATTGACTTGATTATCAAAACAGGGGGTCAAGAACCTACCGATGAGGTATTGAATTATTGGTATGGCGTGGTGGGCCGCATGGCGCAAGCGCTGCGCTTGTGCGATGGGGTGATAACCACCAATGCGTATCTGGCAGACAAGCTGCGGCAGTTTGTGGATGTGCCGGTGTCCATCGTGCCCAACTTTATCAACCAGGAACAAGGGCGGGTGTCCGAGCCGCTGTACCAGCGCAAGCTGGCCGCGGGTTTCCCGCAAGGGGAGCGCATCAAGCTGGGTTATTTCAGTGGCTCGGCCTCGCATAACCTGGACTTTGCCTTGATCGTCCCCGCACTGGAGGCGGTGATGGTGGCGGACCCGCGTGTGGAGCTGGTGCTGGTTGGGCATATTGATGTTGAATCGGCGTTTGGCGCACACAGTATCTTGGGTAGCCACCTCGCCAGCCGCATCACTCAGCATGGCTTTACCGATTATTTGACTTTGCAGCAGTTGATCGCGGATGTGGATTTCAACCTGGTGCCCTTGCAGTCCAATGCCTTTGCCCACTGCAAGTCGGAGCTGAAATACTTTGATGCTGCGATTGTGGGCACGTTGACCATTGCGTCGCCCACTAACGCCTACGCGAAGGCGATACGTCATGGTGAGAACGGCTATTTGGCAGCAGACGACCAGTGGGAAGCGGTGATT
>JASJPN010000162.1:0-2378 GCA_031426635.1 Polaromonas sp.
ACACCGGTGAAGTGAGCAGCACGACGCGCCTGGTTAGCCTGGACGAAGGCGCACGACCTGACACGACCGTTGAAGGCTTGTCCAAACTCAAAACCGTCTTTGCCGCACGCGGCTCGGTGACGGCGGGCAACAGCTCGCAAACCTCGGACGGCGCAGGTGCGCTGATCCTCGCCAGCGAGAGCGCCATCCAGCGCTTTGGGCTGACGCCACTGGCCAGGTTTGTGAGCTTTGCCAGCAAAGGCGTGCCGCCGCAGGTCATGGGCATTGGCCCGATTGAGGCGATCCCGGCGGCGCTGCGCTATGCAGGCTTGAAGCAAGACGATATTGACTGGTTTGAGTTGAACGAGGCCTTTGCCGCACAATCGCTGGCGGTGCTGAATACCTTGCAGCTTGACCCCAGCAAGGTCAACCCGCTGGGTGGCGCAATTGCCCTGGGTCACCCGCTGGGTGCCACGGGCGCCATTCGCTCTGCCACCGTGATTCATGCCTTGCAGCGCAAGCAACTGAAATACGGCATGGTGACCATGTGCGTCGGCATGGGGCAAGGTGCGGCTGGTATTTTCGAGCGGGTTTAAGATACTCTCATTTTGCTACAGCGCGCCGCGCTTTACACCACGTTCAAGGAACCTTTATGTCCGACATTTTGACCCACACCGACGCTGGTGTGATGACCATCACTTTCAACCGTGTTGATAAAAAAAACTCCATCACGTCTGCGATGTACGCGCTGATGGCAAACGCGATGCAACTGGCTGAAACTGATCCCACCGTGCGCGTGGTGGTGTTTCAAGGGCATGAAACCGTGTTCAGCGCCGGCAATGACATTGCCGATTTTTTGAGTGCACCGCCCTCCACTCAAGAAGCACCCGTGTTTCGCTTCCTGCGCGCCATCAGCACCTTTCCCAAGCCCTTGCTAGCGGCCGTCTGTGGACCAGCGGTAGGCATTGGCACCACGCTCTTGCTTCATTGCGATTTGGTGTATGCGGGCGACAACGCCGCTTTTGCCATGCCGTTTGTCAACCTCGGTCTGTGCCCGGAGGCCGCCTCAAGCCTGTTGGTGCCGCAAATGATGGGCTACCACCGAGCGGCTGAAGCGCTGCTGCTGGGCGAGCCCTTCATGGCCGAGGCAGCGCTGGAGGTGGGCTTGGTCAACCGCGTGCTGCCGCCCACAGAGGCCAGCAACTATGCACACATCCAAGCCCGCAAGCTGGCAGCCAAGCCCATCAGCGCCTTGATTGAAACCAAGCGTTTGATGAAAAAAGGTCAAGCCGCCTTGGTGGCGCAGCAAATCAGCGATGAAGCGGTCAGCTTTGGCCGCCTGTTGGTTGAACCCGCAGCGCGCGAGGCCTTTGGTGCTTTTATGGAAAAACGCAAGCCGGATTTTTCAAACGTTAACGTGGCTGCTTAAAAGACAGGCGACCCCAAGCGGCAAAGGCCACGACCCTTCGACCAGCGCAGGACAGGCCAGGCTCAACCAGAACGGACAAAGTTTTGCAGCGTTTTTTAGCTTTTGACAATTTCCCGAGGATGCCCCAGCTCATCGATGGCGACATAAGTCAGTGAAGCCTCCGTCACCTTGATGTAGTGGCCCTGGTTGATGAAGCGCTCGGCATACACCTCGACCTTGACGGTGATGGACGTGCGGCCAATGCGGGTGAGTTCTGAGAAAAACGACAAAATGTCGCCGACCCGCACCGGTTGCTTAAAAACAAACTCATTCACCGCTACCGTGGCCATGCGGCCCTGGGTATGCCGCGCGGGGATGACGGAGCCGGCCAGGTCCACCTGCGCCATCACCCAGCCGCCAAAAATGTCGCCATTGGCGTTGCAGTCGCCGGGCATGGGAATGACTTTGAGCACCAGTTCTTTATCCAGCGGCAACGCTACGCGGGGCGCGACCTTGGGTGCAGACTTGGGCGTCAGATTGCCCGTGGCGGGGTTGGCGGATGACGCGTCAGCGCTTGAATTTGAGGACATAGGGGACAATCTGTCGTGAATAACGAAAAACGAATATGAAAGATTGTCCACGATGCGCGGCCATATGAGAACCCCCCATGCACCGACGGCTGACTCTGCGTCAAGTGCTCCCCCCTCAAACCGCTCCGACTGGGGCATGCTGGCGCGCCTGTTTCCGTATTTGTGGCATTACAAATGGCGCGTGATGGCGGCGCTGGCCTTCATGGTCGGCGCCAAGGTAGCCAATGTGGGCGTGCCGCTGCTGCTCAAACAGCTGGTTGACGCCATGAACCCGACGACGACCCAGGCCCTGCTGGTGGTGCCAGCCGCGCTGCTGCTGGGCTACGGTTTGCTGCGCTTATCCACCTCGCTATTCACAGAGCTGCGGGAACTGGTGTTTGCCAAGGCCACGGAAGGCGCGA
>JASJPN010000162.1:2478-4765 GCA_031426635.1 Polaromonas sp.
TCGCTATTCACAGAGCTGCGGGAACTGGTGTTTGCCAAGGCCACGGAAGGCGCGACGCGCAGTATTTCACTCGAAGTGTTTCGCCATTTGCACGCGCTCAGCCTGCGTTTTCACCTGGAACGCCAAACCGGCGGCATGACGCGCGACATTGAGCGCGGCACCCGGGCTGTTCACTCACTCATCAACTATTCTTTGTATAGCATTGTGCCGACGTTGGTAGAGATCGCCCTGGTTTTGACCCTGCTGGCCGTCAAATTTGACGTCTGGTTTGCCTGGATCACGATTGCCGCGCTGGTGGTCTACATCACCTTTACCGTGACCATCACCGAATGGCGCACCCAGTTTCGCAAGAAAATGCACGAGATGGACGGGGCCGCGCACAGCCGGGCGATTGACTCGCTGCTCAACTACGAGACGGTCAAATACTTCAACAACGAAGAGTTTGAGGCCAAGCGCTACGATGAAAACCTGGAAAAATACTGCCGCGCCGCCGTCAAGAGCCAATCCACCCTGAGCCTGCTCAACACCGGCCAGCAGTTGATCATTGCCACCGCTTTGGTGGCCATGCTGTGGCGCGCCACCCAGGGCGTGGTCGATGGCCGCATGACGCTGGGCGATTTGGTGATGGTCAACGCCTTCATGATCCAGCTCTACATCCCGTTGAACTTCCTGGGCGTGCTTTATCGCGAAATCAAGCAAAGCCTGCTGGACCTGGACAAAATGTTCACGTTGATGGAAAAGGAGCGGGAAATTGCCGACAAGCCCGAGGCTCAAGCGCTCGTCATAGCCTCAAATAAAGGGCAAAATCCACCTCTAGCCGGCGTACTACCTACTCCTATAGCTTCAAATTTAATAGCAAACTGCATCTCTTCGCCTGAAGTCCGGTTTGACAACGTGCATTTTGCCTACGAGCCATCGCGCCCCATCCTGCACGGCATCAGTTTTGTGATTCCTGCCGGCAAAACGGTGGCGGTGGTGGGGCCGTCGGGCGCGGGCAAGTCGACGCTGGCGCGGCTGTTGTTCCGCTTTTACGATGTGCAGAGCGGCAGCATCAGTATCGCCGGCCAAAACATCAAAAACGTGACGCAGGCCAGCGTGCGCCAAGCCATTGGCATCGTGCCGCAGGACACGGTGCTGTTCAACGACACCGTGGCCTACAACATTGCGTACGGCCGGCCCGGTGCCAGCCAGGCGGAGGTGGAGGAAGCGGCCAAATCAGCGCGGATTCACGATTTCATCCGGGCCACGCCCAAGGGCTACGCGACGATGGTGGGTGAACGCGGTCTCAAACTCTCAGGCGGCGAGAAGCAGCGGGTGGCGATTGCCCGCACGCTGCTGAAAAACCCGCCGATTTTGATTTTTGACGAAGCCACCTCGGCGCTGGACTCGGCCAACGAACGCGCGATTCAGGCGGAACTGCAAAACGTGGCACACAACAAAACCACGCTGGTGATTGCCCACCGGTTATCGACCGTGGTGGACGCGCATGAGATTCTGGTCATGGAGGCGGGCCAGATTGTGGAACGCGGCAACCACGCCCAGCTGCTGGCCCAGCAAGGTGTTTACGCACGGATGTGGGCGCTACAGCAAAGCGGCGAGTAAACGGCCTTGGTTTTTACTCCGCTTGCGCGCGGGCCAGGCGTTCACTTTTCCAGTACACATCGTCGCCGCCGTTCATGCGGTTGAGCACGCGCGATAACACAAACATCAGGTCGCTCAGGCGATTGAGGTATTGGCGCGGCGCCTCGTTCAGCGTTTCAGATTCGCCCAACGCCACCACCGCGCGCTCGGCGCGGCGGGCCACGGTGCGGCACACATGCGCCTGCGCGGCGGCGCGGTTGCCGGCCGGCAAGATGAATTCCTGTAGTTTGGGCAAGGTGGCATTGTGGGTTTCCAAGGCCTGATCCAATGCAACGATGGCCTCTTTTTTCAGCAGCTCAAAGCCTGGGATGGACAGTTCACCGCCTAAATTGAAAAGCTGGTGCTGGATGTCAACCAGCAAGTGCCGCACATCGTCGGGCAACGCCTCGCAGAGCAAGACACCGATGTGCGAATTGAGTTCATCCACATCGCCCATGGCGTGAACGCGCAGGTGGTGTTTGGAGACCCGGGTGTTGTCACCCAGCCCTGTCGTTCCTTGGTCGCCGGTGCGGGTGGCGATTTGTGAGAGTCGATTGCCCATGAAAACCATTCAAATGAGTCGAAGCCCCTATTTTGACTCAATTCACATCCTCTGCCGCGTTGACGGTTGTCACCCGCCCTGCCAGCCAGACCAGCAGCAGCACCG
>JASJPN010000163.1:0-4505 GCA_031426635.1 Polaromonas sp.
ATCGTCAGGCTTCTATACTGAAAACGCCCGGTCGTATGACTGGGCGTTTTTTTTCGTTTATACGATTCTCAATATTGCCAGACTAATTGTTGACAATAAATAGACCATCCTGAGTCGCTGCACCCGATCTGAGTAAATCTTTTACCAGTTGATCGAGCCAAGTATTCATATCAATTTCAGAAAAATAACGTTCATGCAGCATCTTTAAATAGGGCGTTGCTAGTGCCCATGTTTGTATTAGATGGCTTGAAATACGGTGTACTTCAAGCAGTTTAAACTTCAACAATACTTTTCCTGCGTAATTGGCATGTTTGCGTGGGTCCGCCACAAAACTTCGAAGCCTCGTGCGTGCCGCGACCAGGGATGCTTCAAGGTCAGTAAACATGCTGCCATGACCTGGAATAATAATTTTGGGTTGCAGGGATTCAATCAAATCAAGGGTTTCAGCGACTTCTAGAAATGCCTGTTTTCCCTCCAATTCTGGAAAAACAACACCAAATCCGTTTTCCCACAAGGCATCGGCTGAAATCAACACCTTTGAATCCGGTTCAAACAGGATGACCGAGTGTGAATCATGACCCGGTGCTGCGTGCACTTGCCAAGCTATATCGCCCAGCAACATTGTCGAATCCCGCTGAAGTAAAGAAGTAAAGACAAATGGCGGACATTGCTGCCCCGTGGGTATGTAAGACAGCGCCATGGGGTCCCAATTTTCAACAGCTTTCGCTAAACCTGGCGGGATGGCCGTGTGCAGATTCGGGTAAGCCGCTTGCAGTACCGAGTTACCGCCACAATGGTCGCTATGCAAGTGGGTGTTGAGGAGTAGATCTAAGGATTGACCTGCCAGTGCATGTTGTACCAAGCCAAGTGTTTGTTCGCTATGCGTGCTGTAGCCACTGTCTATCAATGCTGTACTTGATTGACCGCGTATCAAAATATTGTTGGATGATAGCCAACCTCGCTCAAAGACGGTCATTTGAGCGGGCAATGGTGAGTTGAGAATCCTCCGTCTTAACATGACAAACTGCCGCCTATTTCCTGTTTATTTGCCAGCGCGCAACTCACGGCGCAATATTTTCCCCACATTGGTCTTGGGTAGATCATCGCGGAAAACATTGAACCCACTGACAATGATCATGTCCTTTAGGCGATCCACAATTTTGGTGTATGGTACAGCGGCAAAGCAGCAATGCTGTTGATTTTGCGTACATCAAGCACCCAGCGCGGCAGACAGATCGTCGACTTCTTTGTAGGTCATCCAGCGGTTCATGCACACCGAAAATGGGCGAGCCGCATTCTTTTGAAATGATTCCTCGAGTAATGGCGTCAAAGATTGAAACGTATCCGGATCAATCTCATGCGGCACGCCGGGGGGATAACTTTTATGCCAAAACTTGTCCATGTCAACTTCCTGGGCGCAATCAATCTTCGTTTTCAGTACGTCAGTTCGCCTGAGCGAAAGTACCCATCAATCATCATGAATCAAAAACGAACGACCGTACTATTTTATAAAAAACCAATTATCAATGCGTTACATGTTTTCGCGGCCTCGGGTTTACGCTTACTGGCTCAAAATTGCGCTGTTTTAGTGGCAATTCGCTTGGATTTTGCTACACTGGGAGCTTATGTTCATTCATCGCGCCCACTTCACAGGCTCAAGCACAAGTCAAAGCACAGGTCACAGCGACCGGGGGGCTTGGCTTTGGCGTACCTGACATTGACTGTGCGCGGCGCTGTTCTGAGCGCCTCAGCCGCACGTAACTAGAACCGTCCGCGCTCTAAGCCTCCTTGTGTAGGCAGACGAGGCTCTTGTATGAACCTCCTCACCAGCGTACGCGCTAGTTGAGGTCCACGCTCAAATGCCCCCTTTGTAGCGTACCCAATAAGGCACTTCCGTGATCACCGAAATTGAATTTAACCAACGCAAAGAGCAAGGCTTCAACCGCATCCCTTTGATGCTACAAGCTTTTGCAGACCTTGAAACCCCCCTTTCTCTCTATCTCAAGCTCACCCACAGCGCTCATGGAGCGGTGGGTGAGCTTGGTAAAAATGAGGAAACACAAATACCATTTAACAGCAGAAAGAACAGTTTTTTACTCGAATCTGTGGTCGGCGGGGAGCGTTTTGGGCGCTATAGCTTTATTGGCCTACCTGCGCGCACGCTGTTGCAATCACGCGGCTTTGGTGCGGACGCCATCACGGAAGTTGTGACTGACGGCGTGGTGGTCGAGACCAGCCATGTCAACCCGTTGGACTTCATCGCGGCCTACCAAAAGCGGTTCAACGTAGCGCTACACCCCGATTTGCCGCGATTTTGCGGCGGCTTGGCGGGCTATTTTGGCTACGATACGGTGCGCTACATCGAGAAAAAGCTGGAAAAATCTTGCCCACCTGACGAACTGGGCTGTCCCGACATTTTGCTGCTGCAATGCGAAGAACTGGCTGTGATTGACAACCTGTCCGGCATGCTGTCGCTGATTGTCTACGCCGACCCCGCACAGCCTGAGGCTTATGAAGTTGCCAAAGCGCGTTTGCATGCCCTGAAAGAATTGCTCAAATCATCGGTCAACGCGCCTGAGATCAAGCCCTCAACTTCCCACCCCGCCGTGCGCGACTTCGCCAAAGCTGACTACCTGGCTGCGGTGCTGCGCGCCAAAGAACTCATCGCTGGCGGCGACTTCATGCAAGTGCAGGTTGGCCAGCGCATTAAAAAGCGCTACACCGAGTCGCCGCTCAGCCTGTACCGCGCTCTGCGCTCGCTCAATCCCTCGCCCTATATGTATTACTACGATTTTGGTGATTTCCATGTGGTTGGCGCCAGCCCTGAGATTTTGGTGCGACAAGAGGCGGTCAATATGGACGGTAAATCCGCTCAAAAAATCACCATCCGTCCTTTAGCCGGTACGCGTCCGAGAGCCGCGACACCAGAAGCCGACAAAGCCGCCGAGATAGAACTCATCAACGACCCCAAAGAGCGCGCCGAGCACGTCATGTTGATTGATCTGGCACGCAATGACATTGGGCGTATCGCCAAGACCGGCACGGTGCATGTGACCGAGGCCTTTGCGGTGGAGCGTTACAGTCATGTGATGCACATTGTGAGCAACGTGGAGGGCATCTTGCTGGACGGCATGACCGCGATGGACGTGCTGAAGGCCACCTTCCCCGCCGGCACCTTGACTGGGGCACCCAAAGTTCACGCGATGGAGTTGATTGACCAACTGGAGCCCACCAAGCGCGGTATCTATGGCGGTGCCTGTGGCTACCTCAGCTTTGCGGGCGATATGGACGTGGCGATTGCCATACGCACCGGTATCATCAAAAACGAAACCTTGTACGTACAAGCCGCCGCTGGCGTCGTGGCCGACTCGGTACCCGAGCTGGAATGGGCTGAAACCGAGGCCAAGGCGCGGGCGCTGCTTAGAGCATCAGAGTTGGTTGAAGAAGGCTTGGCGTGAATCGTTTTGTGAATCAATGGCGGCCCTGGTTGCTGCTGGCCATTTGTCTGGGTGGCTTGGGCGCTTATCTCGCCTTCAACCTCCAGCACGAGCATGAGCGCATTGAGGCGGTGGAACGCGAGCGCCTGGCCACACAGTCGAAGGTGATCGAAGACAACCTGACGCGTCAGCTGGTCGCCATCAACCTCGCGCTGGAAGCGGTCATTGCCGAACTGCCCTATTGGGCAGGCCGGCCCGATGGCCGGGAAAGTGCCCTCCGCCGGCTCAAGAGCATGAAGGCATCGATGCCGTCGGTGCGCACCTTTTTAGTGCTGGATGCCAAGGGGGTCGTCACCCTCTCGAACCGTGAAGAACTGATGGGGCTCAATCTTCATCAGCGCGAATACTTTCAGGCACCTTTGCGGTCATTGAGTCGAAAAACCCTCTACATCAGTTCGCCGTTCAAAAGCGTCCTGGGGAATTTTGTCATCAACGTGACGCGCGCCATCGTAGGCCCCCAGGGTGAATTCGCCGGGGTGATGTCCGCCGCGGTTGATCCGGTGGACATCCAGATATTGCTGAACTCGGTGCGCTATGCCGGGGACATGCGGTCGATGCTGGTGCACGGTGATGGCAAGATATTTGTGAGCCAACCCGTGTTGCCCGATGTGATGGACAAGAATTTATCGGCACCGGGATCCTTTTTCCGGCAGCATCTGGACAGTAAGCGCGCGGTCAGCGATTTCGAAGGCATCGCCCTGTCCACCGGGGATAAGCGACTACCCGTGCTGCGGACCATCCAGCCGGCGGACCTGGCCATGGACAAGCCGCTGGTCGTGTCCCTCAGCCGGGGGTGGGAGGCCTTGTTTGCCCGATGGCAGCGCGAGGTCATCAACCAGCTGCTGGCGTACGTGCTTTTCGTGTTGCTGTGTATTGTGGGCCTCTTCATTTATCGGCGTCAACGCGTGCAGCAGCGCGGCATCAGTCAGCGGCTCAAGTTGGCGACCGAGGCCTCGGGTGTCGGTATCTGGGAGCTCGATTTGAAATCCAGGCGCTACCACTGGGACG
>JASJPN010000164.1:0-23410 GCA_031426635.1 Polaromonas sp.
CGCAGCCCTTGTAGTCGATGCCGTACTCGGTGTTGTCGTAGCCGATGCGCTTGAGGGTGTCACGTGCGACCTGGATGTAGTCCACATGCGCGTTGGTCGTGATCTCGCCTGCCAGCATCACCAAACCGGTGTTGCACAGGGTTTCTGCGGCGACACGGCTAAGTGGGTCCTGCTTGAAAATTGCGTCCAGAATAGCGTCAGAAATCTGATCGGCTACCTTGTCAGGGTGACCTTCAGAGACGGATTCAGAGGTGAAAAGAAAATCGCTCGCCATTTTGAATAAACTCCTGGTTTGCAGCGTTTGAATACTGCATTTTTGCTTAAGGGCGCGTTGCCTTAAGCTTGGGAGCCCTGGCGAACGCTTTAGCAGATATATTTAACGTCGCCCTGCAAGTAGTTCAGTTAACTCAGCGACCTGCGTATTTTATCGTTATTTTTGATGATGCGTGTTCATGATCTTCGTTTTTAAATGTTTTGCTTTGTTGCCACTGTGGCTGGCGCACGCCATCGGCGCAGTGCTTGGCTGGTTGGTTTTTGCAGCTTCTCCTACCTACCGCAGGCGTTTTTTGACCAACAGCCGCTTGGCGGGCTACTCCTTTGGGCAAGTGGCTGGCGCGGTGGCCCACGCGGGCCGCATGGTGGCCGAGTTGCCCAAGCTGTGGATGGGCAGGGAGGGTAAAAAATCGGGCAAGGCAGAAGCCCCTTTTGAATGGGACAACCCAAGCAGCGCCGCCAGCGTCGAAGCGGCTTACCAGAGAGGCAAAGGCGTGATTTTTTTAACCCCGCACCTGGGCTGCTTTGAAATCATCGGGCAGGCTTGGGCGCAACGCTTTGGGGCGCAGCATGGTCCGTTTACGGTGCTCTTTCGCCCTGCGCGCAAGCCCTGGCTGGCCGAGCTGGTCGCCAACTCGCGCAACCGCACCGGTTTGGCAACGGTGCCGACCAATTTGTCAGGCGTGCGGCAAATGATCAAATCACTGCGCAAAGGCGAGGCCGTGGGCCTGCTACCTGACCAGGTGCCGCCCGACGGCATGGGGCTATGGGCTCCGTTTTTTGGCAAAGACGCCTACACCATGACCTTGGCTGCGCGTTTGGCGGCGCAAACCGGTGCCACGGTACTGGTCGGCTGGGGAGAGCGCCTGCCTTGGGGGCACGGCTACAAATTGCATTTTTATGAATTGAATCTGGCACTTGGTGCAGATTTGGAAACTGCCGTTCAGCGCATGAATGTTGAGATGGAAGCCTTGATTCGAGCCTGCCCAACGCAGTATTTGTGGGGTTATGGACGCTACAAACACCCACGCCAAGAGCCACGCAAAGAGTCGTTGCATGAGTCGCAAAGAGAGTCATCTTCGGCTGAGGCTCAGCAAGCATGAGCAAGCTGGGCGCTTATCTGGTCATCGGCTTCATGCGCTTACTGGCGGTGCTGCCGCTAAGCTGGGTGCGGGCGCTGGGTTGGCTGCTGGGGAACCTGTTGTACCTCGTCGTCAAATCACGCCGGCGGGTCGCCACGGTTAATTTAATGCTATGTTTTCCAGAGCAGTCAAGGCAGCAAATACGCCGGCTGGTTCGTCAAAACTTCATTTATTTCTGCCAGGCCTGGCTGGACCGGGGTTGGCTCTGGCATGGCAGCGCGGCGGTCACTTTGCGTCGTTTGAAGCTCACCGGTGCGCTGCACGAGTTGCAAAACAACGAGCCTGTGGTCCTGTTTGTGCCACATTTTGTGGGGCTGGACGCTGGCAACACCGCCTTCACCCAGCAAATTCAGCGCAAACTGATCACGATTTATACCAACCAAGCCAATCAAACCATTGATGCATGGGTGCTCAAACGGCGCGCCCGCTTTGGCAATATTCGCCTGTTTGGCCGCATCGCGGGGGTCAAAGAGATTGTTGCCGCGCTGCGCTCAGGCGAGATGCTGGGGCTGCTGCCGGATATGAATTTTGGCCCCGAAGAGTCGGTGTTTGTGCCGTTTTACGGGGTGCAGGCTTGCACCGTGCCCTCGCTGTCGCGCTTTGCACGCCTGGGTCGCGCCAAAGTGGTGCCTGTGCTCAACCGCATGACCAAAGACGGCTATGAGGTTGAAATCTTGCCCGCCTGGCAAAACTTTCCCACAGACGATGTGACGGCTGACACCGCGCTGATGAACCAGCGGCTGGAAGGCTACATCAACACCATGCCCGCGCAGTATTTTTGGGTGCACAAGCGGTTCAAAGACCGGCCCGCGGGTGAAAGGTCGGTTTATTGACATCCTATGACGTAAATAGGGTAATTTATGGGTAAATGCGCCCGCCACAGACAAGGTGAAAAAACTGTTATAAATCAAGCATATGCAAAAACAAGCAAAGTCCACGATGAAATTTGTGCCGCAATACACAGCGGAAACGACTTTGATATCACGTTAGGCGTCCACGTTTGCGAGCAACAACATGAACGATCTCATTTCATCCGCACGACAAATCCTCGGCGAGTTCGAACTCGGCAACGATTTGAAGGCGGGGTCTGTAGCTGCAGCGCTCAAGACTGAGGCGGGCAACGTCTACACGGGTATATCCCTTGACATGGCATGCGGCATTGGTTTCTGTGCGGAACACAGCGCGATTGCTGAAATGCTCAAGCACCGAGAACGGCTGATTTCCGAGATTGTCGCTGTCAGCGACCAGGGAATACTTCCGCCCTGCGGTCGTTGCCGAGAGTTGATGCTCCAGGTCTCCTCCGCAAACGCCAACACCATGGTTGCCATCGCCGAAGGCAAGTCCGTACCTCTGCGTGAGCTGCTACCGCATCATTGGCTGGGTGTCGAGAGGAACGCCGAGCCACGCGTTCCTGCGGATAGTCAGCCACCAGATCGGGCTGCTCATGGATGAGCCAGTGCGTGGCGTTGGCTATGGTTTTTTAAGAGAACTTGGAGGTAAGCTTCAACCACGGTGCGCCAATCGGGTTGTTATTCAATCACTGGCCCGGGTGCTGGTTCAGGGGTTTGCCCCGCTACCTGCCCTGGATGCGCCCATTGCCACAGCAAATGCGCCACCTCGTCGACGCCTTTCTTTTTCAGGGCAGAGAAAAGTTTGACCTCGCCACCGCCTGCTTGTAGCCGCACAATGGACAGCGCTTTGGCGGCTTCGGTTTTGTTGAGTTTGTCGGATTTGGTCAAAATCACCAAAAACTTCAGCCCTTCTTCGATCCGCGGGCGAATCACCTCCAACAAAATTTCATCCAGCTCCGTGATGCCGTGGCGCGGGTCGCACAGCAGCACAATGGCTTTGAGGTTCTCGCGGGTGATCAAATAATTCGCCATCACGCGCTGCCAGCGCAGCTTGTCGGCTTTGGGCACGGCTGCGTAGCCATAGCCCGGCAAATCGGCCAAAACCGCATCCATCACGCCATGTTTACCCAGGCTGAAGAGGTTGATGCTTTGCGTGCGGCCCGGTTTTTTGGAGGCAAACGCCAAGCGATGTTGATGCGTCAACGTGTTGATGCAGGTTGATTTACCCGCATTGGAGCGTCCTACAAAGGCGATTTCCGGAACGTCAAGCGGCGGCAAAAACTGCAACTGCGGCGCCGTTGTTAAAAATTTGGCGGTGTGCATCCAGCCCATGGCAATTTTTTGCGCGGCAGCCTGGTCGGCGGCTGGGTTGGTAGAAACTGTGGATACAGTTGGTTGAGGCGGCATAGATGTAGACATACCCTCTATTAGAACCGTGTTTGAGGGCCGTGTTTCGTCAGATTCACGATGAACCCATGCGCTCATTGTAGAATTACGCGGTTTTAAGCCTGTTTTTGGGCCTCAGCCTGTCCCAGATCATGTCGTCCCTTGATAGGAAGCCAATCATGTCCACGTTCACCGCACTTATAGCAGCCACCGTATTGGCTGTGAGTTCCATGCCTTGTTTTGCCGCAGATACCCAGGCAGCCAAGCCCGACCTGGTCAAAGGTGAGGCCAGCTACACCGCCGTGTGCGCAGCGTGTCACGGCGCAGATGGAAATTCTGGTACACCCATCAACCCCACATTGGCGCAGCAGCATCCCGAATACCTGGTCAAACAGTTACAAGAATTCAAATCGGGCAAACGCAACAGCGCCATCATGAAGGGCTTTGCCACTGCTTTGAGTGATGAAGACATGAAAAACATCGCTTACTGGGCCGCTAGCAAAAAAGCCAAGCCGGGTTTTGCCAAGGACAAAGAATTGATCGCTTTGGGTGAAAAAATATACCGCGGTGGCATCAGCGACCGCCAGGTTCCTGCCTGTGCTGGCTGCCATAGTCCAAACGGTGCGGGCATCCCGTCGCAGTATCCCCGCCTGGGTGGTCAACACGCTGACTACACGGCGGCACAACTGACCACTTTTCGAGACGATGTGCGAAAAAACAACCTGCAAATGACGCAAGTGTCAGCCAAGCTCAATAATCGCGAAATCAAGGCTGTCGCTGACTATGTGGCTGGATTGCGCTAATTGGCGTCGGGGCCGCCACATTTATGGGTTCCGTGTGCGTTTATACGGAACTAACTAAGCGACTTTGAACCCAACGGGTGTTCTTGTTGCATGAACGACGCATTTTCGGCGCACTTGCTGAGCATTGTTTCCTCTGAAGTTTTCTTCCCACTACGACGCGCACAACATGTCAGTATCGACCCACGGACTTCGCCTCAAAAGAGGCTCCCACACGCTGCGTTTGGCGGTGGAGTTACTGTCATCAATGCGTTTTTCCATCTCGCTGTTGACGGTCATTTGTATTGCGTCGGTGATTGGTACCGTGCTCAAACAAAATGAGCCCATTGGCAACTACATCAACCAGTTTGGTCCCTTTTGGGCAGAGGTGTTTGGCGCGGCCAGTCTGTACTCGGTCTACAGTGCCTGGTGGTTTTTGCTGATTTTGGCGTTTCTGGTTGTGAGCACCAGCCTGTGTGTAGCGCGCACCACGCCAAAAATTATCGCCGATTGGCCTGTTTATCGCGAGGGCATACGCGCGAAAAGCCTCAAGGCTTTTTCTCACACAGCACAAGCGACGCTGCAAGAAACGCCTCAAGCGGCGGCCCAGCGCATTGGCCAGATGCTGACTGGCGGAGGGTGGAAGGTTAAATTGCAAGAGCGAACCAATGGCACGATGGTCGCTGCTAAAGCTGGTTCAGCCAACAAGCTGGGTTACATCGCGGCGCACAGCGCCATTGTGTTGGTGTGTCTGGGTGGTTTGCTCGACGGGGATTTGATCGTGCGGGCGCAGATGCTGCTTAACGGCAAGTCGGTTTACAAGGGGGGCGGTTTGATTTCTGATGTCAAACCTGAGCACCGCTTGAGCCCCAGCAATCCCACCTTTCGCGCCAATCTGCTGGTCGCGGAGGGGGCACGGTCGAGTACCGCTATTTTGAACCAGGGCAGCGGCGTGCTGGTTCAAGACTTGCCGTTTTCGATTGAGTTGAAAAAATTTGTGGTCGATTATTACTCTACGGGCATGCCCAAGCTGTTTGCCAGCGACATTGTGATTCACGACAACGCTACTGGCGCGCTCACGCCGGCGCGGATTGAAGTCAACCACCCGGTCAATTACAAAGGCGTTGAGATTTATCAATCGAGTTTTGATGATGGCGGCTCGACCGTCAAACTCAAAGCGGTGCCGATGGCCGCAGCAACCAAGCCGTTTGAAATCGAGGGCGTGATTGGAAATTCAGCACAATTGACCAGAGCTGAGCGTCAAACGGCTGATGGGAAGGCGAGCGAGAGCGAGAAGCTGACGCTGGAGTTCACGGCGCTGCGCGTGCTCAATGTGGAGAACTTTGGCAAGGATGGTGGCGATCAAGGTGGCTCAGCCGTTGATGTTCGCAAGGTTGATTTGCGCGCGTCCATCGACTCAAAAATGGGTGCCGCCAACAAAACCAAAACCAGCAAAGAGCTGCGAAATGTGGGCCCCAGCATCAACTACAAGCTGCGTGATGCTTCTGGACAAGCCAAAGAATTTCAAAACTACATGCTGCCCGTGGACATGGGAGACGGTACGCCGGTGTATTTGTTCGGCGTGCGTGAAGACCCCACTGAGGCGTTTCGCTATTTGCGTATTCCGGTCGACGAGAAGGGTGGCTTGGAGGGCTTTATGCAATTGCGCGCAGCGCTGGCAGACCCCGCGCTTAGAGAGCTGGCGGTGACCCGTTATGCCAAAAAAGCGGCGGACCCCGCGCGTCCCGACATGGTGAATCAATTGGCGTTGTCGGCATCGCGCGCGATGAGTTTGTTTGCTGGCTCTGGCGTGACTGTTACTGGTTCTGCCGCTAACGCCCATGCCAGCGCTGGCCTGCAGGCGATGGCCGACTTCATCGACGCCAATGTGCCAGAGGCCGAGCGCGAGAAAGCCAGTGAGGTACTGATTCGCATTTTGAATGGCGCACTCTTTGAGTTGACTCAAATCACGCGCGAACAAGCTGGTTTGAAAGCGCTGGAACTCAACGACACCACGCAAGCCTTTATGACCCAAGCGGTGCTGTCGCTCAGTGATGCGACGTTTTACCCCGCGCCGATGGCGTTCTTGTTGCAAGATTTCACGCAAGTGCAGGCCAGCGTGTTCCAGGTTGCGCGTGCCCCCGGTAAAATTGTTGTGTATACGGGCTGCGCCTTATTGATTGTGGGCGTCTTTGCCATGCTTTATATACGTGAGCGGCGTGTGTGGGTTTGGCTGACACCTGACAATGGGCAAACCCACGCCACCATGGCGCTGTCGACTAACCGCAAAACGATGGATGGCGACCGTGAATTTGGTCATTTGACAGAAAAATTGATAGGTGTAAAACCCGATATGAAGTTCCCCAATCGCACGGGCTCAGCAGGCTCTGTGCAAGATACCGTTTAAAGGCTTAGCGTATGAATACAGCAACGACGTCGACATTGACATCACAATCAACCCCCACCTTGAATGCGGGCTATTTTTCGAGGCGCAGTGTCCTCGATTGGCTCTTTGCCGTCTTGGTGACTGTGGGTGGTCTGTTTGTTTTTACGCGCTACCTTGATGCGATGGACGTGTACGAAAAAGGGATTTTGCTGGCCGCCATTCCTTCAGTGGTTTGGCTGGGGTGGTTTTGGCGGCCGTTGCAGGGCTTGATGGTGGCTGTTACTGCATTTTCGCTCCTGGGTATTTTGTCATATCAGTCTGGGACGGGTGCCAGTCTGGAGCGCGCTGAGTCAGTGTTTTGGCTCAAGTATTTTTTATCGAGTCAGTCAGCCATCCTGTGGATGAGCGTGCTGTTTTTCATGAGTACCATCTTCTATTGGTTGGGCGTGCTTACCAGCAAACAAAGCGCCGCCATGGAAATGATTGGTTCGCGTCTGGCTTGGGTGGCCGTGACGATGGCGCTGATTGGCACCATGGTGCGCTGGTATGAAAGTTACCTGCTTGGCGCAGATATTGGCCACATTCCGGTGAGCAATTTGTACGAAGTGTTCGTCTTGTTTTGCTGGTTGACAGCCCTGTTTTATCTTTTCTTCGAGGCACAGTACAAAACCCGCGCCATGGGTGCCTTTGTCATGCTGGTCGTCAGCGCGGCTGTTGGTTTTTTAATTTGGTACAGCGTGGTGCGCGGTGCGCATGAGATCCAGCCCCTGGTTCCCGCGTTGCAAAGCTGGTGGATGAAGCTGCATGTACCGGCCAATTTTATTGGCTATGGCACTTTTTCATTGTCTGCGATGGTGGCCTTTGGGTATTTGATCAAGCAGCAAGCCACCGAGACCCGCTGGTACAAGCTCACGCCTTTGTTGATGCTGGGCGTGATTCTGTGCTTCCTGCCCTTGGTGTTTCGCAGAACAACGCTAGAGTCTGGCGGTAGTTATTGGCTGGGCTATTTGGCGATATCTGCGTTGATTGTGGGCGGCATCTTGCTGGGGCGCCAGCGCATCGCCGCCAAATTACCCAGTTTTGAGATTTTGGACGATGTGATGTACAAATCCATCGCTGTCGGTTTTGCCTTTTTCACCATTGCTACCGTGTTGGGTGCACTGTGGGCCGCTGAGGCTTGGGGCGGCTACTGGAGCTGGGATCCGAAGGAAACGTGGGCCTTGATTGTGTGGCTCAACTACGCCGCTTGGCTGCACATGCGCTTGATGAAGGGCCTGCGTGGCACCGTGGCTGCCTGGTGGGCGCTGGCCGGCCTGGCAGTCACGAGCTTCGCCTTCTTGGGTGTGAACATGTTTTTGAGTGGTTTGCACAGCTACGGCACGCTTTGACCCCATAACGAAGCGCGTTAAGTGCCGTTACGCATCCGTTGTGGGTGCTGTTGTGATTGAATCTGCATGCATCCGTATAAGAAGTTGGCGCGTATACAGACTACTGGATACAAGTTTAATGAAGGCCCCATCAGGCTTGACACAAGGAAGACACCATGTTGATCAAAACGCACAACGACGGTTTCAACCATCCCATTAGCAGCGAGATCACCGCGCGCGGCGTGTATGAGGGTCGCCGTGACCTGATGAAGCGCATGGCCGGTGGCGTAGCTGGCGCGGCCATGGCCAGCTGGGCAACGCGTGAAGCTCACGCTGTAGCGACGCGCCCCAACAAGCTGGCCGCGCTGGCCAGCATGCCCTCCAAAGTCGCCGGCAGCATGGCCATGGACAAGCTGACTGATTACAAAGATGCCAGCACCTACAACAATTTTTACGAATTTGGCACCGACAAAGCCGACCCAGCCAAAAATGCCCACACCCTGAAAACTACCCCCTGGACGGTGGAAATTGAGGGCTTGGTCAAAAAGCCGGCGAAATACACACTGGAAGACCTGCTCAAGTTGAGCACCCAAGAAGAACGCATTTACCGACTGCGCTGCGTTGAGGGCTGGTCGATGGTGATTCCGTGGGTGGGTTACTCGTTGTCTGAGCTGATCAAAAAGGTCGAACCACTGAGCCATGCCAGATTCGTCGAATTCGTGACGCTGGTCGACCGCAAAACCATGCCCTTTGTGGGCTCCCGTGTGCTGGATTGGCCCTATGTCGAGGGCTTGCGCCTGGATGAAGCCATGAACCCGCTCACGCTGCTGAGTTTTGGCATGTACGGCGAAGTGCTGCCCAACCAAAGCGGTGCCCCCGTGCGCCTGGTGGTGCCTTGGAAATATGGTTTCAAAAGTGCCAAGAGTTTGGTCAAAATCCGTTTTACCGACAAAATGCCGCCGACGGCCTGGAACAAGGCTGCTGCCAACGAGTATGGTTTTTACTCTAATGTGAACCCCGATGTGGATCATCCACGCTGGAGCCAGGCAACCGAGCGCCGCATTGGAGAAGAGGGCGGTTTGTTTGCTAAAAAACGCAAAACAACCTTGTTTAACGGCTACGAAGCGCAGGTAGCGCAACTCTATGCCGGGATGGATCTGAAAAAGAATTTCTAGGCTTTGAGTCAGTGCATGGCTTCAGTTCCTTATTTTTTTCAGGTTGCCCTATGCGTCAGTTACTCATTCGGCCTGTAGCCAAGCCGCTGTTGTTTTTCATCTGCCTGCTGCCGTTTGCGTGGCTGGTGTACAACGTCATCACGCAAAACCTGGGGGCTAATCCGCAAGAAGCTTTGATGCGTGCCACGGGCGACTGGACGCTGCGGTTTTTGTGCCTCGTACTGGCGGTCACGCCTCTGCGAACTATCAGCAATACGCCGGGATTAGCGCGTTTTAGGCGTATGTTGGGCTTGTTTGTCTACTTTTACGTGGTCGTTCACCTGCTGAGCTACAGTTGGTTTGACATGGGCTTTGATGTCCCGGACATAGCGAAAGACATCGCCAAGCGGCCCTTTATTTTGGTCGGATTTTCAGCATTTGTGTTGCTCACAGCGCTGGCCCTGACCTCTTTTAACCGCGCCATCAAAGTCATGGGGGCCAAACGCTGGCAACTGCTTCATAAACTGGTGTACGTGGTTGCCGGTTTGGCTATCCTGCATTTTTTCTGGATGCGGGCGGGCAAAAACAACTTCACCGAAGTTGTCGTTTACGCTGCCATGATGAGTCTCTTGCTGGGTTGGCGCGTCGTGCAATGGATGAAGAGAAAGTGGTCAAAATTGGCTGTAGCCAGCGTAAAATCTGCCTGAGTAGCTATTAAATTAATAGTCGGCGATCGGCGATGCTGGCTCGAGCGACATCAATGGACCAGGTTTTCCATGCGCATCTGATCCGCCGTGGTTTCACGCGTTCGAATCAGGTGAGCGTCATCACCATCCACCAACACCTCGGCTGCGCGGCCACGGGTGTTGTAGTTGCTGGCCATGCTCATGCAGTAAGCGCCAGCCGATAGAACGGCCAGCAAGTCGCCTTGTTGGACGGTCAACGCACGATCATGGCCGATCCAGTCACCGCTTTCGCATACGGGGCCAACCACGTCATACACGGTGGCAGCTGTCAAATGCGGGGCATTTTTGGTTGTAGTCAGCGTATTTGCTTCCTTGAGCGCTATAGGAATAATAGCATGATAAGCCTGATATAGAGCGGGACGAGGCAGGTCATTCATGGCCGCGTCGATGATGCAGAAGTTCTTTTGTTCGCCGGGCTTGAGGTACAGCACTTCGGTGACGCAGATGCCCGCATTGCCAACCAGGGACCGGCCAGGCTCAATCATCAAGGGACGCTCGCCAAAGCCTCTGGCATCCAGTTTGGCTAACAGCTTGAGCCACAAAGCATCTGCGGCCGGGGGTTGTTCGCCGTTGTAATTGATGCCCAAGCCGCCACCAAAATCGAGATGGTGAATCGGGATGCCGGCTGCTTCAATGTCGGTAACCAAGTCCAACATACGGTCAACAGCATCTAAATAGGGCCCTTCTTGCACGATTTGTGAGCCAATATGGCAGTCAATACCCACCACTTTGATGCCCGGCAAGGCGGCGGCACGCTGGTAAGTGGCGACAGTTCGTTCGTGCGCGATGCCAAATTTGCTGCCTTTGAGTCCGGTCGAGATATACGGGTGTGTTTGCGGGTCAACGTTGGGATTGACGCGGATACTGACGGGGGCGGTGCGGCCACTGGTTACAGCGACTTCACTCAAAACTTCGAGTTCAGCTTCGCTTTCGACGTTAAAGCAGCCAATGCCGGCTAGCAGGGCTTGACGCATTTCGGCGCGGGTTTTACCCACGCCCGAAAAAATAACCTTGTCCGCCTGTCCCCCTGCGGCCAGCACGCGTTCCAGATCACCGCCAGAGACAATATCAAAACCGCAACCCGCTTGCGCAAAGACCTGAATGACGCCCAGTGAGGTGTTGGCTTTCATCGCATAGCAAATTTGTGCATGGCGACCTTTAAGCCCATGTTGGTACGCCGCCAGCGCTGCCAACATGGACGCTTTGGAGTAGATAAATAGAGGGGTGGCGTGTTGGCTTGCCAGGTCAGCGACGCGCTGATTCTCGACAAATAACTCGCCATCGTGGTAAGCAATATGCGGGTGCCCGGGTAAATGAGTGCGTGCCAAGGTCATAGGATGGACATCACTTGACAGGTGTCGGTGCGTCAGATGCGGCTGGCGCAATTGCTGGGGGCGTGGGGGCTGTTGTGAGTGTTTCCAGCACAGTAGCTCGCTGCGCGCCCGCCGGTGTGGTCGGCAGGTAGAGCGCGCCGCGCTGGCCACAGGCGGTTAATGACGCAGTCAACACGGCGAGCGATAACCCCACCACCGTCAGGGCGATGACTCTGTTTACAATTTGGCTAATATTCTTCATGATTGCATTGTAATGACTGACATTGAATTTCTGGATCTGGCGGAAAACGCGCTGAAAGCCATCGAGGCGCATTGCGATCGTTTCAACGAAGAAACCGATGCCGATATTGATAATCAGCGTACCGGCGGCATGGTCACCTTGACGTTTCAAAACCACAGCCAAATCGTGGTGAACCTGCAAAAACCCTTGCAAGAGATATGGCTGGCCGCGAAACGCGGTGGCTACCACTACAAAAATGTCAACGGTCAGTGGCTGGATACCAAAGGCCAGGGAGAGTTGTTTGACATGCTCTCTAGCTGCGCCAGCGAGCAAGCACAGCGTCCGCTGGTTTTTTCAGTTCTTAAATAAATCCAGGATACTTTTCCTCTCATCTTCCGTTGGGTATTGAAGGGTTCCGTTTGGGGCCGTGGTGTCTGCATTGCTGTCATCTCTGTCGCTCATGCCCAGGCTGCGTACGCCGGCACCTGCAAATTCGTTATACATCCAGTCACCGCTGGTTCGGTTGACGCCCTCTGGCGGCTCCAGCGTCGCCACGGGCACACCTTGCAAGGCGTGTTGCATATAACTGATCCAAATCGGCAGGCTCAAACCGCCACCAGTTTCAGCACCCGTGCTGCCCAATGAGCGCGGGTTGTCGTAGCCGATCCACACCACGGCGGCTAAACTGGGGTGAAAGCCAGCAAACCAGGCATCAATAGCGTCGTTGGTCGTGCCTGTTTTACCAAATATGTCACCACGTCCTAAAGCGGCTTTGGCTTTGGCCGCCGTACCCGCGCTGGTGACTTCTTGCAGCATGCTGTCCATGATAAATGCATTTCTGGCATCAATGGCACGCATCGACTCATTCAGGGGCGCAGGTTTTGTTTCAATGATGACGGTGCCCTTTTGGTCGGTAATTTTGCTGATCAAGTAGGGGTTGACACGGTAGCCGCCATTGGCAAATACGGAGTAGGCCGTGGCCATTTGCATGGGCGTGACCGAACCAGCGCCCAGCGCCATGGTCAGGTAAGGTGGGTGGCGCTCGGCTTCAAAACCAAATTTAGTGATCCAGTCTTGCGCATTTTGGGCACCAACAGACTGCAGGATGCGGATGGAAAGCATGTTTTTCGATTTGGCCAAACCAGTACGCATGGTCATCGGTCCGTCAAATTTGCCGTCGTAATTTTTAGGTTCCCACGGCTGTCCACCGGTCACGCCCGCATCAAAGAAGAGGGGCGCGTCATTGATGATCGTCGATGGCGACAGTCCTTTTTCCAGGGCAGACGAGTAAATAAAAGGCTTGAAGCTGGAGCCCGGTTGCCGCCAGGCTTGGGTGACATGGTTGAATTTATTTTTGCCGTAATCAAAACCACCCACCAGCGCCTTGATTGCGCCACTACGTGGATCGAGCGCTACAAAGGCACCTTCTACCTCAGGTAGCTGTGCTATTTCCCACGTGTTTTTGATGGTTTTAACCACACGGATCAAGGCGCCACGCCGAATTTTGATGTTGGCGGGTGCTTTCTCGGACATGCCAGACAGCGCCGGCCTCAATCCATCGCCAGTAATGTCAATGGTTTCTGCATTTTGCATGATGGCGGTGATTTTTTTGCCATTGACAGAGGTCACCACAGCAGACTCCAAATCGTCATTGTCCGGGTGTTCAGCCAAGGCATTGTCGATGGCCTCCTGGGCCTCGTCTGGGTCGCCAGGCAGATTGATAAACACCTCAGGGCCACGGTAGGCTTGGCGCTTTTCAAAATTCATGATCCCTTTTCGCAAGGCACGGTAAGCGGCATTCTGGTCTGAGCTGCGCAATGTGGTGTAGACATTGAGGCCACGGGTGTAGGTTTCAGCCCCATATTGGGCAAACACCAACTGGCGAACGGTTTCGGCGACATATTCAGCATGCACTTTGGTGCTACCGCTTTCCGGTTTTAACGTAATCTTTTCTTTGCTGGCTGCATCGGCTTGTTCTTTGGTAATAAAGTCATTCTCTAACATCCGTTCGATGATGTAGAGTTGGCGCGTGCGGGCGCGGTTCGGGTTGACGATGGGGTTGAAGGCCGAAGGCGCTTTGGGTAAACCTGCCAGCAAAGCGGCCTCAGCGATAGAGATGTCCTTGAGCGGTTTGCCAAAGTAAATTTCCGAGGCCGATGCAAAGCCGTAGGCACGTTGACCCAAAAAGATCTGATTCATGTAGATTTCAAGAATCTGGTCTTTGGTCAGCATGCTTTCCAGTTTGAAAGTCAGCAGAACTTCATAAATTTTGCGGGTGTAAGCTTTTTCAGACGACAGATAGACATTTTTGGCCACCTGCATCGTGATGGTTGATGCCCCTTGGCTTTTGGCACGCCCCAAATTGGCCATCGCTGCACGCAGCACGCTTTTATAGTTGATGCCGCCATGCTCATAAAAGTGCGCGTCTTCAATCGCGAGGACCGCATCTTTCATGACTTTGGGTATTTGTGCAATGGGCGTCAGGTTGCGCAGTTCTTCGCCAAATTCACCAATCAGAACACCTTCAGCTGAAAAAACACGCAGTGGCAGCTTGGGTCGGTAGTCAAGCAGGTCAGACACATCGGGTAAATTGGGATAAGCAACCGCCAAAGCAACCGCCACAACCAGCAACAGGGAAGCCAGCAGGCTCAAAGCCAGACTCCCACCCCAAAAGGCGGAGCGTTTGAGCCAGTGAAGCCATTCAGCTTGAAATTTCAGGGCGAATTTTGAAGGCGTATGGGGGGAATGGGTGTCGTGTGGCAATGGCATATCAAAAAGGAGCTTTAGGCGAGAGACTGCTAACCATAGTATAGAAATTCAGCGAATACAAAATTCAGCTAATCAGACATTCAACAACGGCATCATTTGTGTTTTTACTTAAAGTAAGCATCGTAAACGCAAGTCAGTCATCGTCTTTAGAGTTGTGTAAGTTGTTGGATTGTGACTACAACCACGGGTACAAGAGCAAGAAAATGACATAAATGAGGCAACTTACTGCTAGCATTCGCGTTACGTGGTGTATTTACTGTAACAATCGGCCTAGCATTAACCAACCTTGGAAATGAATTGAGTTTAATCGGATCACTGTTTAGTCGTCAGCCAGCGCCTCTTTTGGGTATGGATATCGGCTCATCCAACATCAAGTTGGTTGAATTGGGTCAAGCCAAATCGGGTGTCTGGGTGCTTGAGAAATGTGCCATTGAACCTTTGGATCATGGTTGGGTGGTTGATGGCACCATAGAAAATTTTGATGAAGTGTTGCTCGCTGTTAAGCGTTTGCTTAAAAAAACAGGGACAAAAACCAAACATGTCGCCATGGCCTTGTCGCCATCTGCAGTGATCACCAAAAAAATGATCGTGCCAGCAGGTTTGAGTGACATCGAGCTGGAAGGTCAAGTCGAGGCCGAGGCCAACCAATACATTCCATTTGCGCTTGAAGAGGCGAGTTTGGATTTTTGTGTGGTGGGCCCCGTCGCCAATTCCCAAGGCGATGTTGAAGTTTTAATCGCAGCATCACGCAAAGAAAAAGTGCAGGATCGCCTGGCTTTGGCTGAAGCGGCAGGACTTAAACTCAATATTATCGATGTGGAGTCTTATGCGGCGCGTTTGGCCCTGAGTCGGCTCATTCAACAGTTGCCCAATGAGGGCGCCAATACGACGGTGGCATTGTTCGAGATCGGTTCACAATCGACCAGCATGCAGGTGTTGCGCGATGACAAAGTGCTTTACGAGCGTGAACAGCCTTTTGGCTCAGGTCAATTGATGAAGCTGATTGTTCGGCAATATGGGTTGACGATGGAAGAGGCGGTTATCAAACGGCGCAATGGCGAACTGCCCCGTGACTACAAAGACAGCGTGCTGATTCCATTTGTTGCAGGTATCAGTCATGAGATTGGGCGCGCGCTACAGTTCTTTTTTACCAGTACACAGCACCATAGCGTGGACTACATCATGCTCTCGGGAGATGCGCCTTTATTTGTCGGGTTGGCAAAAATTGTGACGGATCAAACTTCTTTCCCGTGCGCTGTGGTCAATCCATTTGAAGCGATGAAAATGTCAGACGGTGTGCGTGAAAAAAAATTACTCAGTGAAGCACCAGCCTATTTGACGGCCTGTGGCTTGGCGATGCGGAGGTTTTTAGGGTGATACTGATTAACCTTTTACCCCACCGTGAAGTCGCCAAGCAAAAGAGGCGCGAGTCGTTTTTTGTGTCGATGGCCGCATCTGCATTGCTGGGCGGCCTGGTTGCAGGCTTCGTTTTCGTCTGGTTCCAATTGCAAATTGCCGATCAGCAGTCCAGAAATACACGTTTGCAAACCGAGAATACGCGCTTGGATATGCAAATCAAAGAAGTCGCTTCCTTGCAAAAAGAAATTTCTGGATTGCGCTCCCGTCAAGAAGCGGTGGAGGACTTGCAGGCTGAACGCAACTTGCCCGTGCATTTACTCAATGAACTCGTGAAACAAGTGCCAGACGGTGTTTTTATTAAAAGTATGAAGCAAGAGGGCCCGTTGGTTTCTTTGACTGGGGCGGCGCAGTCCAATGAGAGAGTGGCTGAACTTTTGCGAAATTTATCTAAAAATAATCCCTATGTGACAAAGCCGGAATTGGTTGAAATTGTGTCGGGCATGACCGCGTTAAGCCCGAAAGATCAGCGTCGAGTATCAAATTTTGTCGTCAGCGTGCAACTCAAAAAATTAACTGAAGACAAAAAATCGGTGGTTCCGGCGACGGCCGCTGGCGTGGCGCCAGCACCTGCGAAATCTTGAGTAGAACAACTATGGCGATCAAATCTCCTGTTAATATTGACTTTGCGAAGCTACAGGCATCCGCTGTTGCCCAATTTCAGGGCATCAACATCAATGATCCCGGTTCGTGGCAAGCCTTGCCGAAATATCTTTCATATGCCATCGTCACCATCGTAACGGTCATGGCACTTTGGCTGCTGTGGATAAGTGGCTCCAATGATGAATTGATCGCTGACCAAGCCACAGAAGTCACGCTTCGTGCAGATTACACGAAAAAACTGGCGCAAGCCATCAATCTTGAAGCCTTGAAAAAGCAACGTGTCCAAGTGTTGCAATACGTGACGCAACTTGAAAAACAGCTGCCCAGCAAATCTGAAATGGATGCACTGCTTTCAGATATTAACCAGGCTGGTATTGGTCGCCGCTTGCAATTTGAACTCTTCAGACCGGGGCAGGTGAATGTTAAAGAATACTATGCTGAGCTCCCGATTGCAGTCAAGGTAACTGGTGGTTATCACGATATTGGTGCTTTTGTTTCGGATGTAGCGAATTTGTCTCGCATTGTCACGCTCAATAATTTGGCGTTGGCGCCGGTATCTGGGCGCGATGGCGTGTTGGCATTGGAGGCAACAGCCAAAACGTTTCGGTATCTAGATGCAGACGAGGTTGCGGTGCAGCAAAAAGCAAAAGCGGCGAAAGAAGCCGGAGGCAAAAAATGAGCTTGAATAAAGTGAGCTTAAAGATGCCCGTTTTTCTGATGGTGATGCTGCCTGTTGTGTTGCTTGCATCAGGATGTTTTGGTTCGAAAAACGATGAGTTGCAACAGTGGATGGTCACGCAGCGTGCCAACACGCCAGCCAGAATTACACCGATTGCTGAGCCAAAAAAATTCAAACCGCAAGCCTACGAACAAATGGCGGCGATGGAGCCCTTTAACAACCAAAAACTACTGCAAGCGTTGAGGAAAGACTCATCTCAATCCGCGGCCAATTTGGCCTTGATCTCGCCAGAGTTAGCGCGTAGAAAAGAGGCGCTAGAAAGTTTCCCGCTGGATGCTGTGCAGATGGTGGGAAGCTTGAATAAAAATAAGGTTCTGGTTGGGCTGGTACGCGTGGATAAATTGCTGTATCAGGTCAAAGTTGGCAATTACGTCGGACAGAATTTTGGACGGATTACAGAAATCACGGACTCGGAAATTGTTTTACGCGAGATTGCGCAAGATGCGGCGGGTGAGTGGACCGAGCGAAAAGTGAACTTGCAACTGCAAGCGAAAGAAAAATGAAATACAAACAATTATCCATGAGTGAATTTTTGTCTAAACCTATGCGCGGGTCTTTGCGTCACGCGGCACGTCATGTGGCGCTATTCATGGCTTTGGGCTGCTCGTCACTGGCGGCACAAGCTCAAAACGTCATTGAATCAGTGACCAGTGCGACGCAGTCTGGCGTGGAAGTGATCAAAATTGATTTGTCGCAAGCTTTGACGGTGCCGCCAGCCGGTTTTTCTATTCAATCCCCTGCTCGCGTGGTCATAGATTTGCCCCATGTGGGCAGTGGTTCAGTTCAGTCCGCCGTCAATATCAATCAAGGCAATGTACGTTCAGCCAATGTCATCCAGGCTGGTGAGCGTACCCGTGTGGTGCTCAATTTAAAGCAATCAGTTGGCTACAGAACGCAGTTACAAGGGAAATCTGTGTTGGTGTTTTTGGATGCGGTGGCAGCGGCTTCGTCCAGTGCGGCACCCGTTGCCGTTTTTGCTGAAAACCTCAATCGGGATACTTTGGCCTTGAAGGATGTTGATTTTCGCCGTGGCGCTGATAACGCGGGTCGTATTGTGGTGGATTTGGCGAACAACCAAGTCGGTGTTGATATTCGCCAGCAAGGTCAAAATTTGGTCGTTGAATTTTTAAAAACCACCATGCCTGAAGGCCTGCGTCGGCGTCTGGATGTGGCAGATTTCGGCACCCCTGTGCAGTTTATTTCAACATTTCAAACCGGCGACCGCGTGCGCATGGTGATTGAACCCAAGGGTGCGTGGGAACATTCTGCTTACCAGAGCGACAGTCAGTTCGTGATTGAGGTGCGTCAGCAAAAAATAGATCCTGCAAAACTCACGCAAGGTGTGGGATTCAATGGTGAAAAATTGTCTTTGAATTTTCAAAATATTGAAATTCGGTCTTTGTTGCAAGTCATTGCTGACTTCACCAACTTCAACATCATCACCTCTGACTCTGTTACCGGTGCCGTTACCTTGCGCCTGAAGGATGTGCCGTGGGATCAGGCCCTGGACATTATTTTGCAAACCAAAGGCCTGGGAATGCGCAAAACAGGCAATGTTCTGCGAATTGCACCCAAAGATGAACTCGCGGCTCAAGAAAAGCAGGAGTTTGAAGCCAAGGCTGCCATCCAAAATATTGAGCCCCTGGTGACGCAGTCGTTTCAACTCAATTACACCAAAGCGGGAGATATTGCGGCTCAATTGCAGCCCAGCGGTAGCGCTACTGCCAGTTCTTCACGCGGTCTATTGTCCTCACGTGGCAGCGTGATTGCCGAGCCGCGTACCAATCTGCTTTTCGTCACCGACATACCTTCTCGGCTTGAACAAGTGCAAGCCTTGATCGCCAAACTGGACGTTGCCAACCGGCAAGTACTCATTGAGGCCAGGATAGTTGAAGCGGCTGATACGTTTGGTAAATCCTTGGGGGTGAAATGGGGGGGCAGTGACCAAACAGGTATTCGCGGTGGCAGTGCGGGTCAACAATTCTTAAAAGGCGTTAACGGCGGCACTCGCATCGCGTTCGGAGGCAGCTATGACGCAGTGTCAGCTACCACCGGCGAAACGACTGGCAATGTCAACTCCCAACTTTTGAACTTGGCGGCTGTCGGTTTGAACGCTTACAACCCTGCCGCTTTAGGTATTTCGTTGTTTAGTAGTGTGGCGGGGCGATTCTTGAATCTTGAACTCTCCGCACTTGAAGCCGACGGCAAGGGTAAAGTAGTCGCCAGTCCGCGCATTGTGACTGCCGATCAAACCAAAGCCCTGATTGAGCAAGGCACAGAGTACCCATACCAAGTGGCGACCGCCAGTGGTGCAACTTCACTGGCATTTCGCAAAGCCAATCTGAAATTGGAGGTGACACCGCAAATCACCCCAGAAGGCAACATCATTCTCGATCTGGATATCAACAAAGACAGCCGTGGCGAAACCACCCCGCAAGGTGTCGCCATCAACACCAAGCACATCAAAACCCAAGTGTTGATCGAAAATGGCGGCACGGTGGTCATTGGCGGTATCTTTTTGTTGGAAGAAACTGAAGATGTCACCAAGGTACCCGTGTTAGGGGACGTACCTTTGTTTGGTAATTTATTCAAGACCAAAACACTCAAAGCGGAAAAACGTGAACTGCTGGTTTTCATTACCCCCAAAGTGATCACAGACAGAGCGATTGCGCGCTAAGAGCTTTGTGAGTTGTCGTGGTACGGATCGCACTTGTAGGGTTGCCAGGCTCTGGTAAATCAACCATCGGACGGCAACTTGCCCGGCGCCTGGGCTTGGCCTTTTTGGATACTGACCAGCTGATAGAGCAGCGCGTAGGCTGTTCGGTCAGAGCGTATTTTGAGCGCGAAGGCGAGTCCAGCTTTCGCGATATCGAACAGTCCGTCATCGACGAGGTCACGCAAAGCCACAGCGGCGTGATTTCCACCGGCGGGGGCAGCGTGCTGCGGCCCGCCAACCGTGAGCATTTGCATGAACGAACCCACGTGGTGTACTTGCGATCGCCACCCGACGAAATCTTTCGCCGCTTGCGGCACGACACCCATCGCCCGTTGCTGCAAGTTGATGACCCATTGACACGGCTGCGCGACTTGTATGCGGTGCGTGATCCTTTGTACCGTGAGACAGCCCATTTTGTGGTTGAAGTAGCTCGCCCTTCTGCGGCAAGCTTGCTCAACATGGTCGTGATGCAGCTCGAACTCGCTGGGGTGATCCAGTCTCACTGACGGCACTGCGCGCACTGACTTAAAATGGCGGCATGACCTCCAGCGCAACACCCCTGCCTTCACACATCGTCAATATCGATTTAGCGGACCGGAGCTACGCCATCTGCATTGGCACATCGCTTTTAGATGATGCGCGCATTTTTGCAGGCCTGCCAAAAGCCAGCGTCGCTGTGATTGTCAGCAACACCACGGTCGCACCCCTCTATGCAGCACGTCTGCAAGCTGCACTACAGGGGAGCTACAAGACCATCCATACCATCGTCTTGCCCGATGGTGAAGCCTATAAAACCTGGGAAACCCTGAATCTCATTTTTGATGCCTTGCTCGGTCATTCCTGTGACCGCAAGACCACGCTCTTTGCATTGGGCGGTGGCGTGGTCGGCGACATGACCGGCTTTGCCGCAGCCAGCTACATGCGCGGTGTGCCTTTTGTGCAAGTGCCGACGACGCTTTTGGCGCAGGTCGATTCGTCGGTGGGCGGTAAAACCGGCATCAACCACCCGCTGGGTAAAAACATGGTGGGTGCGTTCTACCAGCCGCAACTGGTGCTGTGTGATTTAAGTACCCTCACCACCTTGCCGGCGCGCGAACTCAGCGCCGGCTTGGCCGAAGTCATCAAATACGGCCCGATTGCCGACATGGCGTTTTTTGACTGGATTGAAGCGAATATGGATGCCTTGCTGGCGCGCGATCCGGCCGCCCTGGCCTATGCCGTCAAACGCAGTTGCGAGATCAAAGCCTGGGTCGTCGGGCAAGATGAACGCGAGGCCGGTCTGCGTGCCATTTTGAATTTTGGCCACACCTTTGGCCACGCCATTGAAGCTGGCCTGGGCTACGGCCAGTGGCTGCATGGTGAAGCTGTGGGGTGTGGCATGGTGATGGCGGCGCATTTGTCCCAGCGTTTGGGCTTGGTTGATTTGCCGTTTGTGATTCGTTTGACAGCATTGATCAAAAAAGCAGGTCTGCCCACGGTCGCTCCCAAACTGGGTAGCAGCGACGGTACGACAGACAACGCAGGGCGCTATTTAGAGCTGATGCGGGTCGATAAAAAAGCCGAAGCAGGCGAGATCAAATTCATCCTGATTGAGCAGCCCGGCCAGACGATAGTGCGCAGCGCGCCTGATGCACTGGTGCGCGAAGTGATCGATGCTTGCAGCTAATTCATGAGCTTGGCTGCTTACGCCTGTCACCCCGCGCAGTCACGCGGCAGGCGGTTTGCCGAGCCGCCTGCGCCCACCCGCACCGCGTTTGCACGCGACCGCGACCGCATCGTCCACAGCACGGCGTTTCGGCGATTGGTCTATAAAACCCAGGTTTTTTTGAACCATGAAGGCGATTTGTTTCGCACCCGGCTGACGCATTCACTGGAAGTGGCGCAACTGGCGCGCTCGATTGCACGCACGCTCAAACTCAACGAAGACCTGGTCGAAGCCATCGCCTTGGCGCATGACCTCGGCCACACGCCTTTTGGTCATGCCGGACAAGATGCGCTCAATGGCTGCATGAAAGACTACGGCGGTTTCGAACACAACCTGCAAAGCCTGCGCGTGGTGGACGACCTGGAAGCGCGCTACCCGCAGTACAACGGCTTGAATTTAAGCTTTGAAACCCGTGAAGGCATCCTCAAACATTGCTCCCGCACCAACGCCAAACGCATTGAAGCAAGCGAACCCGGCGGTGTGGCGCAGCGGTTTTTGGATCATTCTGGTTCGGCCCTGCAAACACGCTCGCCCAGCCTGGAAGCGCAGTTGTGCAATCTGGCCGACAACATTGCCTACAACGCCCACGACATTGACGACGGCGTGCGTTCTGGCCTGCTGAGCCTGGAGCAACTGCGTGAATGCCGTCTGTTTGAAACCTATCGGCTGGAGACGCTGAGCCAATACCCGCAGCTCACAGGCCGCCGCCTGCTGAACGAGGCGATTCGCCGCATGCTCAGCGCGCAAGTCTATGACGTGATTGCGGCGACGACGGCAAATATCGCTCAGGTGCAACCCAAAAGCGTGGAGCAAGTGCGTCAAAGCCGTGTATTGGTTCAGTTTAGCGACGACATGCATGGACAAAGCACACAACTCAACCGGTTCTTGCTCGTTAATTTGTACCGCCACCCCCAAGTGCTGGAAACTACCCAGCGGGCGCAGAACATCGTGGTCGAACTGTTTGATGCCTATTGCCATGACTCGGCTCAAATGCAGGCTGATTTCGCTTCACGCGCTGACAATCCAGGTCCTGAGGCAGCGTCGCATGTCCTGCAACGCGAAGTGGCTGACTACATTGCCGGCATGACCGACCGCTTTGCCGCGCGTGAGCATGAGCGCTTGACGGGACGTCAATTATTTCCCGGTAGGCAAGTATTCATGGACCAGCCAGCATGACCTCGACAGAAACCATCATCCAGGACACCCAGCGCTGGCTGGAGCGCGCCGTGATCGGGCTCAACCTGTGCCCCTTTGCCAAGGCGGTGCATGTCAAAGGCTTGATTCACTACGCCGTGAGCGAAGCGACCACGGCGGCAGACTTGCTCATTGATCTGAAAAAAGAGCTAAATTCGCTTGTATCCGGTGAATCCATTGACTCAGATACTACACTTTTAATAGCGCCAAAGTGCTTGCAAGATTTCCTGGAATTCAATGACTTGTTGAGCAAAGCCGACAAGCTGCTGGCCAAGATGGGGCTGGAAGGTGTGATTCAGATTGCCAGCCTGCACCCGCATTACCAGTTTGCGGGCACCGAGGTGGACGACATCACCAACTTTACCAACCGCGCGCCTTACCCCACGCTGCACCTGCTGCGCGAAGCCAGCATTGACCAAGCCGTGGCGGCTTTCCCCGAAGCCGAGACGATTTTTGAGGCCAATATGCAAACCATGCAGCGCCTGGGTCGCCAAGGCTGGGCGGATTTGGGTGTGGATGCCACCGTCCAAACCAAACCATGAAAACCACAAAAACGAAGCAAACAGCGGAACCCGTGAGCGCTGCCATCATCCCTGAAATTCGTCCCGGCCAGTCCATCGAACTGCTCAA
>JASJPN010000164.1:23510-27754 GCA_031426635.1 Polaromonas sp.
TCGACATCGTCACTGCCTTGCACGCCTGCGACACCGCCACCGACGACGCCATCGCTTTTGGTCTGCAAAAACACGCCAAATACATGGTCTTGGTGCCTTGTTGCCAGGCCGAAGTGGCGGCTCAGTTACGCCAAAACCGGGGCCTGGCTGTGGCGAAGACACCGTTGGCCGAGCTCTGGCGGCACCCGCTGCACACCCGCGAGCTGGGCAGCCAAATCACCAACGTGCTGCGTTGCCTGTACCTGGAGGCCTGCGGCTACCAGGTCACCGTGACTGAACTGGTCGGTTGGGAGCACAGCATGAAGAACGAGCTGATTCTGGCGAAATACACGGGGCAGAAGAAGGCCGGGGCTGCCGCGCACTTACGCGAGGTGCTGGCGCAGTTCGGACTCGATGAATTGCTGGAGACGCGGTTCAAGCTGGTTTGAGTAAATAGCACGAAAAATAGTAATGAATATGGATATAGCCGGTGTATTTATTGACTAACTAGCTATAAATAACATAGCAAATTAAAAAACATTTGAATGCTTAAAGCTTGATTTATGTCAACTCGGCCGCTGCTTGTGCGCTGACATTCCCGTCATAATTGAAGCCAGCTTTCGCTCGTCATGGGCGCGTCCTCATCCTTACTTACCGCAGCCCCCCCCACACCATGTCCCTTGAGCTTTACAAAGACCCCAACCATTGCTGTGTGATGTTTACCGACCTGGTCGAAGACGAGGGCGGGGCGGTGCAAGCCAATCAGTTTTTGATTGTGGATCACGAAGAGGGCGTCATCATGGACCCCGGTGGCAACATGACTTACAACGAGTTGAGCCTGACGATGCGCAAGTACATCGCGCCGCAGCGGTTGGACTACATCATCGCCTCGCACGCTGACCCCGACATCATTGCCTCGCTGGACCGGTGGATGACATCGACCCAGGCCAAGCTGGTTATTTCCAAGCTGTGGGCGCGATTTGCACCGCATTTTTGCAAGATTGGCAAAACCGAGGACCGCATCATTGGCATCCCGGACGAAGGCGGCCGACTGCCTTTTGGCAAGACCGAGCTGTGGCTGCTGCCTGCGCATTTCATGCACTCCGAAGGAAATTTTCAGTTTTATGACCCGGTCAGCAAGATTTTGTTTACGGGTGATTTGGGCGCTTCCATGCTCAGTGGCGCAGCATCAGCACAGTTCATCACCGACCTCAGCATCATGCCGCCGGGCATGGAGGCGTTCCATAAGCGCTACATGGTGAGCAACAAAATTCTCAAACTCTGGGTGCGTATGGTGCGCGAACTCGATATTTCCATGATCGTGCCACAGCATGGCGCGCCGCTCAAAGGCGCGGCGATTGGCCAGCTGATGGATTGGCTGGACAACTTGGCTTGCGGCATCGATCTGATGGGGGCACCGCAGTACCAGCTGCCGAAAGCGCTGCTGTAAATGAATAGGGGTCAGAATCCAATTGTCATGGTGCCATCGCTATCTTGATTGACACATATGGCCCGACTCTCCCGCCTCACTCTCCCCGGCTACCCGCACCACATCATCCAGCGGGGGAATAACCGCCAGCCCATTTTTGCGACTCCGGCTGACTACCAAACCATGCTTGATTTGCTGCATGAGAACGCGCAAAAGTTCAAGGTTGCCATCCACGCCTATGTGCTGATGCCCAATCACTTTCACCTGCTGGCCACGCCTGACACCGCCGATGGTTTGCCGCAGATGATGCAGGCGGTGGGGCGGCGCTATGTGCGTTGGTTCAATGCTGCACAGGGTCGCACGGGCACATTGTGGGAGGGGCGCTACAAATCGACGGTGATTGAAGCGCAGCAGTATGTGCTGCCTTGTATGGTCTACATTGACCTCAACCCGGTGCGCGCGGGGCTCATCGCCACGGCGGCGCAGGCGGTGGACTACCCGTGGTCCAGCCACGCGCATTATGTGGGCCGCAGGACGGACAGGCTCATTACGCCGCACCCATTGGTCTGGGGCTTGGGTAACACGCCGTTTGCGCGCGAAGCCGCCTACGCGAGCATGGTGCGCAGCGGCATCAGCGCGGGGCAGCAGACGGCGTTGACCGACGCCGTCTTGCGCGGCTGGGCGCTGGGTTCGCCCCAATTTGTGGCGGAATTGCAAAATCTCACCGATCGACGTGTCAGCATGGCGGCTGCGGGGAGGCCTTCCGTTTTTAAAAAATCGAGCAAAGAATAATAATTTTGATCGACATAGGGGTAAGTCTGGGTGGGTGCTGTGCGTTATTGCCTGTAAGCTATAGAAGCTGGCAGGTAACCCCTTGTCCCTTTGCATCAACCTGCATCTGAGCCAGCGAGCTGAGATCATTGTTGCCAACGAAACCCCTAACAGAATAGAGACGAAATAATGAAAAAATACGTGGCTTTGATGCTTGTCTGGCTTGGTTTGACAGTATCGGTGTCGGCGCGAGCTCAGGACTTGGTTCTTGCCGTGAGTGAAGGCACCTCGGGCGGTTTGGAGTATGCCCAGGTGATTGCCAAGTACAAAGGCTTGGCTGATACGATAGGCAAAGGGGTGAAAGCCAAGGTGAGCGTGGTTTTTGTCCGTGAATTCAGCACGCTTGAAGAGGGCTTGAAAACCGGCAGGTACGCCTTCGTCATGGCTCGGCCCAGCGACTACCCAGCGCGCGGTATGCGTGACAATGCCTACAGCTACGTGGCCAGTGCCAAACCTGACGGACAGTGCTTGATTGTTGTACCGAAAAATTCGCCGTTAAAGACATTGGGCGACATCAAGGGAAAGAAAATTGTCATGCCCGAAAAAGTGTCCTACATGTCGCGCTTTTGCACAACAGAGTTACGCAACAAAGGCATTGACCTGAGTAAAGAGAAGGTGCAGCATGTGCGCGAGCAGCAGGCGGTGACTTTCTATCTGGACAATAAATTTGCTGAAGTGGGCGCGATTGCTTCATATTCTGCTGTCGGCAAAAAGATAGAGAAAGAAGGTGCAAAAGACGGCGTTTATCGCATCTTGCACAAGAGCGTGACGCAACCCTATTTTCCGTTGGTGGCTTACAGCAAAATTCGACCTGATCAAATTGCAGCGGTGCAAAAAGAGCTGCTGGCCTTGCCCAGCACAGAAGCTGGACAAGAGGTGCTTCAGCGCATTGGCATCAATGAGTTCGACACAGGCTCTGAAGCCAAGATGCGTGAATTGCTGAAGTGGATGGGGCAGTAAGCATCAAGTGAGAGGGCTGTTTTAAGTGGTACCCCTCGTACTTATTGATTTATTAGCTATTAAATATAAGTAGCACATTTAATGTGGCCCCAATTAAAACAATTGCACTCTTGTCGGGTATTAATTAGAATCTGACCCTAATTAAAAGTGTTGGCATGGCTGTTGCAGTGCAGTAAAATCATCTCCCGCGTTACAAAACGAACGCCGCATTTTTAGAGTGATTTTGAAAGACTGTGCCATGACAAACCAAATTCCATCCATTTCCTTGACCGCTGCTGTGTCCGTCACAGAGGCAGAGGCGCACGCGCTAGAGGTCGCGCACTTGACCAAACACGGCTTGTACGCCGGTGGCAACGAGCACGATGCTTGCGGCGTGGGCTTTGTGGCGCATATCAAGGGCAAAAAATCACACGATATTGTCAAAAACGCGCTCAAAATTTTGGAAAATTTGGATCACCGGGGCGCGGTGGGTGCGGACAAGCTGATGGGTGACGGTGCAGGTATTTTGATCCAGTTGCCCGATGCCTTGTATCGCCAGGAGATGGCCAAGCAAGGAGTCACCCTGCCACAGGCGGGCGAATATGGTGTGGGCATGATCTTCTTGCCGAAAGAGCACGCTTCACGGCTGGCTTGCGAGCAGGAGATGGAGCGCGCCATCAAGGCCGAGGGTCAGGTGCTGCTGGGCTGGCGCGATGTGCCAGTCAACCGCGACATGCCGATGTCGCCCACCGTGCGCGAAAAAGAGCCGGTATTGCGCCAGGTCTTCATTGGCCGTGGCAACAATGTGATTGTGCAAGACGCCTTGGAGCGAAAGCTCTACGTCATCCGCAAAACCGCCAGTGCCAACATCCAAAACCTGACGCTGACGCACAGCAAAGAGTATTACGTGCCCAGCATGTCCAGCCGCACCGTGGTCTACAAGGGCTTGCTCCTGGCTGACCAAGTGGGTACTTACTTTCTTGATTTGGCCGATGAGCGATGCGTTTCGGCGCTGGGCCTGGTGCACCAGCGCTTCTCGACCAACACGTTCCCCGAGTGGCCGCTG
>JASJPN010000165.1:0-1185 GCA_031426635.1 Polaromonas sp.
CGGCAAAACTGGAAACTGGCGTTGCAGGCAACTCAAGGCTTGCCGCAAAAAATCACCCGAAATATCCACCGCCACATAGCGTGCGGGTTGCAGGGCGGTAAACAGACGCGCGGCTTTTTCGCAATTGCCAGCGCCCAGATCAACCAGGCTATGACCTGCACCAACGGCTGCCGCCATGGCTGGCAAAAACTGGTCAAAAATCGCCGCCTCGGTGCGGGTAGGGTAATACTCGGGCAGTTCGGTGATGGCTTCAAACAGACGCGAACCCAGCGCGTCGTACAAATACTTGGGTGAGGTGTAGGCGTTTGCCGCTAGCAGGCCGTGCGCCAACTCCGCCCGTACGGCCGCTTGATCGTCAAAGTGCAGTTGAATGAAGTCGGGGGTGCGATCTTGTGAGGTCATTGCAGTCGTTTGTGTGATCAAGGTCCAACCAAGCGTAAGAGAGAAAACGCGAAGTTTCGAGTCTAATAGCTATCTAAGGAAAACCACCATGGCCTATATCTATTACGTGACCCACGTTCAGTTTGAATGTGGTGCGATCAAACTGCTCAAACAAGAGTGCGAGCGCGTGGGCATCAGCCGCCCCTTGATCATCACCGACGCTGGTGTCAAAGCAGCAGGCATTTTGCAACAAGCCCTGGATGCTTTGCCGGGCATGACAGTGGCTGTGTTTGACCAAACCCCGTCCAACCCGACCGAAGCAGCCGTGCGAGCCGCTGCACAAATCTATAAAAACAACCACTGCGATGGCTTGATTGCGGTGGGCGGCGGCTCCTCCATCGACTGCGCCAAGGGCGTGGCGATTGCCGCGACGCACGCAGGCCCACTCACCACCTACGCCACCATTGAGGGCGGCTCAGCTTTGATTACCGAGCGCGTCGCGCCCTTGATTGCCGTGCCTACCACCAGCGGCACCGGCAGCGAAGTGGCGCGTGGCGCCATCATCATTGTCGATGACCACCGCAAACTCGGCTTTCACTCCTGGCATCTGGTGCCCCAAGCTGCCATTTGCGACCCCGAACTCACACTCGGCTTGCCACCCCGGCTGACCGCCGCCACCGGCATGGATGCGATTGCGCACTGCATGGAAACTTTCATGGCGCCCGCCTTCAACCCGCCCGCCGATGGCATTGGGCTCGATGGCTTGCAGCGCGCCTGGGCCCACATCGAGCGCGCCACCAACAA
>JASJPN010000165.1:1285-6388 GCA_031426635.1 Polaromonas sp.
GCACCTCCAGGCGCTGCAAAGCCGGTGCCGTGTCGTTATCGTGCTGCGGTAAAAATGACGCTGCGCCAAAGTCGCCCAGCAAACCATCGCCCTCGGGGTTACGCAAGATATTGTGAGCATACAAATCGCCGTGCATGATGCCGCAACCGTGCAGGTGACGTGCAGCACGCGCTACGCCATGTGCGATGCCAAGTAGCGTGGGAAGACTGAACGTGATGCCATCGGCATACATGTCGCGGGTGCAGGACGCCAGGCTGGGCGGACTGGCGAGGTTGGTAAAACTGGGCGGTATCAAGGGCAGCACCAAACCCTGCGTACCCGCTGGATGATGGCTAATTTGACCCAGAGCGCCGACTAAGTTGGGGTGCCTGCCAACGGCCATACAAGCTGCCATTTCGCTGCGCGGCAGGCCGTCGCTGGTAAGGGCGCTTTTGAACAGTTTGACGGCGACTTGGCGCGGCATGGGTTCGTTGATTGGGTCAAGGCTGTGCCAATCAGCCTGAAAAATCACACCCGAAGCACCTTCGCCTAACTGCTTGCCAAGCGTGATGTTTTTCCAATCCATGCGCTGCATATGCTGATTCACGGGAGCAGCCTCGCAACTATCGGCCATGGGGTTACCCGCCAAGGCCAGCCAAGCCAAACGTGGCATGGCTAGCAACCAATCTGGCAAGACCGTTAAACGATTGGCCGAGAGTCGCAGCAGTTCCAGTTGGGTACAGGCAGCCAGTTCTGGCGGCAAATGCGCCAGTTCATTGCCAGCGAGCATGAGCTTTTGCAGTTGTACGCATTGGCCGATCTCTGGTGGCAGTGCGCTGATCTGGTTGTCGGTCAGGATCAACCAGCGCAAATTTTTGGGCAAGGCTGCCGCCGAGACGCTGCGAATCTGGTTGGCTTTGAAACCCACCATCGTCAAATTTGGGCATTGCCCCAACACCTCGGGCAGCTCGGTAAATGGGTTGTCCGAGCAAAAAATGACGCGCAGCTTGTGCAGCCTTGGCAAATCATCGGGCAAGCTCGACAAAGCGTTACCCGAGAGGTTGAGAATTTCCAGCGAATCGGCTAAATCGAAAATCTCGCGCGGGAACTCGGCGAGGTTGCAGGACAGATCAAGCCGCTGGGTACCCGCTAACTGACCTGCCTGGAGTTGTTGCAGTAGGGTCACGCTCACAACGACCGCCCACGCAGCAGCTCATACACGTCATCGCGCGAGTTCACTGCCAAAATGATAACTAACTGCGCTGCATCATCAACGTGGTACGCCAAGCGATATTGCGGGATGGTGATTTTGATTTTGTAGGTATCGGACAAACCATGCAACGCGTCTTTAGCAACGCGGGGCTGAATCAGCCTTTCTTTTTGCAGCTTTTGCTTGAAGCGCTTTTTTACTGCCTCATCCAGCCGCCCCCATTCACACTCAGCCTCCGGGTAAATGGCTAACTCAAAGCTCATCAAGCGTGATTTTTCGAGCGGTTGCGAGCGTGACCAACCGATCACGCGCCTTGTCAGTCACAGCACGGTCAGCCAACCGGTCAAGAATGCGCGCCATCAGTTGCGTGGACACGATGTAACCCGCTGGCCGGTTGTGGTTAAGCACCACCACGACATCATCAGCGGCTTGCTCAAACACACGTGCAGGCGATTCACGCAAGTCTGAAATGCCGATGCTGTGGGAGGAAAGGATGGCGTCCATGGGGTAAATTCTACATTATTTTGTGGAAAAAATTACAAAATTTTGGCGGCAGCGTTAGTGAACGCCCTCTTTGTGAAAATAAAAAGACTCGCATCACAGTTGGCGTAGATGGTTGTCTAGTACGCCCTTGTACTTTGAAAACTTGCTTTAGCTATACAACCTCACGCATCAACGCTTCAATCTCATCGGCCTTCACCGGCACCCCGCGGCTGATCAGCTCACAGCCGCCGTCGTTCACAATCGCATCGTCCTCGATCCGAATACCGATGTTGTGAAACTGCTCGGGTACGCCGGCGGCTGGGCGGACATAGATGCCGGGTTCGATGGTCAAGACCATGCCGGCGCGCAGGATGCGGCTGGGGCGGTCCAGGATGATCTCGCCACTGAGGGGGTCTTTGCGCGTGCTGGTTTGGCCGGACTCGGACGGCTCGACGTAGCTGCCGCAGTCATGCACATCCATGCCCAGCCAGTGGCCGGTGCGATGCATGTAAAAGGGGAAGTAGGCGCGCTTCTCGATCACGTCCTCCAGGCTGCCGACCTTGTTTTTGTCGAGCAAGCCCACATCCAGCATGCCTTGCGCCAGAACCTTGACAGCCGCTTCGTGCGGATCGGTGAAGCGCGCGCCGGGCTGGGTTACGGCGATGGCGGCCTCCTGGCTGGCGACCACCAGGTCGTACAAAGCGCGTTGCGGGCCGGTGAATTTGCCATTGGCAGGGAAGGTGCGGGTGATGTCGCTGGCGTAGCCGTCGAGTTCACAGCCGGCGTCAATCAGCACCAGCTCACCACTTCGCACAGGAGCCATGTCGGCGCGGTAGTGCAACACGCAGGCATTGGCACCGGCGGCAACGATGGATGCGTAGGCCGAATATTGCGAACCTTGCTGGCGAAACTCGTGCAAGAGTTCGGCGTCCAAATGGTATTCCCGCGCGTCTTGCCCGGCACGCAGCATCTGCGCGCAGCGCTGCATGGCGCGGATGTGGCCACCGGCGCTGATCTGCGCGGCGCGGCGCATGGTGGCTTGTTCGCTGGCATCTTTGACCAGACGCATCTCGTCGAGCACGCTGCACACATCGCGCTGCGTCTGTGGGCACAGCGCCCCGAAGCGCACGCGGGCGCGGACTTTGCTGAGCCAGCCGTCAACCTGCGTCTCTAAACCCGCATGGGTGGCAAAGGGGTAGTGCACCGCTGACTTGTTTTCCAGTAATTTGGGCAACACGGCGTCTAATTCAGCACTCGAATAGGCAACGTCCACACCCAAGGCTTGTGGCGCGGCCGTGGGGCCGAGGCGAAAGCCGTCCCAAATTTCGCGCTCCATGTCTTTGGGAGCACAAAACAGGGTTGTTTGCGCCTGCCCTGCGGCATCCGTCGTGATGACCAGTGTGGCGTTAGGCTCGGTAAAACCCGTCAAATAATGAAAATAGCTGTCAAAACGGAACAGGAATTCGCTGTCGCGGTTGCGCTGACGCTCGGGTGCGGTGGGGATGATGGCCATGCCATCAGCGCCGAGGGCGGCTGCGACACGGGCGCGGCGCTGAGCATAGATGGCGTTTGTAACGGTAGACATGGTGATTTGAATCTTATTTCGACTGTGTTTGGTTGATCTGCGCCAGGCGCTCGGGCGTACCCACGTCCGTCCACGTGCCAGTGTACAACTCGGCACTCACCCGCTCCTGTGCGATGGCTTTTCTAAGCAAGGGAGCCAGCGCCACTTTCACGCCGCTGGGGTTGCCCGCTGGAATATCGCAAAAAGGCTGCGCGAACAAGGACTTGCGGTACAGCGCGATGGTGCTGAAGGTGTAGGTTGGCTCGCCGTCAGCCACCTGATTCAGTGCCAAACCATCGGCTTGAAGTCCAAAATCGCCTGTCAAGTTGTGCTCTGGATTGGACACCAACCAGATATGGGCCAACTTGCCACTGGCCTGGAATGTCGCTACCGCCTCCTGAGAGAACACAAAATCAGGCGCAAACACGTCGCCTGCCAGTACCCAGAACACGTCGTCAGCGCTGGCATCACACAGCATGGGTAGCGCACGGACGATGCCGCCAGCGGTTTCTAGCGCGCCACCGAAATCACGTCCTTCATGCGAATAGAGGATATGCGCTGTGGCTGTTTGAAGTGTGCTATTTTGCTCACTTTTTAATAGCGAACAAGACAAATAATGCGCCGGCTGGAGGTCAATTTGACCACCAAAATAATGGACAACCTGCTCCCCTAGCCACGCCGTATTTACCACGAGATGGGTAAAGCCGCCTCGCGACAGCGCCTCCATCGCCCATTGCATCAAAGGTTTGCCGCGCACGGGTAGCAGCGGTTTGGGCGTGTGATCAGTCAGTGGGCGCATGCGCTCGCCACGGCCTGCGGCCAGAATCAGGGCTTTGCAGCGAATGGGGCCCGGCCCGACTGTGGCCTGTGCGGCTTGTGTGACGGCTGGCATGACAGGTTGTAAGGTCGCTATTTAATTTAAGAAACGATGCTAAGTCTTTGATTTGTATGGGTGCAGAAGGCAAACTACAGTTTCTGTGGATAACTTTGTTGATATGTCCTCTGAGAACGTGCTAAACCCGCATATATCAAGGGTTTAGACAAATTGCCCACAAATCGAGCAAAAAATAAATTCCTTACGAATCAATGAGTTAGCTCTGCTATTTGTTTTGTAGCAAATGTTGCCATCGATTTTAAAAGTATGTATCAAGATACACCCTTTTGTGAATAAGTCGGATCACGAAAGCATGATTTTGGCTCGCTTTATGCTAAGCGGTCGCCCATACGCATGACAAACGCACTACAAACGCATCTTGCGCGAGTAAGCATGCACCGCATCTACCAACACGGCTACATGTTCAGGGGGGGTGTACTGGCTGATGCCGTGGCCCAGGTTGAAAATGTGGGTCGGGCCGGTGGTGGTGGTATCAAGATGGGGCTGGCCAAAGCTGTTCAGCACCTTGGCCACCTCGGTTTGAATCGCGGCGGGCGGGGCAAACAACACATTGGGATCGATGTTGCCTTGCAGCGCCTTTCCTGGGCCACCCACTGCGCCGCCCACCTTGGCGCGCGCCTTGGCCAGATTCGCCGTCCAGTCCAGCCCCAGCACGTCGCAATCGAGCGCGCCCATCTCGTCTAGCCACAGCGCGCCGCCTTTGGTGAAGACAATGCGCGGGATAACGACGCCTTCATGGCTGCGTTTGAGTTGCGCCAGCACCCGGGCGGTGTACGCGAGGCTGAACTCCTGAAACGCACCATCAGCCAGCACGCCGCCCCAGCTGTCAAAAATCATCACCGCTTGCGCGCCAGCTTCAATTTGGGTGTTGAGGTACAGCGCTACGGCGTCGGCGTTGACTTGCAACATGCGGTGCATCAGGTCGGGGCGGCTGTAGAGCATGGTTTTAACGTGGCGGTAGTCATCCGAGCC
>JASJPN010000165.1:6488-13303 GCA_031426635.1 Polaromonas sp.
GCCGCGTCCAGCGGGTAGCGCTCCAGGGGTTGCAGCGTCACCTCGGTGGCATAGTCGGTGTTGGTTGCCAAGCCCATGAAACTGCCCGCTTTGGCGCGGGTGTCACGGTACTCTGGCAAATAGCGCCCTGCTTGGCGCATCAACCACACAGGGGTGTGATCGCTGGCTTGGCGCATGCAGGCTTGCAAAAAACTGGGGTTGTGGAGGTGGCTAAAGGGGTTGTTGGTGATGAGGGAGGTCATAGGCGATATTGTCGCAGGCTTGCGCGTTCGATCTTGTGGTCTAAATTATGATCTAAAGCAAGTGCGCCAGCCGCCTGTGCTCAATCAACAAACAGCGGTTTTGCACCACCGCCAGGCCGGCGGCCTCGGCCTGAAGTCTGACGGCTTCATGCTCAATGCCGAGTTGCATCCACAGCACTTTAGCGCCTATGTTGATGGCTTCCTCGGCGATGGGCGGGATGTCAACGCTGTTGCGAAAACAATCGACCATATCAATCTTTTCAAACAGAGCGGCCTCGCTCAGGCTGGCATACACTTTTTCACCCAAAATGGGCATCCCCGAGGCAGCCGCCACCGGGTTGACCGGCACGATCCGGTAGCCGTGCGCCTGCATGTAGCGCGCCACCCCAAAGCTCTCGCGGTGCGGGTTGGGCGACAAACCGACCACGGCGATGGTGCGGCAGGTTTGCAACATGTGCAGCATGTGGGCTGGTTTCATCTTTTAAAGTTCAGAGTTTGCCCACCGCCGCACGCACATCCTCGACCGTCAGCACCTCAGACAGCACCACCGGCGCACGGCCAGGCGCGTACAGCACGTACACCGGCACGCCACTGCGCCCGAGTTGCTCTAAAGCGGCGCTGATGGCGGGGTTGCGTCGGGTCCAGTCGGCGCGCAACAGTTGCACATTTTTAGCAGCAAAGTCGGCCAGCACCTGGGGTTGTGTCAGGGTGGTTTTTTTGTTGACCTGACACGTCACGCACCAGGCGGCGGTGAAATCGACAAAAACCGGCCGGCCCGTTGCCAAAATCTGATCGACCCGCCCGGGCTCCCAGGCTTGCCAGCGCTCCCCCGTTTCAGATGAAGATGCGGCCTGGGCGCTTGGTGTATCTGCTATTTTGATCACGTTTTGGCCGATATCCAATATTAAATAGGTCAGTGCAGCTATAGAAATAACAGCAACAACCAGACGCGCTCGCCCTGCCAGCGTGAACGCCCACAGCACCATGCACAGCATCACCAAGAGTATCAGCAGCGCGCCTGCGCCGTCGATGCCACTTTGCTGACCCAGCACCCACACCAGCCAAACCACGGTGGCAAACATCGGGAAAGCCATGAATTTCTTGAACGTATCCATCCACACGCCCGGGCGGGGCAACATGCGCGCCACGGCGGGTATAAAACTGGCCGCCACATACGGCAGCGCCATACCCACGCCCAGCATCGCAAAAATCAGCAAGGCCTGCGTTGCGGGCAGACCCAGCGCAAAACCGAGCGAGACGCCCATGAACGGCGCGGTACACGGCGAGGCAATCGCTACCGCCAGCACGCCTGACAAAAACGAGTCGATGACGGGATGCTTGGCGCGCGCGCTGACAACACCAGAGGGCAAAACGTGGCCAAATTCAAACAGCCCCGCCAAATTCATGCCTATCACCGTGAACAACACGGCCAAACCCGCCACCACGGCCGGGTTTTGCAGTTGAAAGCCCCATCCCAGCTGCTCCCCCGCAGCTCGCAAGCTCAGGACCAGCACGCCCAAGGCGACAAACGAGGTCACTACCCCGGCCAGGTAGGCCAGGCCGTTGCTGCGATGCGCGGCGCGGTCGTGGCGCGTCACGTGATGGGTAAAGCCCACCACCTTGATGGCCAAAATCGGAAACACGCAAGGCATCAGGTTCAAAATCAAACCACCCAGGAGCGCGCCCAACAAGGCGGCAAACAGGGTCAGGTTGGCTGCGGGGGCGGTCAGACTGGCGTTTTGGTTCGCCGCCAGCGCAGCTGTCAAAGCCGGTGAAACCGTCGCCGCTGCCGCAACGGCGGGCCAGGCACCCTGCACCACGGCCTCGGTGCGCCAAGCCTGGTCGCCGACCTTTAACACCAGTGGCATCACCGTCGGGCTTTGGCCGCGCTGGCTCGACAGCGGCACATTCGCCGTCCACACATCGCCCTGCCAGGCCTGGGCGGGCGTGGCGGCGGTGTCAATGACTTCTGAGGTTTCGGGGTAGATTTCAAGCGTTTTGCCTTGTAGCGCGACGGGCAAGCCGGTCACGGTGACGGCAATGGATGACTCCTTCACCGCCACTTGACTGGTCCCGGTGAGCGGCTTGGGCTGCGCCGCCAGCGCGGCTGCAAACGCCGCGCTGTTGATCGCGGTCGAGACATTGGTGGGGATGTTGAGGGAAAATTCGCCTTCCTCGGGAATGCACTCTAGTTTGCACACCAGCCACTGCGCCTTGAGCTTGATGTCCAGGCCCTTGTTCAGCGGCGACGGTTTGAACGCAGGCGTGATGGTAAGTGGCACCGCCAGCAGCACCGTACCCTCGTAACCGTAGTTGGCCAGGCTGCCAATGCGGATTTTTTGCGGCACAGGCCAGGCAATGTCGCCCGCCATGACACCGACCGGCAAACTCCACTGCAACTGCGTGGGCAAGCCGGAATCGCCGGCATTCTTCCAGTAGGTGTGCCACTGCGGCTGGTGCGCCAACTGCAAACCGACCCAGACTGTGTTGGGGGTGATTTTGTCATCACTGTTGACCACCACCCCTTGCGGCGCATGTGCCATCAACTCGGCGCGCACGCGCTCGGTGGTCACCACCGAGGTCACTGGTTTTGTGCCTTTTTCAGTGACAAATTGGGCACTAGCCAGTGTATTTACTGCCTGAGAAGCTATAAAAATAATAGCAAATAACGTTTTGAGTGGTGATCGCAGCGGGTGTAGGATGGTCATGGGTCTGTATGAGTACGCAAAGTTAGTAAAGTTCCTGCTGCTGGAACACGGCGGGTAGTTTGGTGGGTGCGGTGATGCGCAGTTGCTTGTTCACGTTTTCGCGGCCAAAGACAACTTCGATATGTGACACTGGCACACCAAACAGCGGCGCTAAAAACCGCACCATGTGGTCGGTTGCCTTGCCGTTGATCGGTGCAGCGGTCACACTGATTTTGAGCTGCGTGCCTTTGGGTTTGCCAATGGCATCTTTGGAGGCACTGGGTTTGCCCAGAATGTTGACGACCAGGACATCGCCTTCCCACGCAAAGAAGGAATCGCCAGTGGAGTTACGGGGTCGCATGTGAATGAAAACGCAGATTCGAATGTCAAAGGGCTTCGACAGGCTCAGCCCGAACGGGTTGGGTTTTGCAGAGCCTGCTTAAGTCACGATAATACTGGCATGGCTAGAACTCTCCCCATCCTTCACACGAGCGCCATGCCAAGCGTGGTGCTGTGCACCCTCAACGCCAAGTACATCCATGCCTCGCTGGGGCTGCGTTACTTGTTGGCCAATATGGGTGATTTGCAGCCTCAGACCGTGCTGCGCGAGTTCACCATTGCGCGCAAAACCGAAGAATTGGCGGCTGAATTGCTCCTTTTACTTCCTCACCATGGGCCAAAAATCATCGGTTTTGGGGTTTATATCTGGAACGTGACGCCAACCTGCGCGCTCGTCAAGCTGCTCAAAAGCCAGCGCCCCGACATCCGCATCGTGCTCGGCGGCCCCGAAGTGAGCCATGAGACGCTGGTGCAAGAAATCGTCACATGGGCCGACCATGTCATCACCGGCTGGGGCGATGTGAGCTTTCCCAAACTGTGCCGCGCGCTCTTGCATGGCCCCCAGCCTTTGATGAAAGTCATCCCCGGTGAACAGCCGCCCCTGGACAACATCACCCTGCCCTACGCGCACTACACCGATGCCGACCTGAAGCACCGTCTGCTCTACGTCGAGGCCTCGCGCGGCTGCCCCTTCAAGTGCGAGTTCTGCCTCAGTTCGCTCGACAAAACCGCATGGGCGTTTGATTTGGATTTGTTTTTGGACGAACTGACCACGCTCTACGCACGCGGCGCGCGCAACTTCAAGTTTGTCGATCGCACGTTTAACCTCAAAATTGACGCCTCGGTGCGGATTTTGCAGTTCTTCCTCGACCGACTCAGCGCAGACCTGTTCGTCCATTTCGAAGTCATCCCCGACCACCTGCCCGATCGCCTGAAAGACATGATTGCCCGGTTCCCGCCCGGCGTGTTGCAGTTTGAGGTCGGCATTCAGAGCTTCAACGTCGAAGTGCAACAGCGCATTTCGCGCCGCCAGGACAACGACAAAACCGTGGCCAACCTGGCTTGGCTGGTGAATGAATCCAACGCCCATTTGCACACCGACCTGATTTTTGGTCTGCCCGGCGAGGGTTTGGCGAGTTTCGGCGCCGGTTTTGACCGCCTGTACGCACTCAAGCCGCATGAAATTCAGCTCGGCATCTTGAAGCGCCTGCGCGGCACGCCGATTGCACGCCACACGCTCGAACACGGCATGGTCTACGACCCGTTGCCGCCCTACCAGGTTCAGCAAACCGGCGCAGTCAGCGCCTTGGAGATGCAGCGTTTCACGCGGCTGGCGCGCTATTGGGACCTGGTGGCCAATTCGGGACGCTTTGGGCAAACGATGGCTGTGCTGCTAGATGCTCCTTCACCCTCTTCTTCACCTTTTTGGGCCTTCATGGCTTTCAGCGACTGGCTATGGGAAAGCTCAGGTCAAACCAGCGGCTTGACGCCCGAGGCCTTGGTCGATGCGCTTTATAGGTATCTGACGACTGAGCGCCAGCTGGACGCTAAACAGGTGCAAGCCACGCTCTTGGCCGACTACGTTGCCAGCGGCGCGCGCGCCAATCCGCTTGCCTTGCAAGGCGTGTTGCCACCGCGTGCTGCGCCACAGGCCAGGTCAAAGCAGCCACTGAGCCACCGGCAGGAACAGCATTTGGCCGCAGTTTCTTAAAATCACCCAACCGTACTAAGATTGAGCCATGACCTTTTCATCACGCGGACCTTCACGTTATTGGGCCGACCTCAGCACCGATGAGTTTGCCAGGCGCATCGCCTCTGGCGCGTCGACCGACGTTATCGCTGTGCTGCCCGTCGCCGCGATTGAACAGCACGGCCCGCATTTGCCGCTCTCAGTCGACACCACGCTGGTCGATGGTGTGATTACCGCTTGCCTGCCGCACTTGCCAAACACTCTGTCAGTGCTGTTTTTACCGACTCAGCAAGTGGGTTTGAGCCCGGAACACCTGCGCTTTCCGGGCACCTTGAGCCTCAGCCCCGAAACGGTGATTCGCGTCTGGACCGAACTGGGGGCTTGCGTGGCCCGTAGTGGCATCAAAAAGCTGGTGCTTTTTAACAGCCACGGCGGACAGGTTGGCGTGATGGACATCGTGGCGCGTGAGCTGCGTGCGCACCATGACATGATGGTGTTTAGCACCAGCTGGTACGCCCTTCCGCTGGGCGATGCGGCAGATCCGTTCTCCGCCGAGGAGCAGCGCTTTGGCATCCATGCCGGTGACATGGAAACCTCGATGATGCTGGCGCTCAAACCGCAATGCGTCAGCATGAGCAAAGCGCAAAACTTCCCCTCCACCAGTCAAACCCGCGCGCAGTTGTTCCCCATTTTGGGCAACGGCAAAAGCGCCAAATTTGGCTGGCAAATGCAGGATTACAACGCAGAGGGCGCAGCGGGAAATGCAGCGGCAGCCACAGCTGAAAAAGGTCAGGCGCTGGTGGAAGCCGCCGCCCAGCAATTGGCGCTGTTGCTGCAAGAAATTGCGCTGTTGCCGCTGTCAACGCTGGTGCAGCAGCCTAGACTGGATTAGCTGGCACGGTCATGACGCAAAACAAGCTCAAGCGTAGGTGATCCAGTCGGCGTGCTCCGCTGCATCCAGATGCGGCAGCGTGTTGTACGTCACCAGCATGTGACGTTTGGGCGTGAAGGCAAATTCGGTGACGGAGCAGTTGCGGAGGCGTAAATGGAGTTCAATCGTGGTCTCGGGCGTGGTGCCGAGCACATGGCCCACGGCGGTGGCAATCGGGCCGCCGCTGGAGACCATCAGGACATCTCCCTGGTGGTTGTTGCGCACATGGTCAAGTGCGCTGACCACACCGTGCGCAAACGCGTCATAGCTGGGCATCCCCTGGGGGCTGACGACGCCGTTCATCCACTGCGTCAGACCGTCCCTGAGCAGCCGAAAGTGCTGGCGGTACTTCTCTGGCGTGTCGGGTTTGTCCAGCTTGTGGGGGTGAATTGCTGCCATCACCGCCGCGCCGTCATACTCGTTTAAACCGGGCCATTGAAGCGGCTCATGGCTGAACCCCGCGCCTTGGGCGATGCCCTGCCAGGTTTGCGTGTGGCGGCGCAGCGTGCCCGTCAACACCGCATCAAACCGCCTGTTTTTTTGCTTGAAATACGCACCCAGACGCTCGGCCTGCTGGTGGCCCAGCTCGCTTAGCTGGTCGTAATCATCCGCACCAAACGAAGCCTGGCCGTGGCGTACGAGGTAGAGATTGCCCATGCGGGGGATTATGAAGGAGCGCCGCACAAGAGCCAGTCACGACAAAGACAGGGCAGACCAACCCTGCACCGGCTAGCCGCCCCCCGCCCCCCTTAAATCCCTTGGCTATGGAGTTGCACCACACCTTTTGGCGTATGCAACGTGGCAACGATATTGGCCTGGCCTTCCTCCAGCTTGATGCCGGTCAACCCAATCGCGTCGTAAGCTGCTTGCAGCGCGGCGTCATCCATGTCAAACCAGCGTTTATTTACAGTGTCATTTTTGACCTT
>JASJPN010000165.1:13403-14808 GCA_031426635.1 Polaromonas sp.
GTGATCTATTTGTGTTTTCATAACCTGACCATACCATCGATGCAGGTCACCACCGCTCCGCCGACCCACACCTGGCCGCTGGCATCGCGGCTGATACTGACGCGGCCAGCGCGCTCCAGGCAAGTGCCCTGGGCGACGATGTAGCTCTCAGGCATGTAACCATCTGCTATCAGCCACTGCGCCAAACCAGCGTTCAAGCTGCCTGTGACAGGGTCTTCATTCACACCAAGCGGCGCTGCAAAACCGCGCACTTCCAGATCAACCGTCTCCGCAGGCTGGTTTGAGCTTGACGAATTCATATCAAAAGCTCGCGCTTCCCGACTTGATTTTGCTATTAATTGTGTAGCTGCTCTGTCAACATATACACCGGCCACACCCACTTTTAGACCTATATTTTTCAACGCCAGATGATTTGGCGTGAGTGCCAGCACGGTGTCTGCGCTGTCTAGCAGCAGCCCCAGCCAAACGGGTCCGTTGTCGAGCCACTGCGCGACAACAATCTGCTGCGATTGAAGGCCTAGCGCGCCTGCAACGTGCGCCAACTGGGCGGCGCTGGGGGCGCTGCGTTTGAGCGGCGGGGCGGCAAATGCCAACGCATTGCCGCTACTTTGAATTTTTACCAAGCCCACCTGGCACTCTTGCGTGATGAAGCCAGTCTTGGGTTTTCCGCCTGCTTCCAGCCAGGCATGGCAACTGCCCAGCGTGGGGTGACCGGCAAACGGCAACTCACCACCGGGCGTGAAAATACGCACACGGTAGTCTGCCTCGGGCTGGGTTGCTGGCAGCAAAAACGTGGTTTCCGACAAATTAGTCCAGCGCGCAAAGGCCTGCATGTCTGCCTCGCTGAGCCCTGTGCCATCCAACACCACAGCCAACGGATTGCCTAAATACGGCGTGTCTGTAAAAACATCGACTTGTTTGAAAGGGCGATCCATCAAGCCGGCCCTCACTTTGCAGCAAACTCTTTGATGGCATCGGCCAACGCTTTGATACCCGCGTTGATCTGCGCCACACTGGCCGTCACAAAGCTCAGGCGCAGCGTGCGCGGGTCGGCGTTATCAGCATAAAACGCCGCGCCGGGGACAAAAGCGACATTTTTATCGACCGCTTTGGGCAGCAGCTCGACCGCGCTCATGCCGGCGGGCAGGCGCGCCCAGAGGAACATGCCGCCGTCAGGTGAATTCCAGGTCACACTCGAGTCAGGGTTGCCCGGGGTGACCGGCATCTCGCGCGCCAACGCAGCCAGCATCGCGTCGCGCTGGCTTTTGTACAGGGCGCGAATCATCGGCACATGGCGCTCTAAAAAACCACCCTGCATGACTTCGGAGGCAACGCGCTGGTTGAAGCTCGGCGTGTGCAAATCAGCCGCTTGCTTGGCTTGCAGGAGCTTGGGGTACAGCGCTTT
>JASJPN010000166.1:0-1847 GCA_031426635.1 Polaromonas sp.
CGCTCAGTTCGCTATGCAGGATGGTGCGCAGAGCCTCCGGCGTCCAGGTGACCTGGCTCTCGTCCCGCGTACGCGTCTCCGCTTCCAGCTCGCGAATCAGCCGCTGCAGGTCGCGGGCAATGGGCTTGAAGCCGGGCGGGCTGGGCTGAACATCGAGTTCCGGCCGGCGCAGAAGTCCCTCGCCGCGCAGCAGGGAGCGCATGCCGGCCATCCAGCCGCGCCACGACAGCTGGGCAATGATCACCGTGATCAGCGAGATCACGGCCGCCAGCCCCATAAAGGCGTAAAACAGGTAGCGCTTGGTTTCCTCGCTGCGACGGGTGATGAAGCTCATGTCATGTACCACAACCAAGCGGCCCGCTGGCGTTGCCTCGCTGACCATCGGCGTCACCGCTACATGCAAAGGCCCCCGGGCGCTCGGCAGCAGGTGGTCACCGGGTTTTTCCCAGCGGTCGAGATTGGCGCAACGAATTTCTGCCGGAAGTGAACGGCTGGCTAAAACGGTGCCCGTCGGCGCGGCACAATAGCCAACCGCATAGAGCCGCTCGTCTTGCGTGATGCGGTTGAAAAATTCCCCGATCTTGGCTTTCTTGCCGGCAGCAAGTTGTTCCTGTAGGGGCTCCTGAATGGCGTTGGCGATCAGTAAGGAACGGATCTCGATATCGCGCACGAACCAGCGAAGGGTCAATTGGTCGACCAGCGGCGCGACGGCGTAGGCGATGCCTGCCAGAACCAGCAGCAGCGGCAAAACGAAACGTAAAGACAAGCTCATCAAATCACCTCGTCAGGCAAGTTGACCACAAGACGGGATCAGTTGCAAATTACGTAGGTGCTGGCTAGCCGTGTCGAACGTGCGTCGATACCTTGTTTGGGAGGCGTCAACGCGGGACCCTGGGTACTTAGTTGCGGTCTTGTTTGAGTGGACGAGAGGGCGCCACGTAGACTGGTGCCGGCGGCGGCGTCTGGACAGGCACGACGACCGGTGCTTCAACCACCACGGGCGTAGGGGCAAGCACTGGTGCGACATAAACGGGGGCGGCTACGACGCGGGGTGCGGGTGCGGGTGTGCGACCAAACGGGATGACCAGGCTGACGGAGTAATTGCAGACGTTACCGCGGTCACCACTGGCATATTTAACACGGTTGAGGTCAGCTTCAGCGCGCACAAACAAGGATTGGTTTACTTCGTACTGAATGCCCAGACCGTATCTGTAGCTGAAGGATTTATCACTCTGGCTTGCGCTGGGAATCGTGACGGCACCTGTGCTTTTGGAATCGGTGCGCACATTTGAATACTGTGCGCCAGCGCGGGCAAGTGCTGACCACTTCTCTGTCAGTGGCAATGTACCCACCAAATCAAGATTGACGCCGTCAATCTTCAGCTGGTTGCTGTAAGTGCCGGCAGGCATCGTGGTAGAGGTGAAACCGGAGTTGCCAAGGTTGAAATAGCCAGCTTCGACACCAAAGTTGCGATTAATCTGGTAACCGGCAAAAGCTTTGAAGGTTGTATCGCTCTCGTCGACGCTGATGTTGGTTGGGTTGACACCATTAGCGCGCAATCTGGCGGCAACAGCTTCGTCGTCAACCATTGCACGCGACTGGCCAACGCCTACACCGCCGTAGTAGTAGCTGTCACTTTGTGCATGGACGGCTGTAACAGCCAACAGAGAGCCGAGTCCGGCAAGACTCAACAAGCGCAGGGTTTGGATGGTTTTCATGGGGTTCTTTCTTGCGGATCATCCGCATCATTTGACTTACTGAAGACGTGATCGTAAAAAGATGCAATAAATGCTACTGTGCGTTAGCGTACATAAACACGATAAGTGCGCGCTTGCGTGTCAATAAAC
>JASJPN010000166.1:1947-3372 GCA_031426635.1 Polaromonas sp.
GCAGGCACGGTGGTGGAGGTGAAGCCGAACTTGCCCAGGTTGAAATAGCCAGCCTCGACAGCGAAGTGGCGATTGAGCTGGTAACCGGCAAAGACTTTGTAGGCGTTGTCGCGCTCGTTGCGGGTCATGCTGGTTTGGCTGGCGCCTTCGGCAAGCAGTCTGGCGGAGATGCGCTCTTCATCGATGCGCGCGCGCGATTGGCCGACGGACAGGCCGCCGTAGTAGTAGCTGCCATCTTGCGCGAAGGCGGTGACGGCGAGGAGGGAGCCGAATCCGGCAAGACTCAACAAGCGCAGGGTTTGGATGGTTTTCATGGGGTTCTTTCAGTCAGTTTCAGGACATGGGCAAGGCGCGTGCCGCAGGGGTCACGGAGCAACAATGGTGGTGTTGACCATGGTCACCGACGCCGTGAGGCTGAGGGCGCGTCCGACCAGCGTGGTTTGAATGCCTTGCCCGGCGGTCGAGATGGTGATGCCAGCCGGTGCGATGATGGTGCCCATCATGGTGCTACCGTCTTCAATACGGGCGGCACTGCCCACTTTCCAGAAAACGTTGTTGGCCTGTGCCCCGTTGATCAAAATCACGCGGCGTGGTGTGGCACTGAGACCCACGGTCAGTGCAGATGCACTTTGGAAGACCCAGGACGCGCTGCTGTTGCCTTGTGCATCCAGCGTCAAGTCACCGCTGGTGATGGCAAAGGTGCCCCCGGCAGCGGTGTAGACGGCAGGTGGCAGAACCAAGCCACCGAGTTGACCCGCTCCAGGGTCAGTGCCTGGTGGCATGGCTGCGAGGGTGTTGTAAGCGTTGAGCGCATCAGCCCGCGCCTGGGTGGCGATAGCCAGCGTCGCAACGGTTCCGGGTGCGGGTGGGCCGCAGTAAACGCTACCGTTGACACCGCCAATATTCAGAGGCGTTTCCGTGTACACATTGGACGCGTCATGAAAGCCGGTGATCAGTGTGCACGCGGCAGTGGAGCCAAGATGGCCGTTGACAATGGTGTTGATGCCTTGGTTGGTGACACCGGCCCCACCACCGAAGACACCAAATCCTGCCGCAGAGCCCAAAATAGAGGCGTTCGTGCCTGGTGGTGTGGGTGTCATGGCGGTAGATGCCGTGGTGGTGGTGGATCCACCCGTGGGTGTCGTTCCGGGCGATTGCGCCGTCACGGGAGAGGAGGTGTTACCCCCATCGCTTCCCAAAATCGGGTCAAGATTGCTGCCACCGCAGCCGACCAGAAGGGTGATTAAAAGAGCCGGGAGTAATCCAAGCGGGAATTTGATGAGGCTCAGTATCGGGTTCATGGGTTCTTTCTTGCGGATGATCCGCATCATTTGTCTTACGAATGATGTGATCGTAGAAAGATGCCACGCACGCTACTGTGCGTTAGCGTACATATTGGGCAATAAATACGCCGACTGGAGCCAT
>JASJPN010000167.1:0-5693 GCA_031426635.1 Polaromonas sp.
GGCTACTGGCTGATTTGATGCTTAAAAATAAGTGCATGCTGGCTACGGCAGAAAGTTGTACTGGCGGGCTCATCGCAGCAGCATGTACAGATTTGGCGGGTTCCAGTCTGTGGTTTGATCGGGGTTTTGTGACCTATTCAAATGCTGCTAAAACTGACATGTTGGGTGTGGATGCTGCCTTGATTGCACAATACGGTGCGGTCAGCGAGCAGGTCGCTGGAGTCATGGCGCATGGAGCCATCAAGAACTCAACGGCTCAGGTGTCGGTGGCGGTCACCGGGATTGCCGGGCCAAGTGGTGGAAGTGTGGATAAACCGGTCGGCACCATCTGGCTGGGATGGTGCGTCAACGGGCAAACTACAACGCAGCACTGCTATTTTGAAGGTGATCGAGCGACAGTGCGTGCGTTGACGGTGCAGCACGCCATCCGTGGGCTCATCGAGCGACTGCGATAATCAAACGACCGCGTCTGCAGCCTGCCTTTGTAGCATCGCTAAGACATTGGCGATGGTTTTGCGCAGCTCACGGCGGTCGGAGATGAAGTCTACGGCGCCTTTTTGCAGCAAAAACTCAGCCCGCTGAAAACCCGCTGGCAGGGTCACGCGCACGGTCGATTCAATCACCCGAGGGCCAGCAAAGCCAATCAAGGCTTTGGGTTCGGCAATCACGACGTCACCCACAAAAGCAAAACCAGCACTCACGCCGCCCATGGTCGGGTCGGTCAATACGCTGATATAAGGCAGGCCTTTCTTTGCCAAACGTGTCAAAGAGGCATTGGTTTTGGCCATTTGCATCAAGCTCAGCAAGCCCTCTTGCATCCGTGCGCCGCCAGTTGCGGTAAAGCAGATAAAGGGTACTTTTTGTTCAATCGCCGTGTGTACGCCGCGCACAAAACGCTCGCCCACGACACTGCCCATACTGCCACCCATGAAGTCGAACTCAAAGCACGCCACGACCACATTGATGCTGTGTACGGAGCCGCCCATCACTACCAGGGCATCGGTCTCGCCGGTGTTTTCCAAGGCCTCTTTCAGACGTTCGGTGTATTTTCGGCTGTCTTTGAACTTAAGTGCATCCACCGGCAAGACTTCTTGACCAATTTCATAACGGCCCTCGGCGTCCAAGAAGGCATTGAGCCGTGCGCGCGCGGCAATGCGCAGGTGGTGGCCGCAGCTTGGGCAAACGTTTTGGCTTTGCTCTAAATCGGCTTTGTACAGCACGGTTTCACAGCTGGGGCATTTGATCCACAAACCTTCTGGAATGCTGCGCCGGTCTGCTGGGTCGGATTTCAGGATTTTGGGTGGAAGTAGTTTTTCTAGCCAGCTCATGGTCGTGTCCTCTTAAACTTGTCTTTTTACCTGGATGCCAAAGCAGCCCGAATTCCGCTTAAAAATTCGCTAGCGACGCTGGTCACCTGGTTTCTAGGCTGATTGTCTATCAAGGTGATGATTTTGCTACCAATGACCACCGCATCAGCGAATTTGCCAATGGTTTGTGCCGTGGCTGCATCGCGAATACCAAAACCTACACCAACGGGAATATCCGTGACATGTTTGCGAATCTTCGGAAGCATGGCCGCAACAGCATCTGTATCCAGCGCCCCGGAACCTGTGACGCCTTTGAGAGAGACGTAATACACATAGCCACTGGCGATGCGGGCGACTTGTGCCATGCGCTCATCGGTACTGGTGGGAGCCAGTAAAAATATCAAATCCATGTCGTTCGCCTTGAGTTCTGCGGCAAACGCTTCGCATTCCTCTGGCGGGTAGTCCACCACCAGTACACCGTCAACGCCAGCTGTCGCCGCGTCCCGGATAAATGCGCTGTGCATGCCCGTTTTTGCAAGGGGTTGACGATGGCGTTGATCGTAGCGCTCAATCGGGTTGGCGTAACCCATCAACACCACGGGTGTGCGGTTGTCGGATTGACGAAAAACGCGAACCATCTCCAGCACCTGTGGCAAACCAATACCGAAGCTGAGTGCTTTTTCGCCCGCTTTTTGAATCACCGGGCCGTCCGCAGACGGGTCGCTGAAGGGCACGCCCAGCTCGATCACATCCGCACCAGCGGCCACCATGCCGTGCATCAACTCAGGGGTGATGTCGGCGAAAGGAAAGCCCGCAGTGACGTAGGGGATCAATGCTGCCCGGTTTTGGACTTTTAAAGCGGCAAAAGTAGCTTTGATGCGGCTCATTTCAGCACCTTCACGATCTGCTCATTCGCCTGATTGCCTTGACTGCCTTTGACTGATTGGCCTTGGCAACTGGGTCGGCAATAAAAATCGGCATGGCTCAAGTCAGCCACCGTGCCAATGTCTTTGTCACCGCGGCCTGATAAATTCACCAAAATGGATTGATCAGGACGCATGGTTTTGGCCAGTTTCATGGCGTAGGCCACGGCATGGCTGGACTCCAGTGCCGGGATGATGCCCTCGGTGCGGCACAGGTAGTGAAACGCTGCCAGCGCTTCTTCATCGGTGATGCCGACGTACTCCGCTCGGCCTATGTCTTTCAGGTAAGCGTGCTCGGGGCCGACGCCGGGGTAATCCAGCCCCGCGCTGATGCTGTGCGTTTCGGTGACCTGGCCATTGTCATCCTGCAGTAAATAAGTACGGTTGCCATGTAACACACCAGGGCTGCCGTATTGCAGCGAGGCCGAGTGCTTGCCGCTGTCCAAGCCTTCGCCTGCCGCTTCTACACCAATCAGACGCGTGTTTTCATGCGTGATGTAAGGGTAAAAGATGCCCATGGCATTGCTGCCACCGCCGACGCAGGCAACCACCACATCGGGCTGGGTCGTTTTGCAGCCCAACGCGGGCAGCATTTCCGGCATTTGGGTCAAACACTCTTGACCGATGACACTTTGAAAATCACGCACCATCATGGGGTAAGGGTGTGGACCTGCCACGGTGCCAATGATGTAAAACGTGTTGTCTACATTGGCGACCCAGTCGCGCATGGCTTCATTGAGGGCGTCTTTCAGGGTTCGGCTGCCGCTTTCAACGGGCACCACGGTGGCACCGAGCAGCTTCATGCGGTAGACATTCGGGCTTTGGCGTTTGACGTCTTCGCTGCCCATATAAACCACGCACTCCAAGCCGTAGCGGGCGCAAATGGTGGCGGTGGCGACGCCGTGTTGACCGGCACCGGTTTCGGCAATCACGCGTGGTTTGCCCATGCGTTTGGCGAGCATGGCTTGACCAATGGTGTTGTTGATTTTGTGCGCGCCGGTGTGGTTCAAATCTTCGCGTTTGAGGAAAATCTGTGCCCCGCCTTGCTCACGACTCATGCGCGCTGCGTGGTAAACGGGGGAGGGGCGCCCCACAAAATGCTTGAGCTCGTAATGAAATTCCGCTAAAAATTCAGGATCGTGCTGGTATTTGGCGTAAGCGTCTTTGAGCTCGTTGATGGCGTGCGTCAGCGTCTCGGGGATAAAACTGCCGCCATAGATGCCGAAATGACCGGATGGGTCAGGTTGTTGATAGTCAAACATGATGTTGTTCTTTAAACTTAAGTGAGAGCAGTGCCCTGAATCGACAGGCCGGACTGCCCTGTTAATCTATTCATTTGTTCGTCTGCTGCACGTACGGCGGCGACAAACTGATGGATTTTGTTGGCGTCTTTGATGCCTTTGCCCTCAGGGCCAGACATTTCGACGCCAGAACTCACGTCTACGGCCAGCGTTTTACAGCGCGGCCGGACTTGCAAAATGCCATCGGTCACGTTGGCAGCGTTCAGCCCACCACTTAAGACGAGGTGAGCGTTGACGTTTGTTGGAAGCAGTGACCAATTGAATGTTTTTCCGCCGCCGCCATAACCCTCGACATGGGCGTCGAGTAAAATAGCTTGGGCAAGTGAATAATCTTGGACATATTTTACAAGGTCAAAGTTCGCTGCGTCAGACCCCAGGGGAATACGCGCGGCGCGGATGAAGGTGCGGTGGATGGAAGCACACATTTCTAGCGATTCATCACCATGAAATTGCACGATGGCCGGTGTAATATAAGCACATGCTGCTATTATATTAATAGCGCTTTCATTGACAAACAGCAAAACGGGTGTGACATAGGGAGGAAGGCGTCGTGCAAGTTCCGCTGCACGTTCAGGTGATACATAGCGTGGACTGGGCTTGTAAATCACAAAACCGACAGCATCGGCACCCGCTGCCACGGCCGCATCGACGTCTTGTTCACGGGTCAAGCCACAGATTTTGATACGGGTACGCTGGGCAGGCAGGGCAGGGGGCAACGGTGGCGAATTCATAGTCGTCAATCTTAGTGCATCGTGAACAAGACCGCTAACTTAGACGCTCAATCAAGGCAACCAGTCAAAAGCGGCGGTTCGCTGCGGTAAGCCCCACTGTGGTGGATAGACGGGTCCCAAAAAATAGAGCCCATGGGGCGAAAACGTAGGCGCAGCGGCATCACGGTCGTGTCTGGCGAGTACGTCGAGTATCCATTCGGGTGCCTGACGGCCGTCACCGACCACCAGCAAGCAGCCCATGATGTTGCGAATCATGTGATGCAAAAAAGCATTGGCCTCAAATTCAAAGCGCCAGTAGCGTGACAGGGGTTCGCCCCGGCATGAAATGTCGATGCGGCGCATGGTTTTGACCGGTGACAAGGCTTGGCAGGCGGAAGCTCGAAATGAGCTGAAATCGTGTTCGCCCAAAAGGTGCGTGGCTGCAGCTTGCATAGCGGCGGCATCCAGGGGGCGATAGACCCAGCCGACACGTCCTGCTTCCACGCTGGGGCGCACAGCGGATTCCAGTAGCACATAGGCGTAACGGCGCGCTGTGGCGCTGGCGCGGCAGTGAAACTCTGTCGGAACAATGCGCGCCCATTGCACGGCGATGTCCGTGGGTAAATGGGCATTGGTGCCACGCACCCAGGAGTTGGTTTCACGCTCAACGACAGTATCAAAATGCACCACCTGCATCAAGCCGTGAACGCCCGAGTCGGTGCGACCAGCGCACAAGGTAGAGACCTTGTGCTGCGTGAACTTGGCCAGAGCGGCTTCTAATTTGTCTTGAACCGTGAGGCCTGACAACTGGCTTTGCCACCCCTCATAGGCTTGGCCGTTGTAGCTGATACCCATGGCCACTCGTACAGTCGTACGCCGTATGGCAGCGACCCCGGCTGGGCTGTTTGGAGAAGCGTTGTGTTGCAATCCGATTTAGCCCATCTCAGCCAATAAACTTTCCGCCTTGGTTTTAAGACTTCCTGAGGCCAGTGCAATCACTTCTTGCGCCAGCATTTTGGCCCCTGCTGCATCACCAATGGCACGAAACTCTTGCGCCAGGGCCAGTTTTGTTTCCAGCGGGCCAGCAGCATCATCAACCGCATTGGCCAAGCTAACTTGGTTATTATTTGATGCATTCAAGTCGAGTGACAAGTTATCAAGATCAAATTCGATCATGCCGCCGCGGTGGGGGGGCGCAACCACGGCTGCTGCATCGCTTTGCTCTGGCAGGTCGGTCGTCGAAGGTGTTGCAGACGCTATTTCAAAATCAGAAGTGTCAACAGGTTCAGTCACGGCATTGATGGCCGCTGCTGGTGGCGTGGCTTGAAAATCTGAAACGGCAAAACCAAAATCGAGGTCAAGGTCGACTGAGGTCGGTGATTTGGCCGATTCGGGGTGAAGCTGAGCGACGGTGCGGGCTGAAAATTCAGAGGCCGTTATCGCAGGGAAGGT